>JACMRM010000070.1 GCA_014376445.1 Bacteriovorax sp. | reverse complement strand
TGTGGTCGCACCGTATAATCCCAGAGATTTTGTTTTACGCTGTCCTTCATATCCGGCCCAGATCAATGTAATATTTTTTCCATCGATGGCAACATACCAGTTATCGTAACCATTGGTGGTAGTTCCAGTTTTCCCGAAGAATCTTAGCTTCTGCATTACAATATCGACTGCGCGCTCAACCGTCGTTTGATTCGGGTCAGACATAATCTTCAAAACAGATTGATCCATAAATCTTTCACTGTTTTTTATTTTGCCGCACTCTGTTCTAATAAATTTTACATAAATATCGCGAAGCTCACTCATGCTGAGTTCCATACTTCCTAAAAGCTCTGATGGGTAATCACCCAATGGAGTTTTAAGATCTGGGAAGTAGAATTTCATTTTTTCTTCGACTACAGGAAAGCCTAAATCGTTTGCCACTCTGATGACAGGACGGTTATAGGATTTCATCAGTGCTTCAGTCATTGTGATCTGATGCTCTACAATTTTATGAGCTTCTTTCGGTGTCCATGACCCTGATTTTAATTTTATAGTTATTTGATCAGTGGAAACATACTCATCCATTCTGCGACCAAGATCTTCAAAAATACTGTAAATGATTGGCTTGATAGAACTTCCTACCTGATGCCTTTCCGTCGTTAGCGCTTTTTCTTTATTTCGTTCTACTCTCGAATAGTAGCTGTACCACTGATCAGAATTCAGCGGCCCAAGCATAACTTTTACCGAGATATCAACTGTGTTGAATTTATCGTTGAAGCGTTCTGAAATTTTTTGTTTAACGTCGGCTACTTTTTGAATAAGAACAAACTTTTCGTAGTTTGAAAGAGTCGGCTCCTGATCATTAAGAGTTCTCCAGATCGACTGGTGGTATCTGGTCTTTTCCAGTTTTTGCAAACGGGTCGTGAATGTATTCCAGTCATTTTTCTTCCAGATTAATGTTAAATCATTCGGTACTGAGTTTTCCTGAATTAATTTTTTATAAACAACTTCAGCGCGCTCCTGCAAACGTTCAATTTTTTTTAGCGGGTGAAAATATCCGGGGCCTTTCAACAGGCCGATAAGGATGGCACCTTCAAATGGAGTAATGTCGGCCGGTTTTTTCCCAAAATAATAAAGTGATGCGGCCATGACCCCTTTCATTTTTATTCCTTGAAGTGCTCCCCAGTGAACTTCATTTAAATAAGCTTCAAGGATTTTTTCTTTTGGAAATTTTGTTTCAATATAAACTGAAACAATCATCTCTTTAAGTTTTCTTGAAAACGTTTTTTCATTAGTAAAAAATAGATTTTTCACCAACTGCTGGGAAATCGTTGATCCACCCTGCGTATACTTCATTGTTTTTAAATTTGTAACTAAAGCTCTAAACAAAGATTTAAAATCGATACCAAAATGGTCGAGGTAGCGCTGATCTTCGACGCCGATTAAACCTTTCCAGAAAATCGAAGGAATGTATTCAAAAGGAAGATAATGCTGATAACAATAAAGTTCTGCGCAGTCGTTAATCATCAGGTTTTTTAATTCAACGTTGTGATTAACCTGAAGGACGCCGGAAACATTTTTTAGTTCAGTAAGATCACCACTCTCGTGCGTACGGGCCATGAAATCTTCAAAGCTGTTTTTTTCTACAGTAAAAAGAAAAAACTTTTGAAGCTCTTCGCGTTTAACAAGCGAGCCTTCTTCTAGAACAATTGATGAAGCTGGAGTTGTGTAAGGGTCATAATTCTTGGAAATTTTTTCTTCAAGTAGAGCAACTGAAGTTTCACTCAATGTCGTTTTGACAAAAATGAATATCCCGATAGACACAAGAATCACTAAACCAAGGAGTGTGATAAATATACGAATTGCCCATTGCTTCATCTTCAAATCTTCTCAATAAACTTCTGTATTAACTACAAGTTTCTCTAGTTTTTTTTATGGTTTCACGTTTTGACTTAACTACTACCATTTCATATAGTATTTTTATAAAACTTTACAATGTTAATTGACTTCTTTTTTTGGAGTATTTCATGACTATGTCACTGAACAGATTCTGCGTCCTCGCACTTTTGGCAGTTGTTCCTGCTACATCATTCGCTCTTCCAATTGATTGGCATGGTGCCTTCGGTGTTGACACAACTCTTTTGAGTGGAGCTCGTCGTGTAAAATCTAAAGCTGCATTAACTGCTGCAAATCCTGGTTCACAAGAAGTGGCCCTTGATGCCGGTGAAAAGCAAACAGCAGAATGGCAAAGTTATATTTTTAAATTAGCTCCAACGATGATCATTAATGACGCAGCTACTTTTAAAGGTGAACTGACAACTGGATATGCAAACGGTGGATACCTAGGTGACTCTTTTGCAACTGATGCTGTAAATACAAATAACGTTCCAGTTTATTACCATACTCAATCAACTGGTGGTTCAAACATTAACGTTAGAAAAGCTTTCTTAGAGCTTTATTCTGATACAGCGACTTACCAGATTGGTCGCCATACAATTAACTGGGGACTCGGTGCTGTTTATAACGATGGCAACGATACATGGGACCGTCACTCATCAATTCGTGATGGTGTTACGATGAAATTAAAAATTGGAAATTTTTATGTAAGTCCATTCTGGTCTAAAGTTACTAACGGCGGCGGGATCACAATGGGAACAGCTGCCAAAGAATTTGGAGCTGGCTTCCTTTATGACAACCAGGAAAGAGATATTGCTTTCGGACTTTTATACACAATAAGAAATAGTAATCAAAACAGCCCGCTCAAAACAGCAATCGATGCTCCATACACTTCATTGCCTCTAGGAGATTCAAGTGTAAAAATCACAGACATTTATTTTAAAAAAGAACTAGGAAAATTCGACGTTGCAATTGAAGTTCCACTGGTATCCGGTGACCTGGGAAGAAATGCAGCAGGATCAGTTAGATCTTATTCTGCAAAAGCAGTTGTTCTTCAGTCTAATTACAAAGCCAGTGATTTCTGGACTTTCGGATTTGACGGCGGAAAAATTGCTGGTGACGATGGTTCTCCAACAAAATTCGGAGCACTTTATTTAAACCCTAACTACCAAGTGGCAAATATTCTTTTCCGTTACAATCTGAACGCAATCGGAAATCATGCTCAAAGTATTTATGATTCATACATTACAAACACTCTTTACCTCAAACTTAGATCAAGCTACAGCACAGAGAAATGGACTTTTGATACTGCAGTTATTTACGCAAAAGCTGAAGAAGCTGCGACTGCCGGAAAAGCGGCTTACAATCATACTAAGAATACTAATTTCACGGCCGCTACATCTCAATCAAAAGATCTTGGAACAGAGATCGACTTGAATGCGACATACAAGTGGAACAATGAAATTAGAATCGGTGGTGGTTTTGGTTACCTGATCACTGGTGATTATTATAGCTACACAAATAATGCAGCTATAACGAACGAAAAGAAAAGCTCAATGCTAATCCAGGTAAACACTTCAGTTACTTTCTAAAATAGCAGAAGCAAAAGGCCCTCGTTAAGAGGGCCTTTTGCTTCTGCTTTAAATTTTTAAATTAGATTCCTGGCCATCCAGCCGCCACTTGCCCCTGCCCCATTTGCAGTTGAGGGAATTGTTGCTGCTGTTGTCCCATGTACTGTTGCTGACCGTACTGCTGTTGTCCCATTTGCAACGAGTTGCTCATTCCACCCATGTTGTAGTTAGCAGCATTGTAACTTGTCGTCGTCGTTGGCCCATAGTATCCGGGAAACCTTTCAGAGAAATTATCTTCGTAGCTTGTATAAGATGATCCGTATGGCTCATAGTTATCAGCTTCTGCTTCTTCTCTCGAGGCAAGTTTTCTCTGGTGTTCGTTATAGTTCGTACCCATTTTTTCGAGTTTGTCGTTTTTACCTCTGATGTAATTCAGGTCTTTTTCACGCTTCTTTAACTCTGCAGTTCTGCGTTTATTTAAACCTTCACTCCACTCTTTACACTTAACCGGATTTTTTATAGATCCAAGCATCCCGAAACCGCAATAGTTTGCATAATCAGTAGATTCTTTTTTCTCGTAAGCTGCCCAACGAGTGTTCATACGATCAATTGATCCCTGACGTTCTCTTTCAACTTTCTTAATTGGGTAAGTGTTACCTTGTCCTACCAGATAAACATCTGACCAGTCAGTTAAAGTTTTATCAAATTTTTGAAGCTGTTCGTACTGTTTTTGCTTAGCACTTTCCAAAGTCATTTGTTTTCCACGTTTCTCGTCTGTTCTACCAGTATATACTTTAGAATATAGGTAAGATTTTAAACGAATATCTTCGATCGTTTTTGCAGAATCTGTGAATGCATACTTTTCCATTACAGAGTAAACACTAGCAAATGAAGTTGGATTTCTTTTTGCAAACTGGGCTATATCTTCATTTAATTTTTTGATTTCTTCATCGATACCTTTTACTTGTGAGTCTTCATCATCAAGTTTTGCACGCTTTTGTATTAAAGTATCAAGGCGCATAATCGCCGGGTCTAAGAATTTAGTATTAAGTTCTTTTGCGAGTGCAACATATTTATCAATAAGTTTTCTAGCTGAAGACTCATCTAGAGTGTCTTTTTCTTTATTAAGTTTTTCTTCGATTCCTTTCATCTCGCCGTCGATTCTTGTCACGTCTGTTTTAACAGCGATCAAGTAACCGGCATCAAGCTCTTGTCTGATTTTATCTGCAATGTCTCTAAGTGCATCGTAGTTACCAATATTAGCTCTTGCTTCTGCTATCTTTTGAGCATCACCAGATTTACAAGTAGCATTGATCTCTTCGATTAAAACCTCTTTACCTTTATTGATATAGAGTGGTACTTCAGTGATTTTTTCAGCAACCATACAGGCTTCACCTGGAACAGAAGCACTTTCATCAATTCCAATCATAGGCGCATAACCATCTGCAGAGTTGTATGATTTCGGGTAACCGAAAGAAATCGCAGCTGTTTTTTTAATATCTATTTTTTTATCAAAGTCGTAATCGAAAGTTGTTACACTTTCCGAATAGCCGTTGGAAGGAACTTTTGAATAATCAATTTTTCCATCTTTATCAGTAATCTCTTTCATTGCTAAACATGCTTCGAAATCTGCATTTGAAAGCAATACATCTTTTGTCTCTGTATATATCGGTTTCTTGTTGACATCAAGAATTGGTTTTCCATCTGCACCGACATTCTGAGTATACTTCGTTCCGTTTAATTTCATAAAAATCGTTACATTTTTTGTAACTCTATCTTGTCTGAATTCTGGGATCCATTGCCCACAAACATTGATCGTTGGTGGAACTTTCACTACAATTTTATTATTCGGTCTAACTGAAAAATCAATCTTCGCCCCTTCATCTCTTGCAATAAGTGGAAATAAACTTTGCGGAAAATATTTTTCTTTTGATTGATCACTATCACATATCGATGTGCTACCTTGAACAACCTGATAATTGTCTTTTGGTGCCTGTGATATTTTATAACCAGAAGGCGGCTGGCCTCTACTACTTCCACTAGAAGAAGTAGATTCACCATTTGTTGGTTTTCTATCTCCCGCTGAAATTCTTGCCATAGCTGATTCTGTAATCAGAAAGCTTGCTAACAAGTGAACTGCCATCATTTTTTTATTAAATTTCATAAAATAATCCCTTTGAGGCTTAAGCTTATACTGCTCTCCTCGGACTTAACGGAACTTTTCGGGATTTACTTTAAAACTTAATCAAAATAATAAGGATCTACATCTATTTTCAAAGAGATAGTGTGAGGGGGACGATAATTCTTTTCAAATGTGTTCATTAAATTATGAAGTTGATTGATATCAGAGCTTCTAATCATTAAAGACCAAGTAAATTTGTTAACTTTTTTCTCTATCATTGAAGGACGTGGCCCCAGGATTTCAACCTGATTAAAATGAGTATCGGCCATGTCTCGAAGGCGTTGCGACTGCTCCGAGCTCTCCTTTATGACCTCTGCCTGGTGTTTGCCATTAAAGTATAAAAGAATAAGTTTTTTTACAGGTGGTGCCGAGCACATTTCACGCATCGGTATTTCATCTTTATAAAAGTCATCGAACGAATGATTTTTTAGATAGGTAAAAATTTTATTTTCAGGTGCCAGAGTGTGAACCAGAACTTCTGCACTTTTGCCGAAGCGTCCTGCCCTTCCGCTAACCTGAGTGAGAGTCTGATAAACTCTTTCGTTAGAACGGAAGTCCGGAAAATTTAACTGCGAATCGATTCCCAATATGATGACGAGGTTTACGTTTTCAAAATTGTGTCCTTTTGAAAGCATCTGAGTTCCAACCAACATATCAATTTTTTTATGATGAAACTGATCGAGAGTTTCTTCAAGTTTAGTGAAAGTTTTAATTTCGTCACGATCAAAGCGGTTGATTACCTTGTCTGGAAACAATTGCATTAGAACATCATGAGCTTTTTCAGTTCCAAAGCCTTTTGGAGAGAGCTGGATATTCATGCACTCAGGGCACATTTCCGGTGCAGGTGATTTATAATCACATGTCTGGCAGACCATCTCGCTACGCTTTTTAAAATACTTTAAGTTGGTGCTGCAATTAGGACATGAGAACTGATGCCCGCAAGAATTGCATTGCAGATAACTGGCGTAACCTAGCCTATTGATGAACACCAACACCTGCTCACCTTTTTCCATCGCCTTTTTTATTTTAAAAATACTTTCACTGCTATATGGCCATAAAAGTTTTTCTGCTTCAACTCTCGCTCTTCCGCGCATATCAACCAGCTCAACGTCCGGAAGCTTCGCTGACTGGGCCCGGTTTCGTAGCGGAAAATACTGAGGTGTATCTACGAATGCTTTATATGTTTCAACCATCGGTGTAGCAGATCCTAGAATCACCGGAATCTTTTGCAAAGAAGCTTTTTTAATTGCGATGTCACGGGCGTTGTAAGTGCACCTGTCGTCCTGCTTAAAAGATTGATCATGTTCTTCATCGACAACAATTAATCCCAGATTTTTTATCGGAAGAAAAACGCTGCTTCGAACCCCTAAAATAAGCTTTGGAGAAGAGTCTTCCTGAAGCAGTTTCCACAACCCAAACTTATCCGAGTTACTGATAGAGCTGTTGTAAGAATAAATCGGCACATCAAGGTATGTCTCAAACGTTTTTAAAAATTGCGGTGTTAAATTAATTTCTGGAAGAAGAAAGAGAACTGATTTTTTTTCAGAGATAATTTTTTTAATCAACTCCAGATAAATAAGAGTCTTTCCTGCTCCCGTCACTCCATGAACTAGGGACTTCGAAAATTTATCAAATCCTGCAGATGAAATCTTTTCGACGACTTCACTTTGTTCCGGATTTAAAACGAAGTGGCTTTCTTCACCTTTCCCCTGATCAAAATTAAGTTTTCTCGGGCGTTTTAAAAATGGTGGAAGAATATCAAAGATTAGCTGTCCTAAAGGATAGTGATAATAACTGGCCATCCATTGATAAAGCTCACATTCTTCTTTTGAAAGAAAGAGCTCCTCGCTTGATGCCTGAATATCTTTTATTTTGCTGATATCAATTTTTTCAGTTGAGGCCACCTGCCACACACACCCATCAACTGATCTTTTTCCCAATGGAACTTTAACAAGGGAGCCCTTTTGAATCTTCTGCGCAATATCCGACCCTGCACTATACGTCAGCATAGAACCATTAAAAGGCGTGTTAACAGCTACGAGAAAAAGAGTTTTATCCATTCTTTAAAATAAAAACGAATTCGTTGTGTCTTCCAGACCTGGAGTTTTTTTAAGTTCTTCGTAAGTATCACTTAATCGTTTGTCCGCTCTTTTGATATCAAGACCTAAAACCTGAATTTTGTAGAGAGAGCCCTTGGCATCTTTCATGTCCATATATTTCGGAAGCTCGTTTGTCCCGTTGAATAATAAATAATTACTTGCTTCAAGTTTTATCTGAGCATCGCCCGTGCTGTAGTCAATTGCACGGAATTGTCTTTCCTCGTTAGAGAAAAATCCCTGTGCTGACTTCCAGTCCACTTTCCACATAAACTCGTTGTCTTTTTTTACCAGCTCTACGTTTTTAGCGCGCTTAAATGTATTTGATCTGAAAAGATCCAGAATCTTTTCTTTGCTTTTTGGATCTTCAGGATTCAGTGGCGAGCCAGCATCTCCTTTTCCTTTGCTATTAACCAGATGGGTTCTGTAAGCGCGAAGAAGTCTCATCTTATCTTCATTAAGAATAGTTTTGCTTCTTACAATCGCCACACCATTTTTTTCAAGAAAGGCTTCAATTCCTTGCGAACGATTTGTTGTCAGCATCATCATCACGCCGTAGAACAAACTTTTTTCCGGAGCTTTTTCTCTTTTAATTTGTGTTAAAAGATCCGGGAAATATTTTACGCTTTTTACCTGTGAGTTAAGCATCTGTCCGTTTGTATAAATTGTCTGAAGGATGCTGACATTACCTCCTTCCAGTGCAAGCTGAAGTCTTACGTAATCGCTTCTCTCCTGCTCGTTCAACGACTGCATCATCATTTTTACAGTTATGAATGATCCGGGAAGATCGGCATTGCTTAAATTTCTAAGAAGACCTTCTTCTGTTGGAACAGACGCAAAGGCATTTGAAGAAATTATAAGGGTTGCAGCAATTTTTGAAATCAGCATTTTCATATCGATTACCTATTTAATTTTATATTTTTCTACTTTTTCTTTAATCAGTTTTCTCATCATCGCTTCAGAGTCTTTATTCATCAATGCGAATTCGATTGTTGCATTCAAATACCCTTCAATGTTTCCCGTATCAAATCTTTCACCGTCAAATATATGAGCATAGACTTCACTTTCTCTGGCCAGAAGATTGATTGCATCCGTCAGCTGATATTCTCCACCGACACCTTTGGGAATAACTTTGAGCGCATCAAAAATTTCTGAACGAAAAACATACCTGCCGGGAGTCGCCAGGTTTGAGGGCGCATCAGCTGGTTTTGGTTTCTCAACCATCGTGTTCATTCTCATGGTTGTTTTCGAACCAGGGATATAATCACCTTTTACAATACCATACTTGTAAGTTTCCATCGGATCGATTTCCATTACACCGATGACGTTGGCACCGTTATTTTTTTTTGCCACATCAATCAGCTGCTTAGTCACCGGATGCGGACCTCTTACAATTTCATCACCAAGGATAACAGCGAACGGCTCGTTGCCGACTAAATCTTTCGCCATTAAAACGGCGTGGCCTAAACCAAGCTGCTCTTTTTGGCGGATAGAAGTAACTTCAACCATTTTTCCGATTTTTTGAATCAGTTCAAGCTCTTTAATTTTTCCATTTTTTATTAAAAAATCTTCCAACTCAAAATTGCGATCAAAATAATCTTCAACAGCGTGTTTGCCCGATGAAGTTATAAAAATAACTTGCTCAATACCCGACGAAATTGCTTCTTCAACCACGTAATGGATCATTGGCAAGTTAATGATCGGAATCATTTCCTTGGGTGTTTGTTTGGTCGCCGGTAAAAATCTTGTGCCTTTTCCTGCAACAGGGATGACGGCTCGTCTTATCTTCATTATAATTTCCTCTTAAGCTGACATTAATTTTAAAAGGAATTAGTAACATTCGCAATCAAATCAAAACAACTTTTTTTTTGGCAATAGTGCTCACGTCCAACTTTGCTTTTGCAAAGATTCATGAGTTCGAAACTACACACCTTAAATCTCAAGCAGGAACGGGAGTTTCCGGAATCTTCATGGAAGAAGCCGCATTCTTAAACCCGGCAAGCTTATCATTTTTCACCGTTGGTGATGTTTATGTGCAAAGAGACATGATTCAGTTTAAAGACGCGGCCGGAAAAGTAGTTCAAAAACCGAAAAATACGGGAGTTGTTCTCACTGATGGAAATCAGAGTCTGAGCGGGTCACTTAGTTATGTGAAGCAGGAAGAAGGCGTTCTTTCCAGAAAGCGCTGGGGTCTTCAGACTTCTTCACAACTCGACACTAAAAATGCTTTTGGTGTAAGCTTCCGTAAAACAAAAGATGAAAACTCTTTAACAGGTGAAAGAGTTGATTACTATCAAACAGTTTTTGGATTAACTCATGCACTTGATCAGACAACATCTCTTGGACTTGTTGCTTATGATGCTTTCAACTCTAAGGGAAAGGCAACAAAAGCAATCATCGGTGTTCAGCATGCTTTCGTTGATGCCATAACAGTTTCTTTTGATCTCGGTGGAAATTATAATGCAGAAGAAATTTCAAATTCACTTTTATATCGTGGAAGCATTCAAGTAAGAGTTCTCGAAGATTTTTTCCTTCGATTTGGTGGCTTCAACGATAAAGAGCAGGAAGAAAAAGGAAATGCATTTGGTCTTGGCTGGGTCACACCACGTCTTGGATTTGAATTTGCGCTTAAACAAACAAAACAAAAAGCGAGTCCAGCTTTAGCTAGAAACGAAACAAAAATGAGAGAAGCTTCTTTTGGCGTTTCATTAAGATTCTAAGGATCAGCATTGGCAATCAAGAAAAAAACGGACGCTAAAGATTTAAAAGACGAGAAAAAAAGAGAGCAAGTTGTTGAGCTCTATCGAACGCGTCTGACTCACCTGAAGCGTGCACAGGTATTTGTTAAGGAAGACCGCATGGCCCAGGCCGTGGACTCCTACAATAAATATCTTGGTATTCTCGCTCTATACTTCGATACAACAGAAGACCGCCTGACTCCCACCCTCTTTAACGCGGTAAAAGATATGACTGAGCTACTACTGATCAGCCACGCTTACTGGGATCTTGCGAAAGCTTACGACCGAAGCCCGAATCTTCAGCGTGACTGCTTCAGATGTTTAGATCAATTTATGAAATTTTCAATCGGCTTCAAATATCAACACGTCAATGCTCAGATCATTCGTAAATTCATCAATAAAAAGCAAGCTCACAATATAAAAGCTTTTGAGGCTGCTTATCACAAGATCCAGATCAGTGCGAAACGCTGTTATGTTGCAACGATGTGTTTTGGTTTTGAAGATGAGAAAACTGAAGTGCTTCGGCGTTTCAAAATGAAAATCTCTAAATACAATCTCGGCATGGATTTCATAGACTTCTATTATTCTTTTTCTCCTGCTTTGGTTGAATCGCTGGAAAAACGACCTAAGATAAAATTTCTTTTCAATTCTTTAGTGGCGCGTCCGACTCTATCAACTTTTGTTTTTTTCATAAGGTCTTATGTTCACGATAAGAAAACTCATTCTTAAAGAATGGCTTACATTTTTTTTTGGTGCCGTGTTTATCCTGTTGATGGTTCTTTCATTAGGACAAATTTTAACCGGTCTCTTGAAAGCAACCAACGAGATAAGAAATATTCTTATCGACCTGGCATTGGAAATTCCGACATTCTTGATCAGGATTTTTCCGGTGTCCTGCCTGATTGCTTCTCTATTCTCAATTAACAAATTAAAAAGCCGAAACGAGCTGACGGCCATATTTGCCAGCGGGTTTTCGAGAAGACAGTTTGTTCTTTGTATCGGGATCATCGGCGCAATAGTTGGAACCACGCTATTTTTCATCAACGGCTATCTGGTTCCCTATACAAAACATCAGCAATCAGAAATGACAAATATTCCATCGATTGTCCGCAAAGCAAAGAACAGCTCCGTCTCAATTAATGCCATGAAATCCGGTCGAATTTGGTTTAAAGGACAAGATTACTTCTTTTCATATAGCTCGTTCGACGATAAAAAAAATATTATCTATGATCTTTCACTTTATTATTACAATACCAGTTTTAAATTCTCTGAAGAAGTTACTGCAGACTCAGCAAAGTATATTGAAGGAAATTCATGGCTTTTAAATAAGGGAATGCATGTAACAAATCTGGAGAATAAAACTTTTCCTGAGCCCAGCCCGTTTCATGAAAAAATTTTTCCACTAAAAGAAACAATAAATGATTTTAAAAAAATCAACGCTGATATTTCTACGCTGAATATCTGGCGTCTGTATGATTACATCGCTGTTTTACGCACGAATGGAATCAATGATAGTGAGTATTTTGTAACCTTTCTCGACAAGTTTTCTTCAGGTTTTACTTGTTTAGTACTCGCTATTCTTGCTTCTGTGGCACTGTTTAATCCTAACCGCAGAAACAGCTCGTTCGGATCAAACATTGCTTTTGTATTAAGTTTCACTTTTATCTATTGGTTTGTTTATTCGTATTTTATGACCTTAGGGCAAACCAGCAAAATCCCAGCGGTAGTCGCCACTTTTGGTGTACCGTCTTTGTTTGTTATCTACCTTTCTTTCTATTTTATTTACCATCGCAAATTGCGTTGATTTGTGATATTTAATAGAGATGAAAGAGAACTTTTTAGAAAATTATGAATTAGTTGGCACAAAGCTTCCTATTTCAACCTATCCTGCTCCAATCCTGAAAAAGGTGGCCGCTCCGGTTACTGAATTTAATGATGAACTTAGAAGTCTTATCAAAGACATGTTTTATACTATGTACCATGCACCTGGAATTGGCCTCGCCGCTCCACAGGTTGGCGTGAGCATCAGAATGTTTGTTATGGACATAGAGTTTGAAAGAGAAAAAGTTACTCTTCCTGATGGAATAACAGAATATAGATATTTTGACTTTAAGCCAATTGTTGTTATCAATCCTGTCTTCAGAGAAAAATCCGGTGAAAGTATTCATGAAGAAGGATGCTTGAGCGTCCCCGGTGTTTATGAAGATGTGAAGCGTGCTGAATTTGTAACAATGGAATACCAGGATATGTTCGGTAATCATCACAAGATTGAAGCAGATGAACTTCTCTCTGTATGCCTTCAACACGAAAATGACCATCTTGATGGAATTGTTTTTATCGAAAGACTTAGTTTTTTAAAAAAACAATTAATCGAGAAAAAATTCCTTAAAAAACAAAAGAAGAAATAATGACTAAGAAACTTAACGTTGTTTTTTGTGGGACCCCTGACTTTTCTGTGCCCACACTTGAAGAGCTGTATCAAAATCCGGCCATTAATCTCGTCGGCGTCATCACTATGCCGGACAGACCTGCTGGCCGTGGACAGGAATTAAAATCTCCTCCCGTTGCTGAGTTTGCCAAGACCCACAACATTCGCTTATTCCAGATTGAAAATATAAATCGCGAAGAAGAAATTTTAACGAAACTTGAGACCATGGAAATAGATTTTTATCTGGTTTTAGCATTCGCTCAGTTTTTAGGCTCACGCGTTTTGACAATGCCAAAACTTGGCTGTTTTAATATCCACACTTCTATTCTTCCAAAATATAGAGGGGCTGCACCTATTCAATACGCTCTTTTAAATGGCGACTCATCGACCGGTGTTTCAATTCAAAAGATGGTAAAAACAATGGATGCCGGTGACCTTGTTCACTTCGATGAGATTAATATTGCTCCTGACGAAAACGGAGAAAGTTTATACAACCGACTTAAACTTCAGGCAGGTATCAGTACAAAGGCTTTAATTGAAAAAATTCAAAACAATAAATTGGTTTTCACACCTCAAAATCCTTTTGATGTAAGCTTCGCTCCGACATTAAAAAAAGAAGATGGATTTTTAAACTTTAAAGAATCTGATTATAAAAAACTTCATAATCAAGTTCGTGCGCTTGATCCGTGGCCCGGAACTTACTGCTACCTGAACTCACAGCGCTTGAAAGTATATGCTATTGAAAAATTACAACGAATATTAAAGCCTGGTGAAACTTCCATCGAACATGGATTTTTGTCCGTAGGCCTTTCTGACTGCTCGATCCGACTAACGAAAGTTCAGTTAGAAGGAAAAAAAATCTGCACTGACACTGAATTATTAAATGGCCTGAAAAATAAGGGCGGTGAGATTACTCTCAATCCGTAAATTTTTATGACAATTATTTCACCAAGTCTTTTAGCATGCGATTTTTTAAATATGGAATTTGAGCTCATGGCCTTTGAAGGTGTGAAGGATTTATGGTTTCATTTAGACATTATGGATGGTCACTTTGTTCCTAACCTGACTTTCGGACACCCTGTCATTGAACTCATTACAAAAAAATCTCCCCATAAATGCGATGCTCACTTCATGGTAACGAATCCGGAATTTTACGGAGAAACTTTAAAGAATGCCGGCATTCATAATTTTACTTTTCATGTTGAAGCCGCCCTTGATTCAATGTCACTGATTAAAAACTTGAAAATAAATTATCCGAGTGTGGGAATTTCGATCAAACCCAAAACTTCTGTAAGCAAACTTTCTGATGAAATTTTAAAAGCAGTAGATTTAGTTTTAGTCATGTCTGTTGAACCAGGATTCGGCGGGCAATCTTTTATGCCTGCTGCTTATGATAAAATCAAAGAGCTTGCTAAAAAAAGAAAATCTCTCGGCGCTCATTTTCAAATTCAAGTTGATGGTGGTGTGACTGACAAGAACGCCAAAGAGCTTATTGCGGCAGGGGCAGATAATCTAGTTGCGGGTTCATACGTTTTTAAAACGACCAAAGATAACTACAAAAATAAAGTTGAATCTCTTCGATCATTTTAAAAACTGGTTTGCCATCTTTTTCTGGCAATTTTTTGCCTAATCTTTTGCCACCGGCGTGCCAAATTTAACTAGTTAGATGTGTGCTTGGAATGTACAGTCTTAAGCTTTAGACTGCTTCTAATGCGATTTAAAGATTTCAATAAACTATTTAATTACTCTAAAAACTCTTTGTGGAATAAGCGTTTTTCAAAAATGACTGACCCAAGAGAAATGCGCTTGATTGCCAATGATTACTGGGCGCTTCTTTTTATCTGCTGTATTTCTCTTTTTGTTCATAAACTCTTTTTTTGTGTTTTTATTTATATGGCCTTTAAGATTAAAAAAGTCGACAAACGTGCGGACCTTCGTGAAATCTATGAGCAGCCTAAAGAGATCGACCGACTCATCTTGTTTATCCATATGAACCACCTCCAGTCCCTTACAGAAGCAATTGAGTCCAATCCTCAGCTTCTCTATTGCGATTACAAGAAAAAATCCCTTACTCACTGGTGCAAGCACTACAACAATACTAAGGCCATCCTGGTGATCAACCAGATGATCCAGAAATACCCGAAAGAAGCTTTTCAGGCGGCTTAATTTCCTGCTCAAAAATGTGAAGCAAAACACCATTACAATTCACAACTTTTCATTGTAGGATCAGGGTATTTTAACCCTTGTGAGTACATATGAATATCATTCTAAACGGCCAGTCACTTACTATTGATCAAGTCCATAAAGTGGCCCATGCAAAAAAAGGAAGTGTAATACTTTCTATCGATCCACAAGCGATGACAAAAATGAAAGCTTCACGTGCCTTCGTTTTTGAGATCGTAAAAAAGGGTGCTCCGGTTTACGGAATCAACACCGGCTTCGGCGCTCTTTCGAGCAAGCACATTGCTGAAGGCGATATTGCTCAACTTCAATTAAACTTAATCCGCTCTCACTGTACTGGTGTGGGTAAAGCCTTCAGTTGTGAGATCACTCGCGCGATTATGCTTTTACGTGCGAACTGTCTGATCTCTGGATTTTCCGGAGTTGAGCCGCACACTGTAGAATTGCTTTTAGATTTTTTAAATCATGATATCACTCCAGTTGTTCCTGAAAAAGGATCTGTTGGTGCTAGTGGAGATTTAGCACCTCTATCTCACATTGCTTTAGCCTTAATCGGCGAAGGTGAAGTTGAGTATGATGGAAAAGTTATCAATTCAAAATTAGCGATTGATAAGATTGGAAAACAAGCTGCTGTTCTTGGGCCGAAAGATGGTCTTGCCCTTATTAACGGAACCGCTTGTATGGCCGCACTCGGTGCTCTCGCTGTTTTTGAATCAAGACAGATCATGAAGCTCGCCGATATTTGCGCTGTTTTAACAATGGACTCTGTTAAAGGAACCGACAAAGCATACAATCCAAAAATAACTGCTCTTAAGCCACACAAGGGACAAATTGCGAGTATGGAGAATCTGAATAAAATTCTTATCGGCTCAACACTTAAAGATTCTCATCCTGGCTGCCACAAAGTTCAGGATCCTTATTCGCTTCGTTGCGTTCCACAAGTCCATGGAGCTTGTAGACAAACATTGATTCATGCAGAAGAAGTTTTAAATACAGAATTAAATGCTGTTACAGATAATCCACTTATCTTCGTTGAAACTGGAGAGGTTATTTCTGGTGGAAACTTTCATGGTGAAGCTCTTGCACTTGTTATGGACTATCTTGCAATGGGTGTTGCAGAAATCTGCAACATTGCAGAAAGAAGAATTGAAAAAATGATGAACCCTGTATTTTCTGAGCTTCCAGCATTTTTAACTAAAAATTCTGGATTAAATTCCGGACTTATGATCGCGCACGTCACAGCTGCGGCCCTTGTTTCAGAAAATAAATATCTTTGTCATCCTGCAAGTGTGGACTCAGTCCCTACATCTACTGATAAAGAAGATCATGTTTCAATGGGTGTAACGGCCGGAAGAAAGCTTCATGAAGTTATAGAAAACGCGAAAAACGTTTTAGCGATTGAGCTTCTCTGCAATACTCAGGCGCTTGATCTTCAACGTCCGCTAAAAACTTCTCCGGCCCTTGAAGAAGTTTACGGACTGATTCGCAAGTACGTTCCGACAATCGATGAAGACAGAATATTTTATAAAGATATTAACAATATTGTGAAAGTTATTAACAGTGGTGAAATCGTAAAGGCCGCTGAAATTCACACTGGAGTATTAAACTAATGAGCACACCAATAATCCCACTTCCTCCAATGGGCTCCACTCTAACATGTAAGGGCTGGCATCAAGAAGCCGCTCTTCGTTGCTTATTAAACAATCTTCACCCGGATGTTGCTGAAGATAGAGACAATCTTATTGTTTACGGTGGAAACGGACAGGCCGCAAGAAATCATCAGGCACTTCAGGATATTATTCATTCATTAAAAAATTTAGAAAATAATGAAACACTATTGATTCAATCAGGAAAACCGGTTGCGATCATGCCTTCTCATGAACACGGTCCACGTGTTTTGATTGCGAACTCAAACCTTGTTCCTCACTGGGCAACATGGGATCACTTCAATAAATTAAAAGATGAAGGACTGATGATGTACGGACAAATGACTGCCGGTTCATGGATTTACATCGGCACTCAGGGCATTCTTCAAGGGACGTACGAAACATTCATGGCCGCAGCTGAAAAACATTATGGATATGGATCTGATCTTTCAGGTAAATTAGTTTTAACTGCCGGTATCGGTGGAATGGGCGGGGCTCAGCCTCTTGCTGTAAAAATGGCAAATGGTGTGTGCTTAGCTTGTGATGTTGAAAAATGGCGAATTGAAAAAAGATTAAAAACTAAATATCTTGATGTTCTCTGCAATACATTTGATGAAGCAATCGATCTTGCTCTTAAGTCTAAAAAAGAGCAGAAGGCTATCTCTATCGGTGTTGTCGGAAACGCAGCAGATTTTTTTAAATACGTTTTAGATAAAGGAATTGTTCCTGATTTAGTAACAGATCAGACTTCTGCTCACGATCCACTTAACGGATACCTTCCAAACAAGATCACCGTAGAAGAAGCTCTTGCCTTAAGATCCAAAGACCAAAAAAAATATGTAGAACTTTCACAAAAAACTATGGGGGATCACGTAATAACAATGCTTGCTTTTTTAAAAGCTGGCTCAAATGTTTTCGACTATGGAAATAACCTGCGCGAAGGTGCAAAAGTTTCTGGTGTTAAAAACGCTTACGACTTTCCAGGATTCGTTCCAGCCTACATCCGACCACTTTTCTGCAAAGGATCTGGCCCATTCAGATGGATTGCCTTATCAGGAGACCCTGATGATATCCGCGTAACTGATGAAGCGATGAAAAAATTATTTCCTGAAAATAAAAAACTTCACAACTGGTTGAACAAAGCCAGTGAGATGGTTGCATTTCAAGGCCTTCCTGCACGCATCTGCTGGTTGAATTATGGAGAGCGTGAAAAAGCAGGGCTAATGTTTAACCAATTGGTGAGAGAAGGAAAAGTAAAAGCTCCAATTGTTATCGGTCGCGATCATTTAGATACTGGTTCAGTCACTTCTCCAAACAGAGAAACAGAAGGCATGATGGATGGATCAGATGCTGTCTCTGACTGGTCGCTGTTAAACCTGATGATCAACACAATGAACGGAGCCTCTTGGACATCATTTCACCACGGCGGTGGAGTCGGTATCGGATACTCTCAGCACTCTGGTATGGTTATCTGCGCAGACGGAACAAAAGATATGGATGAGAGACTTTCGAGAGTTTTAAACTCTGATCCGGGAATGGGAGTTGCCCGTCACGCGGATGCTGGCTATGAACTGGCCCGTACGACAGCTAAAAATAGCAAATTAAAATTGCCGTCACTTAAAATTAATTCTTAGTAATGATCGCCTGCACTGGTAATGGAATTGTCTTTATACTTACAAAAAGCATTCTCATTACCAGACCGAGGAAGAATTAATCTGAGTAAAGCTCTCAACCAAAGTAAATGCCAGTATTTTTACCTTTTCTGCTATCATCATTTTGTTCTATACTGCTGGGCTATGAATATTAAAATATTTCGCAACTTTTCAGAAATCGCCACTCTTGCTCCCGCTCTTAAGAAAGACGGACGCAATCTTCTTCCAGAAGATATGGGTATAATAAAAAATGGCTCTATTGTTTACAATCACGAAGAAATTTTATGGGTTGGACCCGACTCGCAATTACCTGAGGATTATCGGGGACTGGATGCTGTAGATGTTGCAGGAAAATCCTGCGTACCAGAAATTGTCGACTCACATACTCATATTATTTTTGGCGGAGACCGGGCTCTCGAATACAGCATGCGCCTTAATGGCTCAAGTTATGAAGAAATCGCTGCTGCCGGTGGCGGAATTTTAAATTCAATGAAAGGAACCAATGCACTTTCTCGCAGCGACCTTTTGAAACTCGGACAACATAGAATCAGGGCCATTAAATCTTACGGAGTAGGAACAATTGAAATCAAATCTGGCTATGGATTAAACTTCGAAAAAGAATATGAAATCTCCCGAATCATTCATGATCTGAAAAACATTGTACGTCCCGATGTACAAATCGTTAATACTTATATGGCCGCTCACGCTGTTCCAAAAAGCTTTTCAAGTTCATATGAATATATGAAAGAAGTTGTTCTTCCTCTCCTTGATAAACTTGGTGAAGAGCAGATTCTTGACTGCGTAGATGTTTTTCATGAAAAAAATTATTTTAGTGATGAAGATGTTACTTCATTGTTTGAGCGCGCTCAACGATGGAACATTCCTGTAAAAATTCATGCTGATGAGTTCAATGATAATAAAGGCGCAATCCTTGCTGCCAAATATAATGCTCTTTCAGCTGATCACTTGTTATCAACTGGTGCTGATGGAATTGAAGCATTAAAAAATTCTTCTACTGTTGCCACTCTTCTTCCTGGTACGGGATTATTTCTTGGAAAAACCCAGGCCAATGCGCGCGCCTTCTTAGATGCTGGTGTTAAAGTTGCTATCGGTTCTGATTTCAATCCTGGATCTTGTCATTGCGATAACCTTTTAATGATCGCTGCTCTCGCTGCTCCCATTTATAAAATGAACCTGTCCGAACTCTGGTGTGCAATTACTTTGAACGCCTCCCATGCCGTAGGAATCAAAAATCAGGGGGCCATAGTTCCAGGCATGAAACCACGATTTAGCATCTTCAATACCGATTCCATCGACAGAATTACTTATAGTTGGGGTAAAAACCTTGCTCTTTAAGACACTCAACTAAATTAGGTTGGTTAAGTTTTTCAATTCATCAACCGATAATTCATTATGAAAAGAATGCTACTATTCCGTTCATTTATTTTTGCATGTTTTTTTATTCTTGCTTCATGTGGAGCAGATAATACAACTGGCGCGAAATCAAGTTCATCAGGATCTAATTCTCTGACTGGTGGTGAGTGCGCATGCAACGCCAGCTATGCTCCTGTCTGCGGAAAAAATAGTGCTGGAAATAATATTTCTTACGACAATCAATGTATCGCCAGCTGTTATAAAGCAACAAACGTTGTTCAAGGTAATTGCGAATGTTCTGAAGCGACCAGAGTATGTGGAACTGACGGCGGAGACTATACTGAATGTGAAGCGAGAATTTACCATATTACTATTAAAAAATATGGAACTTGCGCTGGCGGCTCTTACTAATTCTTAATCCATTCTTTTATTTTTTCAACAAACTCTACTGAACTAAAATCCATCGGTCCATTGCTAAACTCAACAACTTTTCCTCTATTAAAAACTATCGTTACAGGAATAGCTGAAATTTTAAAATCGATAACGATTTTTGCTGCTTTATCCGGCACAACAATAAACTCATCTTTCATATTTATTTTTTTCATAGTTTTTTGAATTGCATTCATATGATCATCTTCATCAGTATTGATTGCTATAATTGTTATCTGGTCCGGTTGAAATTTATTTTTCAATTCAATCATAGAAGGCATCTCTGAAAGACATGGAATACACCACGAAGCCCAGAAGTTATAAATAACTACCGGAGAACTTATTTTTGTCATCTCAACCGGCCGACCTTGAACATCTTTATAGCTGGCATGAAGAAATAAATTTTCATATCCTTGGTACTCATTGTTATATTTAACGGCCGGATGTTCCGCAAAAAACATCTTATACCCGACTTGTCCTGCTAAAACGGCTGCAAAGGCGATAATAAATATAATAAATGGTAAAAATTTCTTCATTGCTCTCACTCCTAATCAGTCTCAAAATTATACTATGATTATATCGGAATCAAAACCAGAACAACCAAATTTAAAAAACCAAAAAGGTCAAACTTTTCTGGAATTTATTTTTGTTCTTATGTTACTGGTCACCATCTCATTTGGATTCATGAAAGGTTTCAGTCGTCTCGTTGGATCACGCTGGGAAATCATGCTGCAAATTATTGCTAAGCCGAATCAAGACAGTGTCCGTCTTCCATAATAGAATTTCCATAATACATTCAACGGGGATTTATGAATTATATTTTATCTATTGATCAAGGGACCACTGGCACGAGATCGGTTCTGATTGACGCTCAAACATTTGCCTTGGTAGGCCAGGTCAGCAAAGAATATCCTCAAATTTATCCGAAGCCATCATGGGTCGAACATAACCTGAATGACATCTGGGCCTCTGTTGAGTCAACTGCGACAGAACTTTTAAAACATCACAATGTTCAAGGTCACATGATCAAGGCAATTGGAATCACCAATCAGCGTGAAACGACATGCGCCTTTGATAAAAAAGGCACTCCTCTTGCAAACGCCATTGTTTGGCAGGACAGAAGAACTTCTGAGTTTTGCCAGGATTTGAGAGATAAAAACCTTACTGAAAAAATCAAAGAAAAAACCGGTCTTCCTATTGATCCATATTTTTCTGCGACAAAAATGAACTGGTTGTTAAAAAATAATTCTGCTGTCTCATCTGCCAATATTAAAGGTGAATTATTATTCGGAACAATCGATACATTCCTGCTTTTTAAATTAAGCGGTAATGTTTCTTACAAGACTGATGCTTCGAACGCATCGCGAACAATGCTGATGAATTTAAAAACTTGTGAATGGGATAAAGATCTTCTGGAAATTTTTTCGATTAAAAGGGAATCACTCCCTTCGATTGAAGATTCATTTGGTGAATTCGGTGTTACAAAAGATTTATCTTTTTTACCTGATGGAATTCCCATTACCGGAATTTTAGGTGATCAGCAGTCTGCTCTTTTCGGCCAGGCCGGATTCCATAAAGGTGAAATGAAATGCACCTATGGAACAGGTGCTTTTGTTTTATTAAATACCGGTACAGACCTTGTGTATTCTAAATCAGGTCTTTTAACGACAGTGGAATATAAACATAAGGGCAAAACCGTCTATGCTCTTGAAGGCTCAAGCTATATTGCAGGTGCCGCGATACAGTGGCTTCGCGACAACTTAAAAATTATTTCAAAAAGCGCAGAGGTTGAACCTCTGGCCCGTGAAGTATCGAATATGGATGATTTAAAACATATTCAATTTTTTCCATTTTTTGCAGGAATTGGATCACCCTTTTGGAATGCAGAAGCAAAAGGTGCGATCACTGGACTTACTAGAGACTCTTCCCGATCTCACATTGCTTACGCCTGCCTCGAAGGCGTGGCCATGTCGATTAATGATTTACTAAATGCGATGAAAAAAGATACAGGCCTTGCCATTAAATCTCTCAAGGTTGACGGTGGAGCTTCTGCCAACAGTTTATTGATGGAGCTGCAGGCGACAATTTCTGAAACTACTATTATCCGCCCGAAAGTAATCGAGACGACAGCTTTGGGTGCTGCTATGGCCGCGGCCATCGGCGCAGGTTTGACTGATTTTGAAAAACTATCGACGACATGGAAAAAGGATAGAGAGTTCTCGATCGAACAGGAACTTCTTCCCTATATCAAAGATAAAAAAATTCTTTGGGATAAAACAATTCAGGGCTTTTTTAAGTAAGTTTTTTATAACAGATGCATCCAACTTCATGATCGTTCACGAGACCACATGCCTGCATATGCGAATACATAATTGTACTGCCGACAAACTTGAATCCGCGTTTTTTTAAATCTGCAGAAAGTGCATCACTTTCTTTTGAAGTGGCAACGTAATCTTTAACTGATTTTCTTTTGTTAATGATTGGTTTGCCACCAACAAAACTCCAGATGTATTTATTAAAGCTTCCAAACTCTCTTTGAATTTCAATAAAAAGCTTGGCATTATTGACGCTCGAAGTGATCTTCAATCTGTTTCTTATGATGGCTTCATTATTCATCATGCTTTCAATTTTTTTCAATGTATATTTTGCGACTTTATTAACATCAAAGTCTGAATAAGCTTTTCTAAAAGCTTCTCTTCGTGAAAGGATAGTGGCCCAACTTAACCCGGCCTGTGCTCCTTCGAGAATCATAAACTCGAAATGGACTTTATCACTACGAACTGGTCTTCCCCATTCTTTGTCATGATATTTTACATAATAATCTTCTTTGCCTTCGGCCCAGAAGCATCGTTTTACTTTATCACTTCCTTTTTCAACACTTTTTGTTCGCATAAATCTCTCTTTGCATTCCAGTCACCACCGGAATTAATACAGTTGTTAACTTTATAATACATTCTGAAAAGAACGAACGCGATAGCAACTAATAGAATTCTAATGGCATATTTTCTGTACATTAACTGCCAATAAATTGATCGAGGTCTCTCGCCTGTTTCAATCCTATAATTTCAATATCAAATTTTCCTTTCAGTTCAGTTGCTGTTTTCTGTGAGGTCACAACTTTTTTATAATTGAGCTGCGCCATCTCCTTGACCCGCATTTCCATCTGAGGAATTGAGCGCACTTCACCTGTTAAACCAACTTCACCAACAAAAATTGTGCTGGAATCAATCGGCTTTGATCTATATGAACTTAAAAGCGAAGCAATAATCGAAAGATCAGACTCTCTAGTCGTAAGCTTCATTCCGCCAACGACGTTCAGATAAATATCGTTAAATCCCATTGGAAGTCCAAAATATTTTTCAATAACTGCCACCATCATAGACAGCCGGTTATTATCAAGCCCATGAGTTGTTCTTCTGCCATTCCCAAACTTATTATCGACAACCAAGGCCTGCACTTCAATAAAGAGCGAGCGTGATCCCTCAATGATACATGTCAGAGATCTTCCAAAAGAGTCTTTTAACTGATCATCTAAAAAATACTGCGATGGATTCGTCACCTCACTAAGGCCGCTGTCCTTCATTTCAAAAATTCCAACTTCGTTGGTGTTCCCAAAACGATTTTTCATGGCCCTTAAAATTCTGTAGTGACCGAACTGATCTCCTTCAAAATAGATTACAGTATCTACCATATGCTCAAGAATTTTAGGCCCTGCAATCGAGCCTTCTTTGGTTATGTGGCCGATAACAAAACACGTAATCCCATTAGCTTTTACATGATTCATTAACTCATAAGTAACTTCACGAATTTGTGAAACACTTCCTGGGGCCGAATCAATCTCAGAAGACGATGTCGTCTGAATTGAATCGATCACCAGAAAACGCGGCTGAAGTTTATTGATCTGTTCTAAAATCTTCTGCCAGTTAGTTTCATTATAAATATAAAAATTCTGAGAGTTTACACCCATTCTTTTTGATCTTTCTGCAACCTGGTTTACAGATTCTTCTCCTGAAACATAAAGCACTGTCTGTCCGACATGCGAGTTCGAAAGTTTTCCCATCACACTTGTTAAAAGAGTCGACTTTCCGATCCCTGGCTCTCCCCCAATAAGAATTAATGAACCTGGAACAACACCGCCGCCGACAACCCTGTCAAATTCTCCAATGCCCGTGACGACTCGAAATTGTTTCTCTAAAACAATGTCATTGATAAGTTTTGGAACTTCACTTCCCTGTGCTGTTCTTTTGTGAGCGCGATTTAAATCTTTTGCCGCAACCGTTGTTTCTTCGACAAACGAGTTCCACGATCCGCACTCTGGGCATTTTCCCATCCACTGAGAAGTTTGATAAGAGCAGCTTTGACAAATATATACGCTGTGTTTTTTGGCCATGAGTATTCCTGTAAAAAATTACTTTAATAAATTTAAGAGCTGCTCTTCTGTGATGGTTTTAATTTTTAACTCTAATGCCTTCTTAAATTTGCTTGAACTTGGATCAGTTTCATTGGTCACTAATATATCTGTGTTTTTCGATACAGACGACACAACAATTCCTCCGCCTTCTCTAATCATATCTTCAATGACGGGTCTCTTTTCAGAAAGAGCACCGGTAATACAGATTTTTAATCCGCTGACTTTAGTTTCACGCGTTTCTTCAACTGTGAATTCAAAACCAAGCTCCACTAGCTCTTGAATCATATCCTTCTTTTCTTTTAAAGAATTCATGAATTCTGTCGCTGACTTCTCTGCAAATGATTCGACACCCATAAGCTGGTCAATACTTAGGTTCTCAATTTTTTTAATACTGTCGAATCCTGCTCGTACAACCTTCTCGCATTTACTGTAAGCGCCGCCGGTAAGTCCCAATGCCGATAAAAAAGTTATTAGATCAGTTGTCATCGTTTTTTGAATCGAATCGATCAACTTGTTGCTCAACTTTTCTTTAACCTTATCAATCTTCATCAGGTCAGCGACTTCCAGTTTATAAAGATCTGGAATTGTCTTAACTAGTTTTGCATTGATCAGTTCTTCAAGACGCTTCCCGCTTAAATCTTCAATGCCAATCTTCTGTATGAAGTTTAAAATGATCTCAAGGTTTTTACCGGGACAATTATCATTCCTGCAGAATAATCTGATGTCTACCATCTCAACTTTTGAATCACAGCTCGGGCAACGATCTGGAACTTTGAATTTGTTTTTTGATGGCTTCACGACTGATAAGAATTTGGGAATGACTTCCCCTGAACGGATAATTTCAATTTCATCCCCGGTCTTTAAGTTGTTCGCGGCGACCATCCCATAATTATGAAGTGTTACTCTTGAAATTACGGCTCCCGAGAGTTCAACCGGTTCAACATCAGCAACCGGAGTTAGAATTCCATTTCTCGACACTGACCATATGATTTCCTTTATCTTAGTCTGCTTTGATTCACCTGCAAATTTAAAGGCCATCTTGTAGCGAGGATGATGAGATGTTTCTCCGAGCTCTTCATGAAGCGCCATTTTATTGAAAGTAAATACAACGCCATCAATCTGATAATCGCCTTCATTCATAAAATCGCGTGCTTTCTCAATAGTGCTCTCTATAGATTTTTTATCGTTATGAACCTCAACTTCAGGAATCAAAAAACCAATCTGCGTAAGCAGATCAAATTTTTGTTTTTCAGTTTTTAGCCTTTCTTCACTTAAGTAATCAAAGGCCATAAATTTAATATAGCGGCACAACTCAAGATTATCTTTTCTTCCCACTAAACCCGCGACGATATTACGCTGGCTCGTTGGTTTTTCAAGACCCATGTCTGTCATTTCTTTTGAAAGTTCAAAAAAACTTTTTTCGTCGCAGAAAAGTTCTCCGCGAATTTCAACTTTATTTTTTTGAGCTATAACCTTAGGAACATTAGTTATCCACATTACTTTTTTTGTAATATTTTCCCCAAAACTTCCATCACCTCTGGTTTTCGCCAAAAAAAGTTCTCCATCCTGAAAAATAATCGAACAACTAATACCATCAAGCTTCATCGTACTGAGAATATCTTCATCACTCTTCCATGAAATAAGATCATCAAGCACATAAGTCTTTTCAAGTGAGAGCATTTTTTTATCGTGCTTAATTTTGTCAGAAGCCGATGTTGTTGAACCGACAATCAATAGTGTTGGATTTTTTGGATCAAGCTTTCTAAGATCCGCTTCGAGATTATCGTATTCGGCATCAGTGATTTGAGGGCGTCCTTGGTAATAAAACGCCTTATGTTTAATAATTTCAGATTCTAATTTTTGGATGCGACTCAAGTACTTTCTCCCCATGGATTAAAAAGTAAATATCGCTCCTATTTTAGCAGAAGTATCTTTGAATTGCTCTTCTTTTGTCGAACCAGTGAAGTTTGCTTTGTTTTGTAAGATTTGTACTCCGCCACTCAACGTAATGTTCGGTTCATATGCGTATTGCGCACCTACTTCAAGTCTATAGTTTGAACTTGAATCATCCGGTCCGAATACTATTGTTTTTTCTTCATATTTAGAAGTTAAAAGAAAATCGATCAATAAATAAGCACGCATTTTTTCATAAACAGGAAGACTTCCTCGTACGCCCAACAAAATTCCGTTGAATGTAAAATCCGTAAAACCATCTATAACATTTGAGCTCATTCCATATGAATAAGTCGCATATCCGGCATAAAGATCAACTTGTGGCCCATAGAAAAATCCCATCGGCAGATATTTATATCCAAACTTTAAACGAGCATACGAGTTATCTGTCGTATTAGTTTCTTGAGAAAAAGTTCCGACATCTTTTTTGTAACTTCCAAATTTTTTTCCAATATCCAGTCCTGCCCACCAGTTTCTGGTTGCCCAAATCTCACCCTCGAGATCTCCTCCGATCATCATGCCGCTCAATGAACGCTCAGAAGAACTGCTCTGCGTGATTGATCCGCTTCCAATATTAAGAAATATTCCCAGTGATCCTAATTTTCCGAATTGATTATCTTCTTTGTCACCGTAGTTGACTTGTTCAACAACTTTTCTCGCTTCTGTTGAGCGAACTTTTACCCAGTCATCAATCTTTAATTTTTTATTCCCTTCATAGCTTGTAACTTTTGCCTGCGCTTGAGTTTCACCAACATCAAATACTTTCGCATCCGCAATTTTTTCTGATTGCCAGTCAATAACTTCTTTTAATAGCGGGTGTTGTCTTTTAACCGTAGGCCTTTCAATCGTAATTTCACTTCCACTGAAGATCTGTGACTTTTTTCCGATATCAATTGTAAATTGATCACCTAGCACGCCTTTAACTCTTCCATTATATGGAATTGTTTTTTCGTACATCTCCAGCCAATTTTTTACTGTCTGGGAAATCACACTTGTATCTGTCGTTTTTAAAAGCGTCTGTTCTTTAAAGTAGCGGTCTTCACCGTTCTCTCCGATAATTTCAACTTTTACATCTGTTGTGTTCGCTGCAAGAATTAATCCGATTCGGATCATTGTCCCAGCTTTGGTTTTGTCCGCAACAACTTTTAAAACATCTTTATTATTTAAATGAGTTTCTAATGTCTTCGAATACTGACCAAGAATATTAATCAATTCTGAATTTGATCTGTAAGTACACCAAGAACCATCTTTGATATAATTTTCGATATCTTCGAAAACTCTAAATCCAATTTTATTATCTACCCCGTCTGTTACGGGAAGAAGCATGCAGCTTCTCATCGATTCAGTTGTATGTGCATTCATTGAAAAAACCATCGCGGCTAGAATTAGAAATTTTTTCATAATTCAATCTCTGGAAGCGGTGGAAGTTGTTTTGTCTGAAGATTAGATTCATAAACCTGAAGAAGCATTTTTAAGTCATTCACTTCTTCATCGAGTTCACGATTTCTTTTTTTAAGAAATTCATTCTCTAGCTTTAGTGAAAGCTCTTCTTTTTGCACAGTGATCTCTTTAGTCCAGATCATGTACTTTCCATTTTCTTCTCTGCATTTAACATGACCCGATTTAATCGCACGACGAATTGTCGAGATAGACGTCTTTTTTACGTTAGCGTAATCGAGTATAGAAAGCCAAATTCCTTCTTGATTCATGGTATCTCCATTGTGAGTACTCATATTCTATCTTAGATTTAAGCTGCGTAGAAAATTTTTAAATCCGTCTATATTACTCTGATATTTTTATTATTTTCAAATTCATATTAAGCAGTGCTATTCTAGCAGACATGTATCATGACGTTGATTTAAGCCAATTCAAAAATAAGAAAACAGCACTGGTCCTATCGGGTGGAGTTGTCAAAGCAGCTTCATGGCACTTGGGTGTCGCACTCGCTCTGGAAGAACTTGGTTTTGTTTTAAAACATAACAAATCTCCAAGTGATGCTGATTGTGAAATTTCAACCTATGTCGGCTCTAGCGCTGGCTCTTTAATCAATCTTTATTTTGCTTCCGGATTTCGCCCGATCGATGTAATTGATGCAACAATTAACAGAAAAAATGCACAGACTTCTTTGAAGGCCATTACATACTCGGACATGCTTTCAAGAAAGATGCCCTCACGTAATCCATTTAATTTTGATTTCTATAATCCATTTGAAGGTTTTCCATCTCTATTAAAGCAAATGTCAAAACCTCTCCTTTCTATCTCTGGCTTATTTTCAACAGAGGGCTTAAATCAATATATGCAGAAGAATGTGATTCTTTCACAATCTTTTGAAGAATATGCCGCCGACATGTTTGTCGTAGCTACTCAACTCGATCACTCACGAAAAGTAATTTTCGGAAAATATAATTATCCAAGTCCGATTCACGATTCTACTGCTGAATACTACACTGGTGTTGATGTTTCAAAGGCAGTTTCTGCCAGCATGAGTGTGCCTCCTTTTTATGCTCCTTACCCGATACAAAATCCGCGCACGTCTCAGCTAGATTATTATATCGATGGAGAAATCAGAGAAACCCTCTCTACTCACGTTGCCGTTGATAATAAATGCGACTACGTCATCAGCTCATGGACCCACACTCCATACCATTATCATGACGAAGTCGGATCCCTGATTAATTTCGGCCTTCCCGCAATTTGTATGCAGGCGATATATCTTATGATTCAAAAGAAAATTGTCGCGGCGAGAAGCCAGAATATTCTTTCTAAAGATATTATCGATACTGTGAACGACTATATGTCTTCACAAAACTTTAGTGTGAAAGACAGAAACAAAATAGTCTCGATTCTGGAACGTAAACTAAACTACAATCCCAACGTAAAGTTTATCGACATCTATCCAGATCACTCTCACTATAAGTTGTTTTTCACAAATTCATTTTCTCTAGATCCTCAGAAATCTAAATACATTATGACTGCCGGCTACAAAAAAACGTTGGAAGTCTTTAAGAAATTAGAATAATGAAAAAACATCTGCCACTAGCTCTTTTTCTTATCACAAGAATTTTTGCTATTTTCTTTATGTCTGCCATTTTAACCGACACTCTTTACTACTCTACGCTTGCTCAAAAAATGTTTGCCGGTGCAGTCCCTTACATAGATTTTCCTTTCGAATACCCACCCTTTGCTATTTTTCCAATTTATCTTCCTGGTGTTATCAGCACTGAAAGTTATCGCTTGTGGTTTATGTGCCTTGCCTTCATTTTTGACTTCACTATATTTTGGGAAATCAAAAAACAAGGTAAAGAACTATTACTCTATGTTGTTTTAAGCTCATTCCTTCTCCCATTCGCTCTAGAAAGATTAGATATCTTCATGGTTCTTCCCATCATTCTTGCCATCCTTGCTTACCAAAGGAAGGAGTATACTAAAGGTGCTATCTACTCGACACTCGGTGGATGGCTAAAATTAATTCCATTCATCACTTACATTGGTTTATGGAAAGACAAAAACTTTACTCGCACACTTACCAAAATAATTATTCTTAATCTCGTTATACTAACAATCTTCAGCATTTCTTTTTATTCAAACATGTTCGACTTTTTAAAATATCACCTGAATCGCCCCTTCCAGGTTGAATCTGTAATGGCTTCACTCATTTTTGGCGCTTCAAAAATTTTCTCTATCCCTTTCAGTATCGTTAATAGCTTTGGATCGCAAAACATTCTTTTCAATTACAATGAAGTTATTTTAAAGCTTTTTAGCATTCTTCTTTTTATTTCTTTCGCATATCTTTTAATTTTTTATTATAAAAATAAATGTCGAATCAATCTTTTCGACATGACGACAACACTTCTTTTAGCTCTTATGGTTTTTTCAAAAGTTTTAAGCGATCAATATTTTCTCTGGCCTCTCGCTTTGATTTTTTTAGGTCACTCAATAACACAAATGAAGATTACAGATAAAATGATTCTTGGATTTATTTATTTAAGTACTAGTTTAATTTTTATAAACTACCGGGACTTTATCGCTGGCCGCGGTCCATGGCAAATTCTTTTATTTTTGAAAAATCTTGGATTGATCTTCATTGCATGGAGAAGTTTTCAACTTTTGAAAGCTCAGACTTTAACCCACGCAAATTCTCAAAATTCTTAGAAAAAATTGATTGTACATTTCTTTTTGCATTCGATGTGTTTCAGCACTTATTTAAATTTTATAATTGCTCGATTAGATAAGACCCTTCAGAACAAAACGTCTTAAGGAAATCAGTTGTTCCATCAGTGTAATCAAGACGGACATTAAATAGCCCTTCCATATCTCCTGTTACGAAAACCTTTTCAGATAATTCCAGGTTATCTCTCGAAAAATTTCCGTCGTTATCTAAATAAGTTGTCTCAGTAAACATCTCGCCATTTTTATTCTTTCCATTGGCTTTAATGTCGCGAAGATCTTTTGTAAGGTTAATTTGAACCAGACAACGAGATCCAATTTCACTCATATCGTTTGCTTCAAGAACTTTTCCGATAAAATCTTTTCCAGGGATTTCGATTTCTTTCGCGCTATCTGTCCCAACAAAAAGACTGTTTCCAAGATGCTTAAACTCAAGATATTTTCTCGTGTTATTCACAAGCTCAGGCACTTTAATTTCGTACACATTTAATGCTTTTTTCTTCGCAAAAGTTTTTGTTCCAAAGAATGAAATATCAGAACCATTAATGTTTAACTCTTTCACTTTACGCCCAAGAAGACTTCTCGTTGTAAACGTATACATCTCTCTCTGGGTGTTCACAAAATCCGGGTCTTCAAAATACATTTCTCCGTCACCAACATAAACAATCTTCTGCGCGCTTTCTTTATTAGATAATAAATACCTTAAAGCAACGTTACCCGTTTTAACTCCAAGGAAAAGAACATAAGATGCATTAACTTGTGAGTCCATTAACTTAAATTTATCAGAAAGATATAACTTGAATTGATATTCAGAATCAATCTCAACATCAACGATACTTGGATCAAGTGCAACCATTAGAAGATTGCCTTGTATATCCGTTTTATTTTTCTCTAAAAATTTCTGAATCCCTTCTTCATTAAACATTGGAACTTCAACTCCATTACTAAGGAGATTCAATTCCACTCTAGTAGAGATAAGTCCTTGCGACTGAACCACACCCGTCTGAGTATTCACATCTCCGGAAAGTGAGTATCCAAGTTTAATTTCTCCAGAAGTCTGATCATCTGTTCTCTCAGCTCTATCGTAATCAGGAACAAATTCGAATCCAAATGACTGACGAGATTTAAGAGTATTCAAATTAATCTCTTTCACCTTAATAATGAAATCTGCTTGAGCTGCCGTATTTGGCGCGCTTGCTGCCGTGAAAGCAGAGACTGCGCTATCAACGGTTTCTTTTTTCGAGACTGCTGCTGCAGATTGTTTTGAGTAGTCAAAAACAAGGTTGTCTTCATCTTCCATCACTTTATCTAAATCTGATTTTTCAGTCTGTGTATCTACAAAAGCTTTTCTCTGAGTATTCACATTCATTGCAACCGCTGGAGGTTTTCCAACCTCTCTAGCAATTGCCTCTTTTACCGAACTTGAAAGTGGAACATCAAACATTTTTTTCAGTGTTGCGTTATCCTTAACAGCATTTGATGCCGCTGCCTTCTTATCTGATGAGTAGTCAAAAACCACAAGATCATCATTTACAAGATTGGCTTTCGTTGCGATTTCTGCTTGGGCAATTTCTTCTTGAGTCTCTGCTGGTGGTGCCGCCGGAATCGCAGTCTCAGGAGCAATAACATCTTGAACTTGAGTTGTTGTTGAAGCTTGTGCAATCTGAACCATATCTTCTTTTATAACATCTAAAGACGGAACATCAGCACTCGCAACCTGGGTATTCGTAAAACTTTCATATTGAAGTGAATCCACTTCAAGTCCATAAAGCTTAATAAGTTCTCTATTGTTAATTTCAAATTCAAAAGCTTCATCATTAGTAAATGCAACAACAGAAAGCTTAACTTCATCAAGCTTCATATCAACCGCTGCAAACGCAGGCTTAATATCATTCCAATTTTTCGCGATAACTTTTTCAACAATAACGGTTTTCGGCTTCACAGAATAACGTGAGCGAAGAATTTTTTCTCTCACTTCTTTTTCAATCGTTTTAACAATCGAACCAGTCACATCTGCAACGGAGCCGGCTAATTTATTTTCACGAGACTCAGAAATGTATTGGATGTTAGCGGCAGCGTTTTTAAACGCCGAAAAATCTATCAATTGTGGCTCATTAATTCTCACAATCGAATACGTAATTGCGCACACAATAATTGTGGTCGCCAAAAGTCCCGTAATGGATTTTACAAGAAATGATTTCTTCATAGTTCTTGTTAAATTTTAATGTGTCTTGGATTGGTTGCAAGGAAAGAGCGAGTTTTGCCTAGGTCATTGTAAAGAAATTGAGTACTCATAACTCGAAAGATGATGAGTACTCAAACAATGGATTATTGTGCTCTGTTAAACTCGGCCAGCTGGATACGAAGTCTTGCACGCTCAGCTTTCTGTACATACTGATCAACGTCGTCGATAGACAGACCATCTGTATTTTTTAATTTTTCTTCTGCATTTTGAAGAGACAGCTTAGCTCTCTCAATATTAATGTCCGTGCTTTCTTCTGCAGTATTTGCAAGAACCACGACTTTTCCTTCTAGAATTTTACAAACACCACCAGAGACGATGAAGTTTCTATCAGCATAATCAGGTCCACCGAAAACAGTCAGGACACCAGTCGATAATTTCGACACGATATGCGTGTGGTTTTCAAGAACGTTGATCTGCCCGCGAACCGTTGGGATTAGCAACGATTCAGCGGGAATTGCTTTAGCAATAATTTTCGAAGGCGTTAGAATATCAACTGTATAATATTTCATTTTCTACCTAGTTAATTATTTTCCGGCCTTAATTTGTGCAGCTTTTTCGTAAACCATTTCAAGTCCACCAACAAGGTAGAAAGCTTGCTCTGGTAATTCATCAACTTCACCGTTAAGAATTGCCTTGAATGCTTTAATTGTATCTTCCATCTTTACGAATTTACCTTTTAGACCTGTAAACTGCTCAGCTACGAAGAACGGTTGAGAAAGGAATTTTTGAACCTTTCTAGCTCGCCCT
>JACMRM010000069.1 GCA_014376445.1 Bacteriovorax sp. | reverse complement strand
TTTTTTCTTCCCGGAAAGAATCGCTATTCTCGCTACATTATTTTTAATCTTCGCTGATCCGATCGCTTCATTTTTTGGGATCCTTTATGGAAGAGACAAGATTCTTCCAAATAAGTCTCTTCAAGGAACAATTGCGGCCTTTTCAGTTTGTTATATTGCTACAATCATTTATGGATTGGTCTACGTAGGGCCAAGTATGAACCTTCTGGTTTTTGCTATCGCTGGCGGACTCATCGGTTGTATTTCTGAAATGTGTTCGCAGTTTGTTGACGACAACCTTTGTATTCCGGTTGTTTCCGGACTTGGATTGTTTCTGGTAAATTTTTTTATTCCGCTCTTTTAATTAAATCTAAATTGCATCTTTGATATTGATCTGGTGTTCGAGGCGCTCAAAGTTTTTGAGTGCTTTACTCATGACGAGGTCTTCAAGGTCGGGCGACTGCCCTTTCAATAAAGCATCCATCATTCGCACACGATCAGGCACGGAAGTATTTTCGAGAAACATTTCTTTCAGCTCAACATCTTTAATCACCAGCATGCAAAGATTGTTAATGAGTCGAGCGGGAGATTTCATCTCTTTCATAAAACGGTCGCGTTCCTTCACGCTTGAAATATGTCTATGAAGCCAGTTGTCTAAAATAGAATGAAGTCTTTCTAAACAGTCATCGAGGACAACGGCCGCCTTATCCTGAGTATCAAAATAATCGTCAACCTGAAAAATCGGATAAGGAAGATGCTGCTCTTGAGTGAGTAATTGAACCCTGAGCACTCCCTGAACCAGTACACTCATGCTTCCATCAGCATTGTGTTCAAGCATGAGAATTTTTCCGACAGTCCCTACTTTTTTTGCGCGCAGACTTGGGTGATAAAAAGTCAGGTGCTGACTGGATTCGTAACAAGAAAGCAGAACATCTTTTGATACGCCATCACTAACCGTAAGCGGAATCACCGTCTGAGGAAAGAAGACGTTATTGAATAGATACAGGGTTGGGAACGAATGTCTCATAGGTCTATATTATCAGGGTTTTGATTTCCCCCTATAAAGATGATCTATTCGCTTGAAATCCCGAGCGGCCCTTGAGACAATATTGCCAATTCTTAGAGGATGTCATGATTTATCATTTAGCTCCTACGGCACAGAGAAAAATCTGGGGCGGTAAAAATTTAGAACGAATAAAAAAGCTTCAACATGTGGCAGGTGCAGAACCGTTTGGTGAGACGTGGGAAATTTCCGTTCATCCTGACGGGCCCAGTTTTCACAAAGGGATTGAGCTCTCTGTTCAGGAAAATTTTGAAGAACTTCCTTATCTCGTAAAATTAATTGATACGGGGGATGCACTTTCTGTGCAGGTTCATCCGGGTGATGAATATGCACGTCTTCATGAAAACAGCAGCGGGAAATCTGAGTGCTGGCTGATTTTATCTGCAGAAGAAAATGCAGTGATTTATCTGGGAATGAAAGATGGTGTAACTCGCGAAGCTTTTTTAAAAGGCCTCGATAAAAAAGAAAATATGAGTGAGTATTTGAACTCATATAAAGCTATGCCCGGTGATTTTTTCTATGTACCTGCGGGATCTATTCATGCGATCGGTGCGGGAATTGCCATGGCGGAAGTTCAGCAGAGTTCAGGAATTACCTACAGAGTTTGGGACTGGAATCGTGTGGATTCGAAAGGAAAACCGCGTGAGCTTCACGTTCAAAAATCTTTAGACGTTATTAATTTTGATCCTAAAGCAAATACTTCGGCGTTTTTTAAAATTACACATAATCTTTTTTCTCATGCTGGAAAAAAAGAGTTAATCACTCATCAGTCGTTTAAATTTTCATTGGTGAACTTAGCTAAGAATCAGTCGATTGAATTGTTGATTCCTGCTGGGCAGAAGAGGCTTGCTTCTCTTTTAAATCTTCAAGGGAAAATTACGGTGAATAGTGAAACGATTGAATCTTATTCGGCTGCACTTTTTAGAGAAGAATCGAAATTGATTATTACAAGCTTGGAAGAGACTTCGTTTTTATTTTTAGAATAGCTGTAGAAAATAAAGAAGCCTCACGAGTGGGGGACAACGTAAGGCTTGTAGTTTACCGCTTGATTGGGGGGCAATAAGCGGAAATAAAGTTAGTCGGTTGGTAATCCGAACTCACTGAAGTCGGTTCACTTTTTCAAGTTATGGAAGCAGTAAAAATGCTTTGCATTTTTTCGGCTTACTTCAATTCGCAAGACAATGGGTAAGTCACTTCATGACCTGCTCTCGATTTAACAATAATGTAATCATTAACATCAGAGAAGTTGTTCATATCAGTAATATGAATAGTATGTTTTTGATTTTCAAAATCCACTATTTTTGTGATCCCTTGTATTTCCGATTTATTTCTTGCAGCGACTGATGCTAATTCTCTTTTTGCATGAGAATCAAATTCGCTGAAGAAAGTTACTTTCTTTTCTGAAACTTCGAATACTTTATTCATACGTGGTGTATGGCAAAGAACACTCGCTTCAGTGTTGAAGGTAAGTAGTGCTAAAAATGTGATTACTAGTGACTTCATAACGTACTCTCGGTTTGAGGTTTGTTATGAATACATATTGCACGGGCAGTGCCAAGTGTAGAGGCCTTAGATTTCGGGACTTAGAGAATCGCCACTGTCTAAACTTTTACGACTGACTAAAAAATTGTCTAAATTTTAGACAGTAATCTGTAACTCTTACTGACTGCTACAATTTAAATTTTTCCCTTCTTCTCTTTATATTGATGTTGGCGCCTAGTTGTTCAAGACTTGCTTTAGTTGAACTAAAAAAGATCATCAAATCAAATTCTAACCTATCAATAATACCCGCTATTAATTCATCTTAGAATTATTCCGTCAAGATTAGTAAGCAATGCCCGATAGTATCAATTATGATTTTTACGTAGTTTTGTAAAAAGACTTTAAAAAAAGGCTTATAAAGATGCTTCGAATTCAAGCGATCACTTTGGGCTTCATTTTATCTCTCACTGAAGCCTCTCTTGCAGGCACTCGAGAATTTTCTGTCGATAAAACTGAAGGTCTTACTCCTCTCGCTGTTACATTCAATGCTAGCAGTATCAAATTAGCGAAAAAATTTATCTGGGTTTTTGGAGATGGTGACCTTCCCCCTAAATTTCTCCACTACTTCAATGAGTCACACCGCAGTTAATCTCTT
>JACMRM010000068.1 GCA_014376445.1 Bacteriovorax sp. | reverse complement strand
GTCAGAGATTGCACATTCGCTATTCTTTTAGTCTCTTTTAACAAGGCCACTTCACCAAAAATCTGCCCGTCGTGAAGAGTCGCTACTCTTTCTTCATTTTCCAGAATAACTTCTACACTTCCATGGGAAATAATAAACATCTCTTCCCCCATGTCTCCGATCCTGATGATCATATCCCCCGGCGAAGAAAAAACCTGCTCGAGATGATTAGAAATATCCTTTAAGCATTCATGAGAGCAATCATGAAAGATATGAATGCCGCTAATTAATTTGATCTTCATGTAAATCTGCATTTCCTGCTGAAGAGCGTGCGGAAGATCGGCAATAATTTTTTCATCATCTTCACTCAGTCGCTTGGAATAAATATGATTGTAGTGATTGATCGCCGCCTGCTGAAGCTTATCCGGAATTTTATAATGCTTCATGAACATGAGAAGACCGGTAATTTTTTCTCTAGTTTGTTCTTTATAACGGTCGGCACTCGCAAGGATGCGCGAAATATTTCCGATGACAATCCCGTACATCCCCACTCCGATAATCATAATGATGCAGGTATAAATTCTTCCACCATTGGTATGAGGAACGATATCTCCATAACCTATAGTCGTGAGAGTTGCGAGGGCCCAGTAAAATGATCTGATGTAATAGCTCGTGACATCTGTTGCACCGGTCATCGGATAAATAATAATCCATCCACAGGCAATCCAGTTGACGACCATCAGACATCCGATAGCAATGGACTGAATTTTGAAAATCCTGGGAACGATTGTGATGTTTTCAATCAGATAATAAATTTTGATGATTCTAATCATTCTCATCAATCTGAAGGCCATGAAGAAGTCCTGATGACCCAGATAGTAAGAAAGAAGATCAAAAGGAATACAGGCGACGACATCTAAGGTGAGCATTACAGGAAAAAACCATTTTTTATGCTCAGTAAATATATCTTTTTTTGATTTTGCTTTTTTTAATTCATTCAGGTGATATATCAAATCCAGTACAAATAAAATGGAGACGATGGCGTCAACAATCAGCTGCCATGATTGAATGCTGGTTTTAAAAACAAAACTAAAAGGTGCTTCCATCGCGGTAAAGCTAGCTGCCCAGAAAATGACTGCCACCCATAAGAACTCTTTTGCACTCAAATGCTTTTTGTCCGCTTTGTGGAACATACCGGGCCTCTCAATACTGTTATGCCTATTATTATCCATATAAATTAATTTTATTAAAGATAATATTGCCATCTTCTCATTAAAGAATATTATTTAGGTATGAAAAATTATATCCATCACCCTTTCGTTCTCTTTTTATTACTTTTTTTTTCACTTTTCCTATCACTCTCAGTTTTTGCTGCTGACGATTTGAAGGCGGGCGATCCTGCAAAACTATTCAAATTGCAGACCCAGGAAGGAAAAGAATTTGATCTTGCCTCAAGGAAAGGAAGCTGGACGGTGCTTTATTTTTTTCCAAAAGCAGAAACACCGGGATGTACAAAACAGGCATGCAGTTTCCGTGACAATATTAAAAAAATACGTGCACTCAGAACTGAAGTTTACGGAATCAGCACCAACACTGTTAAAGACCAGGCAGAGTTTGCAAAAGCTCACGCATTGAATTTTATTTTGCTTGCCGATGACAAAGCTGTTGTTACAAATGTGTACGGTTCAAAAATGCCCGTCCTTAATATGTCCAAAAGATGGACCTTCATCATTGACCCTGATTTAATTATCCGCGATATTTCAAAAGACGTTGATCCGATTACTGATGCTCAAAGAGTCGCGACAAGAATTGCCGAACTTCAAAAAAAGCAATGACGATCCGCGACTACTAACATTTAAATTTAGGCCTTGAATCAACGCGGAAGTGCCGGTGCTTACTTTCTGGCATGGGTACTTGGAGTTCCAGGATCAATTTTATTTCTTGTTTTCGCTTTAAGAAGCGCATTCTAGATATACAATAATGACGCTTCAGGTTTTACCTGCGGCCTCTTTATACATTTTCCCGAGAGTTCTATAAATTTTACAATTGATCTCCCCCATTTATGCCTCAAAGTTTGCGAAGAGTTTCAATCTTTGGGAATCAAAAAAGATATTGATCCCCGTACATTTAAAGAAAGTTACAATATGCTAAAACGCCCCAACGGTTTGTGGTTTAAATCCACTAAAACCGGGCTGCATGATGCGACGATTGAAACACTTATTGATTTTGAAAAAATGCCGCTTTTTAAAAAGCTCACTGAAGTGCTTGATGAGCTGGACCAGGAAATTAATAAAAAAGGTGGTAGAATTTTTATCACTGAAAATCTAGTTTCTAAAATTAAAAAAGGATCAAAGTCACCGGTTCTTGTTGAAGATAACCAGAATGCTTCCGGTCCCTATAGAAAACTTTGTGACGAGATGATTGAATCAGGTCTTGAAAAAGACAGGTATAGGGCTGAAGAAACTTATATGCTCACCAAGTCTCCAAGTGGTGAGTGGTCAATGACTATCAGTCATGAGAACCATAGTGGTGAAAAAATTATTTTAAGCTTAATAAAGTTTCCACTCTTAAAAAGTTTTGCGGAAAAAATCAATAAAGTGGATTTGCAGTTCCACTTCAATGGCGGAAGAGTATTTATAACACCAAAAAGAGTTTATCGTTTGAAAAATAAAATTGAAGTTGAACTTAAAATTTAAAATGTCTACAAAGCAGTTCTCTATTTTAGAAAAAATTATAATTTTAAAAATTTAATCAGGTCATCACATCCGCCGATAAGTGTACCGTCTACGAAAACCTGAGGGTATGTAGGCCAACCACTCCATAACTTAATCGCCAGACGCGGCTTCCACTTCGAAAAATAATTACCATATGAAAGGTATGTGTACTCCAGCTTCTGCTCCTCAAGAACCTTTCTTGCTTTTTTCACAACTGGGTTCTGCCCCATCCCTATGACAACAATTTTATTTCTCTCAACAGCATTGATAACTTCCTGAACGACATCGATGTTGTTGTTTGAAATAAATTTAAGGGCGTCCGGGTGTACCTTTGTTTCTGCCAATACTTTGCGGTTCATAAAATCTCCTTTAGTTATTAAACTGTTTTTCAATTAACTTATTATAAAATCCTTCTTTATATAGAATAAGTTCTTCGTGAGGCCCTGACTGTACAATCTCTCCGTGGTCCATGACAAAAATTTTATCAGACTTCTTCACTGTCGAAAGTCTGTGGGCAATAATCAAAGTTGTTCGACCTTTCTGCAGATTCTCAAGTGCGGCCTGAACCAGGTACTCACTTTCACTGTCCAGAGCGCTGGTGGCCTCATCTAAAATTAAAATTTTGGGATCCTTTAGCACTGCACGGGCAATCGCCACACGCTGCTTTTGACCGCCGGATAATTGAACACCTTTTTCTCCGACCAGAGTCTTATATCCGTCGGGAAATGAGGTGATGAAATCGTGTGCGTAAGCAATTTTTGCAGCGGCCGTGACCTCCAAAAAAGTTGCATCAGGTTTTCCATAACGTATATTGTCTTCAATGGATTCAGAAATTAAAATCGGCTCCTGAGAAACAATCCCGACCTGATTTCTGAGAGCATAGAGATCATAGTCTTTTATATTCCGTCCATCGATAAGAATTTTTCCACTGTTTAAATCATAAAAGCGCATCAGCAGCTGGACGATCGTTGATTTACCTGCGCCAGAAGATCCGACAATTGCAATCGTTTCATTTTGCTCTATCTTCATAGAAAAATTTTTTAGAACCAAAACATCGGATCTAGCGGGGTAAGAAAAATCTGCTTGCTGAATTTCAATCAAGCCTTTTGAGATAGTCTTTAAAGGCTTATTAATGTTTTCTTCATTAACCGTTGCTGTATCGAGAAGCTCGAAAATGCGGTGGCCGGCCCCAAAGGCCGACATGAAGTCTGTATATAAACTGCCTAAAAGTCCTGCAGAAAAAGCAACAGTCATTACGTATAAAATATAAGATGTAAGAGTACCTACGCTCATTTCGTTCTGGATAACAAGCTTTCCTCCGTACCAGACGATAAAAACAATAGC
>JACMRM010000015.1 GCA_014376445.1 Bacteriovorax sp. | reverse complement strand
GTGCGTTTAATGACGCCACGTTGGTGTTAATTCGAAGTCCCATACATCCTCCTTGATTTCTGGTCTGATAAACATCATGTCTATCTGTGAGGAAAGTTCCCTCACGGCTTCATACTTAACTAATCGTCTCTCTGAAAAATAACTTTAATAAAAAGTGACTATTTTTTAAACATTTATTAGCACATAAGCTATCGTTTTCATTGGCTTCCCGGTAGTGGATAAAATTAGTCAGTGAAAAAAACTGAAAGAAAATTGGTCATTTTCCGGCTCACTGTCGTTAAACTAATCACCATATGAACACTTTCCCTTACACACTTACTACGCTCTCTGAAAATCCTGAATACTTTGAAGAAGTGATCGCTCTTATTGAGAAAGAGTTCCACTATGATAGTGACATGTCTTATGTAAAAGATTTTGCTCTGCTCATGGACCCGCTTAATTTCGAAAATTGTTATCTCTATGTAGATCAAGAGACAAATCATGTTGTCTCTCATCTCGCTGTATGCCCTCGTGTGATGATTAAAAATAATTCTTCCATCAAAGTTGCATTCATCGGTGGCATTGCAACAGTAAAAGAATATAGAGGAAGAGATCTGTTTAAAAATTTAATGAACCATGCAATACTTTCGCACTCGAAAGAGTGTGCGCTCTTTATATTATGGAGTGAGATCACCGGTCTCTATGAAAAATTTTCTTTCCACCTTTCGGGCGGATTGATTGAAACCGGCCACAGTATTTTATCGACCAATGACCGTCCAGTAGGATTTTCTAAAACAACTTTTCATGACCTTCCCGCTAAAGACTATGCAGATCTACAAAAAATTTATCAACAGTTCAATGAAAAATATTTTTTTACAGTTATCCGCGAAGAAAAAGAATGGTCAATCATCAAAGAGATGACTTCAATCGATCTTTATATAAAAAAAGATGTCGATGGAATGCTTGAACAGTACTTTTGTATTAATAAAGGCCGCGACTTATCAAATATTATTCACGAAGTCGGCTGCCATCCTGACCATTATCTTGGCCTGATGAAATCGCTGCAAAAATACAGAACATGGCTTCCGGAAAGCGAGCTTTCCCTCTCAGGCAATAAAGATGTTTTTTATACTGCATTTATGAGGCTCGGGAACCTTGAGGTACTGCAGTCTTTTCTAAAAAACATCAGCAATGAAGAGATAGAGCTTTATTCGATGACTGGAGATTTAATCAGCTTCAGATTTGCAGAGACAGAGTATCAGGTTTCACAAAAAGATTTTTTGCAATTCCTGTTTGGTCCGAAACCAATAAAAGAATTTGAAAAATTTCTTCTTTCACCATATATTCCAGGTACTGACAGCATCTAGAATTCATTTCGTTTAACAACAGCTGGTCTGAAAATCGAGTTTACATACTTGGATGAAATCTCATAAGGAAAATCCTGATTCTTAATTTTATTCATTTCAGCTAAAGTTTCAGCACTTAACTTTGAAAGATCTGACTTCTTCATAAAATCATAATCAATGGCACCAGTTTCACTTTTTAAAAATAAGAATGACTCGTCAGCAATTCTATAAGGAAAGAAGGTTTTAAAGCCCGCATAATAAAATGTACTGGCAAGAACGCTGTTATTCAGAATATGGCGCTCGTTAAAAACAGTTGTTAGCATAATACGCCCGCGTACATGATCCTTTATTTCATTTTCTCTATCAAAGAATGGTGCATCGAGAACGACAAAGCCCCCTGGATTCAGCGCTTTTCTTACATACTTGTAAAACTCCACACTATAGAGACGGGCAAGATCGTATGAATTCGGATAAGGGAAATCAATAAAGATTGCATCATACTTATTAGATGTATTTCTTAAGTAATAAAATCCATCGTTGATCTGCGGTTTAACCTTGGGATTGCTTACTGAATGCTGGTTGATTTCAGCAAAGCGCCCTTTTGCCAGATCAAGCATCTTTTCATCAAGCTCGATAAAATCAATGGACTCAATCTCTTTATACTTAACCAGCTCACGCAGCAAGAGTCCATCTCCTCCACCGAGAAGAAGCACTTTTCTTGGAACCTTTTCATTCATGGCAATCGAAACATGAGCAAAGGCCTGATGATAATAAAATTCTGTGTCTGTATTGAACTGAAAATTTGTATCCAATGTTAATATCGTTGAATCTTTAGTAATACCTTTATCTGTAGTGGGATAAGTAAAAATATCCAGGTACTGATAAAGCGATTTTGATCTTTGAATATCCGGAAGACGTTCAATTCTTGTGGCAAGAGAATCGAGATTCTTACTGTTTTCACCGAGGATCTTCGGCATATAATAAAAAAGTTTCAGATAACTTTGAGTAATTCGCGGTTCATTCAATCCGATGACGATTCCACATACCAGTACGACCAGCGAGGAGATAAAATACCTCAACCTGTTTTTATCCAGATATCTCACGATAAAGTATACGCAAACAGCAAGGTTAAGCATCGCTACAACGACAGACGTTTTAATAACATCCAGTTTGGGAAGGAGTAGATAGGCAAACAGAGTTGTCCCTACAAGTGTACCAATATAATTTATGCCGAAAATCTGATACTCACCTTCTTCAGATACACCCAAATGATCTTCTGCAATTCTTACCATCAAAGGAATTTCAAAGCCTGAAAGTAGACCTATGAAAAATGTCAGAGTCTGCACAACACCAAAAAATACAAATTTTAAAATAAAAAGATTTTGCAGATAAACAGCTGAATGAAAATCACCCGTATAGAAAAACAGGTTATCCATATACTTATAACTTCCGTGCACAAGATAAACGTAGACAACACTGAATACGCCTAAAAACGAAAGTGCAATTTCAATATTAATAATACTTTTATAAGTTTCCCGAAGTTTGTCAGACCAGTACGCTCCCAGACCAAGCCCACCAATATAAATTCCGATGGTGAGAGACTGCCACCAGATATAGTTCCCTGTCACAATGGCCAGAGTGTTTGCTAAAAGCAGCTCATAAATAATACTGCAAAAAGCCAGTACAATAGTCACAATAAGAATTTCAGCTTTCACAAAATTACGGCTCATATTTTTTTTCATACTTGTCCGCCAAAATAGAATTTCTGAATAATGCCAGCGTTGATGGCCGTAGAATTAAAGATAAGAAGCGCCCATGCAATCAGCATGACGATAATAAAAATTTTATATTTGCGATTTTCAACTTTAAGTTTAGTCATAACAGTAAAGGCCATAACAATATTCATGATTGAAACAACGTACCCTATAGTAAAAATATCCAGCTGAGGTAAGATGGCTATTGGAAATAAAATAGCGCCGATCAGTGTCCCGAAATAATCGTAAGCTAAAACAAAACTTCCCTTCTTTTTATCAAACCTTTTCCCCATATTAATTAATAGCGGGAGTTCGAGCCCCGAAAGGAATCCGATCGCTACAATAAGAAGGTGGTTTAAAGTAAAAAGAGGAAACTGAATCCAATTGGAAAAAAATGAAACACCTGAGCCATTGGCAATTTTATTAAAAGCATAATCGAAGATAAGTGCCATAATAGGTGCCACTCCACCAATTAAGGAAAGAAGAAGTTCAATTTTAATAAACTCTTCAAGGACATCCCGCTTGATAAACTTTTTATAAAGTAATGCTCCGAATCCCATGGCCGCAATATAAAGACCGATAGTCGTATTATATCTAAGGGCCGTATTACCCATGGTGGTCGAAAGTGTCTGCGCAAGTAAAAGTTCGTAAAGAATACTGCAGCAGGCAGTCACTACAGTGACAAAGTAGACGAAATTAATATCGGCTGAAGACCCGGGAGTTCCTATCTTACCTCTGGCAAGAAATTTCTGATCAACTTTTTCAAAAGAGACAACTGAAGAAATTTCATTGACGATTTTTTTTAAGTCAATATCCATATTGCATACATAAATATCGAGTGAGATAAAACGATTTTCAGGGTAAGTGTGAAGTGTAAAATGTGATTCTGAGAGAATGAAGACAATCGTTTCACCATGAGGTTCGAACTTGTGCTCAATCCTGTTAACGACAGTCAGATTTTTTTCAATAACTTTTTTAATATGGTCGACGTCTGTGCTTGTCAGGTCTCTTTCAAGTAAAGCATCGAATAATAAATGTTGGGACCTCGTGTCCATTCTTTTTCCTTATCGTCGCTTTTGTAAAATGATATCGCTGATGGGCGACACTTTTACAAAGTAACAAAGCCCTAATGTTATAAAAACATAAATAAATACTTCAAATGCTCCTGCTCCCAACGTTCTTCCTGTAAGACTGCCAATCATAATACTGAAAGGTGCAATAATTTTTACAAAAAAAATGCGGTGAAGAGAAAAAATTAGCAAAGAATAAAGCCCAACCCAGTTTAAGACAGGAATATAAACTTTGATATTTTTTCTTTCTAGCCACAGAAAAAATGAAATTAAAACGGCCTGTACTCCCAGAATATAGGCAGTACCTGAAAATGTTTTTGCAAGATCATGTTCAGTACTGAACACATCATCAAGGGGAACAACGAACTGGTCACCTATTAATAGATAAATTCCAATAAAAGCAATTCCAAGCAAACCAAAAAGTAAATCCTTGTTATGTTTATAGGCAGATAAATGATAATGAACATAGCCCATAATAAATCCCAGACATCCCGATAAAACGAAATACTCGAACCTGGCATCATATTCAAAACCACGGTGAATATAAGTTTTCATCACCCCTTCAAATCCATCCGATATAAGTTCTACTGGGATAATAAAACGTAACATCATTAACAATGTGAATATCAAAACCCCTCTGATACCAAGATATTTGTATGCGAGTGAAAGCAAACCGAGAATAATCATCCATAACATTATTGGATAGAATGAAATGGCCTGTCCAAAATTAGGTGCGACAATAAAATTTTCCAGAACAAAGTAAATAAAGATGAGTCCAAAAATTTTAAATTTTCCACTGGTCTCTGTCGCAAATGTAGCTTGGTCTTTTCGAGCAAGGTTAAAGGCAGCCATTGTTAGGTATACCTGGCTTACCCATGGAGTGAATACAACGGCCAGCCAGTGATTAATTGCATCTGTTGATACTTGTTTGCCGATCATTGGAAAATGAACTGCGTAAGTACTGGTCAATGCCATGGTATCTCTAAAATAATCCACGTACCACACATTAATGTAGTACGTGAAATGTTGAGCTAAGGCGAAGATAATGAAAAGGCCACGTAAGAAATCTAAGTTAACAATTCGCGAGCTTATTTCATCATTATTGTTTTTCTTCAATAACATCCTTGTCTTTTTTCTTCGACAATACCTTATCGTAGTTTCTGATATAGGCATTAGTTACTTTTTCAAATAGAGTCTGTCCTTCTGTGGACTGATATTTATTACTATTCTTATTTCTAGCATCGATGGCATCTGACAACTTGCTGGTATCAGCATCACTTACACCAGACGAGCCTCCTGCACCATTAGCAGAATCAGCACCCGATTTTGTTGACGAAGAATTCGAACCTGATCCGGCCCCTGAACCAAATAATGTTCCTGTTCCAGATGAACCAGAGTTATTCGAATTTCCATACGAGTTGCTGTTGTTATGTTTTCCAGCACCATCAGCTGCATCTTTTGCCAGACTCGCACCGACTGCATTTGCACCAGGAGAATTAACTCCGCTGAAAGATGAATTTCCTTTCGAAAAGCTATCACTGAATTTTGACGAGACAGCTGACATCTTAGCTGCGCGCTCTTTGTCTCCACTTGATACCATCGCTTTTTTATAAGTATCAAGTGACTTTATTTGCTCTTTTCTTGTATTTCTTAAATTCGATACCGCTTTTAAAAAACTATTTTGATCACTAGTAAGACCTCCTATTCCGGCAGAAGCTCCTGAAAGTGATGAGCTTCCATTAGCTCCTGTACTTAAAGCTTTTAATCTTGAATCAAGATCACCACTGTCTAATAATGAGTTGAAACTTACAAGACTTGCAAGGGCCTGTTTGCTCTTCTCAACTTCACTGGTAATAAGTTGCTTTTTAATTCCATCAACCTGATTCAATGACCTGTCATAAAGCGCCAGCATGTTGTTATAGTCACGCTGATACTGCTCTTGAAGCTTAGATAATTTTACAGCTGCTTTTGCAAGACCTACTGATAAGTTACCACTTACTTTAACTGACATATAATCAAGGTATGTACCAAGACCAACTGTTGGATAACTTACTTCGTCAGGACGAGATTTTTTCGGCCATACGAAATGGTATTCATAAGCATAATCAGCAAACTTTTTTAAGTTTTCTGTATCGTCTGCCAACAGGAATCCTTCGCTGATAGCAAATTGTTTTGCAGCTTCTTTAATGATCTTAATTTTATCCTGACCTAAGAAATATGTTTCCTGCATGTTTTGTCCGATTGCAGGTGTATATTGTCCGACAACGTTGGCATCTATAAATACTTCTGAAAGATAAGTTTCTGAAACAAACTCTCCTCCACCTTTTTTACCGCCACCACCGGTCGCTCCTGGGTTTTTTACAACCATTGCATTCTTAGCTGCCTGGAATCCAGCTTCAAGTTTTTCAACATAGTTTGGCTGATTTCTCAGAATCGCTGTTCTAGAAACACCATATGGAATCCATGGGTCTACGATATAACCAGCACCTTTATTATAGGTATCATTAATAATTACAAAACTCTTGATACAAGCATTCGCAGAAGTGTGAGCATTACATATCTGGTTATACGGCTGAACAAGCGTACGAGTGTATTCAGTGCAAGATTCTTTTTTACCGCATGAGTAAGTTCTTGGAGCAACTTCATAATCGCTGATCACTGGTCTCATTGTGATCCATGCACCTTTTAAAGTTGCAATCATCCACAATCCACCCGCACCAGTTGCAGCTGAGGCTGCGATAATTCCGGCAGCTGCCCATGCAGATAGAATTGATGTGGTTGCAAATCCACCAAGGATTGCGATAACACCTGCAGCGAGAAGAGCTCCGACGATTGCCCCAAGAGCAGCAACAGAACCACTTGGGTTTTTAATATTAAATTTAAACAGGTCGTAATTTCTAGCTTCAGCTGTATTCCATTTTGCTTCGTTAGCAACATATTTTGAAACGTTAAGAAGTTGTGTATAAGCTGAGTTGTTATCAATTGCTAAAGAAGCGTGGAATGAAGCAAGGTTCTGCGTCCATATAACTAAAAGTCTTTTCCCTTTTAATCCTGAAGCATCACCAGTTAATTCATCAGCACTTGTGTTTGGATCTTTATATTTAGCGTATTCATCACATTCTGTTTCAAAGAATTTCTTTTTCTCATTATTAGTAATTTTGTTATAACCCTGAACGTCTAAACACGCACAAGTTAACTTCTTATTGATATTGGCGATTTGAACGTTCGTTGCTGCACGGATTCCTCTGTGTGCCAGACCGATTGCCTTAAGACGATTATAGATCGAAGGATCACCTTGAGAAATTCTTGCAGCTTCAGCACTTAATTTAGCAACGACAGCTTCAGTCCCCGGTGCATTCATCGCTGGGAATTGTGATACAGATCCGCCTTTCCAATAATCGCTGTCTGCGTCTCCAGTGCTTACGAAATCGAATCCAAGCATCGCGACTTCCAGATCAAATGTTCCATTCGCTTTCATTGAGTTATAGAAGTCATCTTTGAAACTCATGTCACAAGTAGTAAAATTAGATTTTTTATTGAACATCAAAGTTGGCTTAACTTGATCGGCATCTAATCCCGCTCCCTCTTTAGAAGTTGCAACATAGTTTTTATATTTATTCTGGTCTGACATGACTCCAGACTTTACATCCAGACCGTCACTGGCCTTACCAAGATTTAAGAATGTTTGTTCATCTTCAAGCGCGGCTGCTGCAGAACCGTCAGTCGAAGCACTTTGTGCTGTTTTAGTCGCCGCTATTTTTTCATCTTCAAGAAACTTGTAGTCTTCAGCGGTCATCTTTTTACCGACCATTGCTGCATATTCATTACTTGCTAAGAAATCCGATGCTGGGCTGTATGATGTCCCGTATGCTGAAGTGATGGAAGCAGGAACCGTCACAACGTTTTCTCCAAAACCTTCTGTATGAGCATATGTGTATTTCACAGTTCCATATCCAGGAATATCTGCTGTCGTAGATGTATTGCCTGCAAAAGTATTAGCTCTTTCCAAAGCAGTAAAATTATCAATCATTCTGGCATTTGAAGCCTGCTGGTCTTTATTATAATTTATAGGATCTACACCATATGTTTCAATAACATTTTTTCTTGCTTCAGGTGATGCATTCGCAACTTTTATGATATTAGTTTTTTCTGTTAACTCAACACTTCTTCCGTTCGGGCTGGTATATTGAAGATTTCCAGTTGTAAGTATTTTTAAAGTGCCGTTACCCCATGTAAACGTCGATCCCACTGGTGCATCAGAATGTGCATCTACCATGGCATTGAAAGAAGCTTGAATATTTTTAATTTCACCAGCTTCTGCAGATGAGATAAACAAATTAGCGAATGAAATTAAAAATGATTTTAAAGGTGATACTCGCACTTCTTCGATTACTGAAGGCGGAGCGTCCGGAGAGCAGACACTTTTATCATTTTGATAAAGTCCTTCGCAGCACTTTTGACCGCGACTTGGTTTGCTTCCTTTATTTACACAATCTTTACAAATAAAATTATTAACGCAAACAGAACCGTTACATGAATTTGAGCAACAGTCTGAGTTTTTTTTGCAAGAAATAGCAAAAGAATTACATTCACCGATTCCAGAAGTCATCAAGCTAAATGGAAGACAACTCCCAGCTCCACAAACAGGGTTGGCCATACATGATTCACCAACTTTTAAAGGTCTAAAGCATCTCATAACGTCTTCACAAACTTTTTTCTTTGATCCTACTTTTTCAAAAGTACATTCCTGAGAAGCACATTCCAATGCTTCATTACATGCATCTCCGGCTTTTTTCCCTTTGGCATTGGCCTGGAGTGGATCTGGAGCACATTTAAGTCCGTCTTCACAGCTCCAGTTGTTACAAACATTTCCTTCTTTGGTTTTTTCAACAGGTTTTTTACTGATTGCATCCAGTTCATTATTAATGAAAGTATAAAATGCAGCTTCCGCTTTATCAGGTGTGATACTTGAATTTGAAGAAAACTTTTCGTAGTTCTGTTTAATTTTGATCATTTCATCGCGAGTGAACTTTTCTTGTTTTAGAAACTCTTCAAGCTCTGCATATAGGCCAGGCTTAATGATCTGTAAGTCAACACGCCCTTTGTTCTCTACTTTATGTTCTGCAATTGCTTGCTTAACATCATCTAAGAATCTTTTTTTATCTGTATCTGTAAATCTATCTTTCGCAAAAGCGATGTTCAGCATAAGAATAAATAAAATTAAGATTTTTAGCATACGTACCTCGTTATCAATTTATGTATTACCATTTTAAGGGCTTATTAGATTAGGGTAAACAACATTCATCTTTTTCCCTTTTAAACTGTTGAAACAATGAATATCCGATGGAAACTGGATAGTTTTTAGGCGACTCTTTTTGTTGGCGACCTTCCGCTAACATGAGTGGATGGCTCGTTATACTATCGCTTGATACTCGCGATACCTGATGAGAACAAGATGACTCCAATACTCCACATAATCCAACTGATAGTTGGAATATCTCTCCACGAAGCAATATTTGTAGGACCTATAATATATACGCCGGCAAAAATTAAAACTGCTGCGACAAGTGAAAAACCTAAAAAGACCAGTGCTCCGACAGCTGCACCGAACTCTCTTTCATAACCGGTATTTTTTACTTCAATCGCGTAGCCCTTTTTTGCGAAGTCTCTCAAGAACCATTTTATATGGCGTGGAAGAACACGCATAGTTGAAGTTAAATCACGAGCGGCCCATGCGGCCTCTTCCAGAAGTTCATCTTTGCTGAAAGTGCTCTCATTTATTTCTACAATATCATCTTGGAGAATCCCGAAGATATTCATATCAATACCCAACTGTTTACCAACACCGTCCAAAGTGATCAATGCGCGGAAAATAATGTACCATTCGCGCGGAAGATAAATCTGATGCTTTTTAAGTGTATTTAAAACAACGGCAAGCAGGTCTGAAAAATTTGTCTGCTTAACTGAAAGGCCAACGAAAGGACTTAATGATTCACGAACGTCGCGGATAAGCGCATCTGTATCAGGAATCGTATCGTACTCTGCTACATCCAAAAATTCATAGACCAGATTTTCGTAATTGTATGAAAGGATCGCATAGATGATGGCGATAAAGTGATGTCTACCGCTTTTGCTCAAACTTCCCATCAAACCAAAATCAATCAAGCCGATTTTTCCGTCTTGAAGATAAAAGAAATTTCCACCATGAAGATCGGCGTGGAAAAATCCATCCTTTAAGAATGTTTTGAGGAAAAGACGGACTCCATATTCCATCTTCGGAACGATCTCTGCTTTTTTTGCAAGTATTGCTTCGTTGTTTGAGAATGGAATTCCAATCAGCTCTTCAATAACCAGAACACCTTCAGAAGAATACTCTTTAAACACTCTTGGAATGTAATAAAGCTTCTGGTCATCGTGCTTTTCAATATTTTTTCTAAGACGTTCACAATTTAATGCTTCAACATGAAAATTTAATTCACGTTGGAGTGTAAGTGCAAAATCGTTCACGACTCTCGAGATTCCCAGGTACCGAAGCTCTTTGCTGACTTTTTCCGCTTGGACTGCAAGGAACATCAAAATAGAAAAATCTGTTTCAATTTCTTTTTCAATTCCGGGACGTCTAACTTTTATAACAACAGGAGTTCCATCATGGAGCACGGCCCTGAAGACAACTCCAATTGAGGCTGTACCAATGGCTTCTTTTTGAAACGAGCGAAAGGCATCTTCAACAGTTTTTCCGATTGCCGATTCAATGACGGCCCGTACATCCTCAAAAGCAACTGGCTTTACTTTATCCCTCAGCATTCTCATTTCTTCGATGAATGATGGGTGGAACAAATCCTCTCTAGAACTTAAAAGTTGTCCGAATTTAATAAAGGCCGGACCTAACTCTTCAAAGCATTTGCGCAAACGAAAGCCCAGAACCTGATTCCAGTCTTTTTCTGACTTATCTGCCAGCTCTTCGCTAATTCTCTTTTTTGATTTCGGTAAAACGAAATTTGGGATTTTATTGGTAGTTTTGCTGGTAATGAATTCATCGAACCCGTGACGAGCGAAAACCATCACAATTTCCTGCAGACGCCCGACATTTCTGATCGTTTTTGATATACCAATGCCAGCTTTAATCAAATCCATGAAAAAACCTTTTGAATGAGAAGTCCCTATATTATAATCAAAAAAACGTTTTTGAGGTGATTTTGCGCAATTTTTTAGCAATCCTATTAATTTTTATTTCAGTTCCGGTTTCCGCTGTAGAAACCTGCAGCCGGATTGCAATTATTAATTATCAAGAAGTGCTGGTTGATTCAAACACTTCTGAGAAAGGCGAAGGACTTCGTTATCACCTGGAAAAAGATCCGGTTGCCTTACAGTATCTGAACACCTATCAAAAAAATTCCGGCATCCAGTGGCCTTCTGCTGTTTTAGGTACGACCGGTACAGGTCTTTTACTTTTTGGTTTTTTTAATTCCAACTCGGAAGACAGACGTGCCTACATTATCACCGGGACTGCGACTATTTTGGTGAACTTTCTTGTGGCCAGAACGCTGGAAATTACCAATGAAGCCAATTTAAATAAGGCGATTGAAGAATATAATAAGCGCAATCTTCCAAAAATTTTCTTCAACCCTGAGAATCCGGAAGGAACACAGAGTCAGATAGATTTTTCCAAAATTAAATTAGGTCTCATGCAGCAATGGACCTTTTAACAATGGTTGAGTAAATGAATAGCGTTACCTGTTATCACTGCCATAAGACAATCCCCATTCTGGGAACGATGAAAGTTACCCGCACAGAGGAATGCCCCTATTGCTCAGTGAGCCTGCATTGTTGTAGGATGTGTACTTTCTATGACCCAAAGGTCTATAACGAATGCCGTGAATCGAATGCCGATCGCATCGTCGACAAAGAAAAAGCAAATTTCTGCGATTACTTTAATCTCTCTGATGGAAAAAACGCTGAGACTTCGAAAAAAGAATTAATAAACTCAGCTGATTCACTTTTTAAAAAATAGGACTCTCACATGGCCATGGACGAAACACCAATTACTCTTGCTGGTAAAAACAAACTTGAAGCTGAGCTTATCCAACTTGTAAAAGTTGAACGTGAAGATATTAAAGTTGCGATCTCTGAAGCCCGTGCGCTTGGAGATTTAAAAGAAAATGCTGAGTACCATTCGGCAAAAGAGAAACAAGCTATTATCGAAGGACGTATTGCACAGTTGCAGGGAATTCTGGCCCGTGCACGTGTTGTCGAAGTCAGTAGCATTAAAAGTACCCGAATTGTTTTTGGCGCAACTGTGTCTGTTTTAGACGTAGAAAAGAATGCCAGCATTACATACAGAATCGTGGGTGAAGATGAATCTGATTCTAAGGCCAACAAGATCTCGTTTAGCAGCCCATTAGGAAAAGCGCTTATCGGGAAAGAGGAAGGCGACACTGTTATTGTAAAGGCACCAAAGGGTGATATCAAACTTGAGATTGAATCATTTGAATTCGTTGACTGAGAAAAAAGCAAAAAAAGCTACCTTATCCTGGTCTTCATCTCTTGAAGACCTGGCAGGTCTTGCATCCAAAAAATCATACGAAAAACTTGAACTTGCCGGCATCAAAGAAGTCTCTGATTTTCTCTGGGCATTTCCATTGAGAGTTTTAGAGCTGCCTCCACTCCGAAGTTTTGATCATATCGAAGAAGGCCGCATTTTCATCGGTCGTGCAAAAATTTTGAATATCCAGGCCAAACCAAACTTTCGCGTACGCGGACGTGGCAAGGCAATGCTTTATAACATTATGGTACACGTGCAAGATTTATTATCCGATAAAGTTTTAACTTTAAAATGGTTCAATTCTTATGGATCAATCACCAGTAAACTTTCAAAAGTTACTTATCTTGAATTTATGGGAGAAGCTTCAGTTTTCAACGGCCAGGGCCAGTTTACGAATCCTGATTTCTTCGCTCTGGAAACACCCAACGATCCTTCACCTTTTGTTACAGTTTCAAACGAATTAAAAATACAATATCCGACGATCAACACGGTCTCGGGCGTTCATATAAAAAAGTTCATCGACAAAATCCCCAAAGATCTTTGGGATCATATTCCGGAAACACTTCCGCAAAGTTTGATTAAAAAGAAAAACTTTCTCTCACTTGGTGATGCCTTCAAGGTTATCCACGCGAAAATTAAACCAACACCTGACCTGGAAGCAAAATCTGAAAAACGCTTGATCTATGAAGAATTTTTCGAAGATCAATTAAAAATTCATTTGCGCAGAAAATATTTTAAAAAACCGAAAGCAAAAAAATATGCAGTAACTGAAGAAGCTTATAAATCTTTTTCAAGTCTCTATCCATATGAACTGACAGTTGATCAGGCAAAGACAATGGTCGATATCAGAAAGGATTTAATTAGCGAACACCCGATGATGAGACTCGTTCAGGGTGATGTGGGATGCGGAAAAACAACTGTTGCCATGATCGCTGCCATGATCATTATCGAAAATGGTGGACAAGTGGCATTGATGTGTCCGACTGAAGCTCTGGCCATGCAGCACTTTATGAGTGCTCATGAACTTTTCGGTGACGATACTGTGAGATACAGACTGATTCTCGGTTCAACTCCCGCGAAAGAAAAAAAATTAATTCAAGCGGCTTTATTAAGCGGTGAAATTGATTTTATTATCGGAACTCACTCCTTGATTCAGGATACAATTCAATTTAAAGAATTAGGTCTTGCTATCATTGATGAACAACACAAATTCGGTGTTGATCAAAGAATAAAACTTACGAGTAAAGGATCTGGAACTCACTGCCTGATTATGTCCGCAACTCCCATCCCGCGCTCATTGAGCCTCACTCAATACGGTGACCTCGATATCTCTTCCATAAGAACAATGCCCGGTGGAAGAAAAGGGCATAAAACAAGAATTGTAACTATGGAGACTTTTCAGCAGTTTTTAAGTTTTATCATGACGAGACTTTCTCTACACGAACAGATTTATGTAGTAGTTCCTGCAATTAATGAAAGTGCTGAAGCAGACTTCCATAACTTAGTTGATACTCTAGAGCGCTTTAAGAAATATTTTCCCGATCACAGAGTTGAAGGTCTTCACGGACAAATGAAGTCTGATGAAAAGGCGGTCATGTTCAGGGACTTTAAAGCTCATAAAATTGATATTCTTGTTTGTACCAGTGTTATCGAAGTAGGTATCAACGTTCTAAATGCCACAGTCATGGCCATTATTAATCCAGAAAGATTCGGTCTCAGCTCGCTTCATCAATTAAGGGGACGTGTCGGTCGTGGTGACAAACCAGGCTTCTGCTTTTTAGTTAACGACAAACAAATCTCTGCTCTAAGTATGGAGAGATTAAAAGTCATCGAGAACAATACTGACGGATTTAAAATTGCAGAAGAAGATTTAAAGCTTCGTGGTGAAGGAGATCTTTTTGGAACGGATCAATCAGGAAGCCTTTCACAAAAAAGACTGGCCAATATTGTTCTTCATGCTGATATTTTGTATGAAGCACGCGAAGACGCTTTTGAGCTCATCAAGGCCCACGACCCAGATATCGAAAAACTTTTAGAAAAGTTTTCCAATGATAACCGCATTTTTACGACTGTTTAGTAGTAGTTGAGTTTTTCGTTTAGAATACTTTCATTAATGCCCACGTGTAAAAGAACAAAAATTTGATATAATTGTCTGATGATTCACTTAGAAATCCTCACATCAAACGACCCTCTTTCCATCGGACTCTACGAATTCGAATACGACCACTTATTAATAGGCCGCTCGAAAAAAAATGATCTGATTTTTCTGGATCGTGAGCTGCCATTAAATTACATAATGATCGAGGTAGTAGAAGACCACCTCGCATCTTATTTAGTAGTGAGAAGCCTCACTCGTGCACCTTTCTTTTTCATCAACGGAAAAAAAATCAGCGGCGCCTTAAAGATCCGCATTGGCGATATAGTCGCATTCGGTGAAAATAAAATTAAGATCATCGACTTTAAAAAAACCAGAGAAGAGTCCGATCTCAGCGGTGCCTTTGCTGCTTTTGCTAAAAATGCTCCTGAACTAAAATTCGCACTGGAGTTTATTGAAGAAGTTCTCGTAGAAGCAGAAGCGAAGGCCAATCATGTTTAAAAAGAGCCACCCCAATTATTTTTATACGAAAGAAGGTATAAGGCTTTTTTATAATACCAATTATGAACCTGCTGAAATTGATCACAACAAACCTGTTGTCGTATTTATCTATGGTCTTCTTTGCAGCAATTATCATTTTAAATATCAGATTCCCTACTTTGAAGAACAAGGCTATCAGATCCTTCTTCACGACTATCGTTTCCACTTTGCCTCTTCACAAGACGGCGATATTGAAACGTGCAGCTTTGAAAATATTGCCCATGATCTGCACCAGCTGCTTGAATCGCTTGGAATCAAAAAAACTTTATTCGTTGGCCACAGCATGGGTGTAAATATCTGTCTGGAGCACGCGAGAAGATATCCTGAAGATGTAACGGCACAAGTCCTGATCTCAGGAACTGTCGTTCCTCCGCAAGACATTATGTTTGATTCAAATGTTGTCGACATTGCGATGCCATTCATTGAATCCTTCACAAAAAAATTTCCTGAACTTTATAAAGCTGTCTGGAAAAATTCTTTCAAAAATCCGATCGCTCAATACGCTATCTTCGACGGCGGTTTCAATAAAAAACAGGTGGAGATGGAATTCGTTCAGCTCTATATGAAAAAAATCAGTGAGCTTCCTGAAAATCTTTTTTTCCACTTGCTGAAAATTATGCATGACCACGATGTGATCAATCACCTTGAATCCATCGACACCCCGACACTCATCATCGGCGGTGACAAAGATAAAATCATTCCAAATTATCTGCAGCAAATCCTTACTCGCAATATGCCGAAGAGCCAGCTTTACATCGTAAAAGACGGCTCACATGTTCCTCAAGCGGATTTCCCCGACATGATTAACCACAGGATTAATCAGTTCACGAAAAAAGCATTAAATAAAATTAAAGAGTGATTTGCTTATACTCAATGAGAGCTTTAAACACACGTCTCATTGCAGACTTAACCTGCTGACGTTTATATTCCAGGTGAGAAGCATCCCCTTGTGAGTTTTCTTTGAAGGCATCCTGATCGACAACCTGAATTTCATAAGGATAAAAGAAACGAATATCACGGGCCACAAGGGATATATCCATATTCATTACTTTGCGAGCAAGTTCATTTTCTTCCGGGTTCTGAGTCTTCGCAAATTTTCTCAAATAGTTAAACTCCTGCAAAAACGGATTTTTATATTCGATCAACTGACGGCAGGTGAACTGAATCGACTGATAACTTTTTGAAGAATGCTTATTGCGCTCACTCTCATGAGGTTCAAGCTGGGCTTCAACAGCAGCTCTTTCCATCGCCGCTAAAAACCTGTCTTCCGAAAGATTATTTCTCAACGCCATTTTTAAAATACCCTGATGAGCTTCTTTAAACTTCACCATATCAATCATCGTATTGACGGCACGACTTGGTTTGTTGTTGTGAGGAATAACAATATTTTTTTCTAAAAGAAAACGAATCAATCGAAGCGTATCAAAACGCGAATGCGTAATGAAGCGAACTCCAACTCTGTCGAAAAGCTCTTCCGCTACGTTCTCCGCTTTATGAAGAAGTTTGATGATAATACTCTCGCGAGTCTTTTTCGATTTAGTTTCGAAATCTACTAAAGGTACAATATCGTCAGTTCCCTTCACACCGATAAATAATTTATTGTCGTCGCTTCTAAAAACATATTTATAAAAACGGTCGAAGATCTGAGTCTGAACAATATTAAAATAGTTCGAACGAAGGTCCTTATCTGCATGCATAATTGTATGCATGACTTTTAGAACGGCTTCCGCCCAAAGCTTGTCTTCTTTCTTAAGGATATTGTCATCTGTGGCCATTAAAAATAATTGGCTAATATCAGAGATCATAAGAAGCGAGTTCGGAACTTTAATATCAAGTCCGTCTGGATTCCCCTCTCTTAAAAAATATCTTCTGATAAACTGCATGGCCTCCTGGAAGTTTCCAAAGAGTTCTGATTTTGCGACATGATCATTGGGATCAAGGCCGTAGCCTTTTAGAAATTGATTAACCTGATCGATAGTAGACATCGGCCCCAGAAAATTTTTTGTATCGAGCGCAGACTTTCCCGCCACAACGACGTCGAAGATTTCCCAATCGAACATATATTTTTGAAGATAACTCGGCCTTTCCATTTAAACCTTTTTACAATTCACCAAAGTAGCTAGATTATTATGTAATGAATGAGGCTAATCGACCATCACTTAAAAGACTAGATATTCTTTTCCTTTCCTTTTTTGGTGTAGGATTTTTACCAAAAGCTCCTGGCACTTGGGGAACTCTTGCTACGCTTCCTTTTTTGTATCTGTTTGGAACATTTAATCCGCCATACGTATTATTCATCCCGTTTATTATTATCGTGACGATCATTTCGAGTTTTGTTGCAGAGAGTGTGCAGAAGCAATTTAATTTGCACGACCCACAATTTATTGTGATCGACGAAGTTCTCGGCATGTCAGTGGCATGGCTCTTTATTCAAAAACATAATCTTCCGCATCTTATTTTGCTGGCGATTTTATTTCGCATTTTCGATATAAAAAAAATCTGGCCCGCTACTTTCTTCGACGAGAAAGTCACTCACGGTGCTGGAACAATCGTCGATGATCTCGTAAGCGGAGTGTATGCCGGACTGGTGTACTTGGTGATTAATCACTTCTTTCCTGCTTTATAAGCACTATCTAAAAATAATCAAACTTACGCTAAAATTACGCTTGACTTACGCAAGGTTTACGCACATTCTTTAAATAAGAAACTTATTGATTAGCAGTTCATCTATTTGTGATTTTTTGACCAACTAAGTCTAATAATTACAAGCCTTTGATTCTTAAATAAGTTGAACAAATTGCACAAGTTTTCGGTTATCGAATAAAAATAAAGAGTGTAGCG
>JACMRM010000067.1 GCA_014376445.1 Bacteriovorax sp. | reverse complement strand
ATTTTAAGTTTTATTTTAAATTACTGGGTTTCCATGTATGGAATTGATTACCCGAATCCGATCGATATTGGCGGATTTACGATTACGACAATGTATGGACTTATTTATGCCGGAGCTTTTACCGATCCTGCTGTAGTGACTTTTTTTACTGCAATTATCGTAAGTATTTTTCCTGCTTATAGAGCAATGAAAATCAATCCGGTTGAAGCCATGAGGATGAATTAATATGTGGTTAATTCTTAGACTAGCCTTCAGAAATATTTTTAGAAACAAGAGACGCACGATTCTTTCAGTGATTGCAATCGGTGTGGGGCTAGCTGCAATGATGTTTGCCGATGCCCTGATTGTCAGTCTAGGCGAGACGATGGTTCGTTCTGCAACTCAGGATTTTTCAGGAAACGCTCAGATTCATCAAGAAAGTTTTACTAAAAATCTTGAAGTGGAAAAAGTTATCACCGGCAACGAAAATAATCTTTTGTTGAAGAAGCTTGAAGATGAAAGTGAACTGCAGAGTTTTACTCCGAGAGTATTAAGCTATGGAATGCTGACATCAACTTCTGATGCCAACAATATTGTTGTTTATGGCATTGACCCTGAAAAGGAAAAGACAGTTTCAAAAATTTCACAGCGAATGGTTGCTGGTGAGTATCTTGGACCCGGCAATGAAAGAAAAATTATTGTTGGAAAAAAACTGGCGGATAATTTAAACATAGGTGTTGGAGACAGAGTTGTTGTCACCGTTGCTCGAGCTCATGTTGGTGATCTCTCGCAGGAAATGTTCCGGGTGGGCGGTATCTTTGCTTTTGGTGTTAGAGAGATGGATGAAAACGTTGCTTTCATAAGACTGAAACAGGCCCAGTCGATTCTCAACCTTGGTGAGGGCATTCATGAAATTGCACTGAACTTTAAAGATCTCAATATTCCCGCGCAAAAGAATTTCGTTATTGGCACCAGGTATTCTCGAGGTGGAAATATCGTTTATGGTTGGAATAAAATGTTCAAGGATCTCGCTTCTATTTTACAGTTCACTCAATTCTCATTGGGAATTCTGGCCTTTATATTATTCGGAATTATTGCCTTCGGAATCATGAATACACTTTTTATGTCTCTCTATGAAAGAATGTTTGAATTCGGTGTCCTGCGCGCAGTAGGGACGAGACCAAGTGTAGTCGCACGTATGATTATTTACGAAGCTTTTATGCTGGCGCTGGTTAGCTCTGTGGCAGGAATAATTATGGGGCTGATCCTGATCGGATTCTTTTCTAAGTATGGAATCGATTACCGCGGGATCGAATACGCTCACCTGGTTTTTAAAGATAAGATTTACCCTCACTTGCGATTGATTCAGTTTATTCTTTATCCGCCTTGCCTGATTGTATTTGCGACTCTAGTTGGAATTTATCCTGCCCTATATGCTGCAAGAATTATCCCGGCCGTGGCCTTGAGAAAAAAATAAATTATGAACGGAGAAGCGTTATGATACAAAACTTTCAGGAACTTTCAGACGACATGTTAAGAACAGAAAATGTCATGAAAACCTATATGTCTGGCGAAGTCGAAGTGACAGCACTGCATGAAATGAATATCGCTATTAAAAAAGGTGAGTTCACTGCCATTGCCGGCCCGTCAGGATCGGGTAAGTCGACGCTTTTAAATTTACTGAGTGGTCTTGATAAACCAAGCAGCGGGAAAGTTTTCATTAATCAAAAGGCCATCAGTGATATGAGCGGCAATCAGCTCTCTGATTTCAGACGTGACCATATTGGATTTATTTTTCAGTCGTATAATCTTATTCCTGTTTTAACAGTGAAAGAAAATATTGAATACATCATGCTTATCCAGGGTATCGCTGAAGCAGAAAGACTGGAGAGAGTGAACGAGATACTAAATGATGTAGGCCTTGCTTCCATGGGCAACAGAAGACCTTCTCAACTCTCAGGCGGTCAGCAGCAGCGTGTGGCCATTGCCCGCGCAGTTGTTTCAAGACCAGATATCATTCTTGCGGATGAACCTACGGCCAACCTTGATTCCAAAACTGCAGACAATCTTATCAATATGATGCAGACTATGAACGAAACGAAGGGGATTACTTTTTTATTTTCAACACATGATAAAAGAATCATGGACCACTCAAAAAGACTGATTATATTAAAAGATGGAAAGATTGATAGTGATAACTAAAATTTCAACTCATATAGCGCTGGCACTCGGTAGTTTTTTTCTTTTTGAGCAGAACTCTTTTGCAATCAATGGAAGTTTTAAAACTTATTTTTCCGAAACAAAAAATTCCGGTGAAGACTCATATAACTCGACACTTTCAAGTATCTTCAGACCAAAGTATACCTATGCAATTAATGATCGTTATACTTTTTATGGAGCTTACGCTCTCTCGCTGGACTGGGAAAAAAAATCACCTTTTTTAACTACTCAGCAAACACCTAAAAAAAATTATCGTGCAGTAGACCTTGAGCGCAAGATTACATCTTCAGATAGAATAAAATCTCGAACCCTGTCATTAAACCAGAATCTCGATCGCTTCTATATCAATTACTCGCAGGGAGCATTTAATCTTAATGTAGGACGAGCTCCAATTGCTTTTGGTTCATCAAAAATTATTAATCCTACAGACGTACTGACTCCTGTTACGTATGCAACTCTGGATAAAGAAGAACGAGTCGGTGTAGATACCGTCCGCATGAATTATTCATTAGGTACTTTAAGTCTGCTCGATGTGGGGTATGTTTTTGGTCACAAACTGCATTTTTCTGATAGCGCAGTCTTTGCCAGATTAAAGACCAATCTTTTTGCTACAGATTCTTCTATCATGGCCATGGATTTTCAAAACAATTTAATGCTCGGATTGGATTTCGCCAGAAGTGTAGGCGATGCTAGTGCTTGGTTTGAGAGTGCATATATAGTACCAAAATATTTTAAAAAAAGCAGCTCAAATAATCTTGAGAATTATTATCGTGCAACGATCGGGACGGATTATAAATTAACCGAATCCATTTATAGCTATATTGAATACCATTATAATGGCGCGGGAAATTCAGACGCTGCTAAATACATTTTCTCGCAGTCTAAAACGGCCTATACCGAAGGTGGAGCTTATCTTTACGGTGTTCATTATATAGCTCCCGGAATGACTTACGAAATCAGTTCTTTGTGGAAGTTAACAGCACAGTTTCTATTTAATTTAAATGATGCCTCAATCTTCAATAATCTTTCTGCTGAATTCAACATGGCCCAGGATATGTTTATCGATCTGGGAGGCTACATTCCCTTCGGTAAAGAGACCCGGTCTTTTCAGCAGAGATCAGAATTTGGAAGTTATCCTAAGAGTGTCTATACTTCTTTCAGAATGTACTTCTAGTGCTTAGCTGCCTTCGCAAATCCTTCAGCAAGACAGGCATCTATTTTTGTCATCCCTTCAGGCATTTTGGAACACTTCATCGGTGCTTGCACCTCTTTTCCTTTCCATTCTAAAAATAGCATGAAGCCGCCAGTGTTCGGATCTATTCCAGGATAGATTTCTACACCGCTGCGATTTTCTTTATTTCCATTCATTGCATTTAATGCAAGTTTTGTAATGAGATGTCCTGCAACCGCGCCTATGATAACGTCTGAAGCCCAATGGGCCTGATCATGCACTCGAGCATACGCAGTAATGGCCGCAATGCCATAAGCGACATATGGAACAACTGGATAATCATCTTTGTACATTTCGGAAATAACCGTGGCCATTGTAAACGCCTGAGAAGTATGTCCTGAATAAAAAGATTTGTTGCCTGAATTAAAAAAACTGTAAGGTCCTTCACCCTTAATTGGACGTGACCTTCCCGCTATGTTTTTTACGGCAGTTACTGCGATAGCAGAAGCTAAGCTTGCTCCAACCATAAAGAGACCTGCACTTTTCAGTTTATCATTTTCGAAATACATACCGATAAAATATGAACCGGCAGCAATGCCTAATCCAGCTGATCCTGTTCCTAAAAAATTTCCGACAGTGGCAATCGGATTTGTGACCGTGGATTTATGGTTTTGTACTACATTCATAATTTCCTGATCATTTTTAAATGCGACGACACCTAAGCTTGTTGCAGCGGCAAGTGTAAGCAGTTCTGTATTATTAAGAGCAAGAGGAATGAAGATCGACTTTTCTTTGTCTTGTGATAAATAATTTTCAAGAGTGTATGAATCGAGTATTGACCCATTAAATTTTGCAATTTCAATTTCCTGTTCAGCAGTACATCCGTAAATGGATTTACGACAGGACTTAACTTCTTTTGTGATTGATTCATAGTTTAAATTAAGAGGCTTTTCTGCCATTGCCTGTACCGATATTATTGTCGAGAAAAATATGATCAAAAATTTATTCATGTGGACCTCTGTTATAAAATATGTCTAAATTTAGCATTTTTTAGCTTGTGAAATTAATTCATGAAAAATTGAAATGCTTTTAGAATGACTGTCTAAACTTTAAACACTTCCCACTTATGTTGTTTATAATCCATGGGTTCCAAATAACTTTTAGTTTTTAGATGCTAAATATATGGATTAAATCGGTTATGGTGACGTGAGCGACAATTGGATAAACAAGATTTTAGAATTTAAAAATTATAATAAAGCAGGATCGAGCTCTCTACCCATTTCGAAAGAAAGCTCAGAAAGCCTCATCTCATAGTTGTAAATTGCCTCTACGTACTGCTGATAGATTGTGGCCTTCATTGTATAAGATTCAATAATATCTTTTGCAGGTGCAATTCCAAGTGCTACACCTGAAGCAATGTTATTGAGGAGTTTTTTAGAGGTTTTGTATGATTTTTCCAGTTCAGTGGCCTTCTTCTGCGCTTCCATTAAATCCAGATAAATTTTTTCAATTTTAATCGGCAGATTTTTTTGCGCAAATTCCTGCTGCATTCTTACTGTTTCAAGTTCGATCTGGGCGTTGCTTACGTTACTCGACTTGATGCCGAAATCGATATCCCATGTAAGCCCTATGCCTACAGAGAAATCAGATTTGTTGTAAGGATCGTAAGCAAACTTCGAAGCCTGTTTTGAAGCCTTCGGAGTATTGAGATAGTTGAATGAAGAAAAAAATCCAAAAATAGGAAGCTGCGCTTTTTTTTCACTCGTCAGGTAAGCTTGTTTTGCATCGACACCGACGGAAGCTTTTCTCAAATCAATATTCGAAGAAGCAAGCTGGGCATTCAGTGCTTCAAGAGTCGGTATTTGTCTTTGTGAGTATTCAATCCAATCCTGTTCAATTTTAGGATCCGTATCCTGAGTAATATATTTAAATCCTAAAATACTCTGAGCAAGGCCTTTTTCAATTTCAAATTTTTTAACCTGAGCAAGAGAGCGGAAGAGTTCCAGCTTGGTTGTCTCCTCAGCGCCATTCTTTTTATTTTTCATTCCGGCAAGAACATCATCAAGGTCTTTTAATGTTGACCCGGCAAAATCATTTAAGCTCGAAGCGTACTGAAAACCATAATAATATTCTTTAACTTTTTTAACCAGCTCAGCTTGTTTTCTTTCAACATCAAGCTCTTTAACTTTTAAATTTCCTTCGGCCGCTTTCGTAAGATCACCCTGACGGTTGAACATGAAAATAGGAATTTTTAAATCGACATTCGCAAGGAAGGTGATGGTATCGACATTGGCAGAACGCGAAGAACTTAAAGCATTTCCTTGCGAACTTTTATTCGGGCCCATGCCGCTTAAGATAGAAAGTCTCGGTCTAGTTTCGCCATCGATGCGGGCAAAGAGAACTTGCGCCTTATCGATTTCAAATTGTTCGATTTTGATTTCGGGGTGTACTTTAGTCAGCCCAATTAATTCTTTTAGCTGATAAACTCTTGCTTCAGCAGCTGCAGAGAAAAGTAAATTGAGGGCGACTAAATATCTAAGCATTATGCCTTCGTATTAAGAGCTTTCACACGTTTGTTTATCATGTCCTTAACGCCGGTCCAGCCTTTTTCTTTCAGTGTTTTTGTCATCTTATCATTGATCGTATTGACCCATGACTCTTCGTCGATAGAGATATCGACAACTTTCCATTCAGAACCGGACTTAACCAGCTTGTAGCTTACGTCTGTTTTCTCGCCTTTTTTTGCAACAACGGAAGGAACTGTTGCTTTGTCGCCGTCAATAAGTGTGTTCTTGTAAGTGATCTTTACACCTTTTAAGAATTCAGGCGCTTTTGGATAAACAGTTTTCGTAATGATTTCTTTAATGCTGTCTTCAAACCATTTTAAATCAGCAGCAGTTCTTTTTTTTGCCTCATTTCCAAGAATGTTTAAAGACATCTGGTGGAAATCAAAGTGAGAATCAAGCTCGCTTTTTGTTTTAGAATTAATTAGTGGATTTTCTTTTTGAGCTAGAGAGAAAATATTTTGAATTAATGCTACAGGCGCTTCGTTTGATATACTTTGGGCTTTGACGAATACTGGAAGTAAAAGTAAAAAGACTAAAATAAACTTCATTATTTGATCCCGTTAGATATTTAAATTTAATAGGGTCAATATAGAAACAGAGAGTGCCAATGTCTATTCTAAAATGGAATCTAAAGAATATTTACGTACTGCCTATCCTGGCTTTAATTCTAAGTATTTGGGGTGGTATGCAGGCCACGAAGCTGGAAGTAAATATGGATTTATCCGGTCTCCTTTCGGATACCAACCCGGCCGTTGTTGAAATGAACCATGTTTCAGAAATCGTTGGAGGAGGAGGTTACTTGATTACTCTCGTGGGCCCCATGGTTTCACCGGAAAAAACTTTGCCTAAAATCACTGAAGCGCTGAAAGGTGTTCCAAGAATTAAATACTCATATTATGAAAGAGAAACATACGCACTGAAAGACAAAGCACTTTTTATCATCAGCAAAAAAGAATTCAATCAGATGAGCCAGTATGCTCAAAGTTTATTCGCAGATAAAAAAATTGATAATACAGGTCTTGATCTTTTTTCTGAAGGCGATAACTCCGACGATGTTGCTGAAGCAAAAAAATTCTTCCTCGATCTAAAAAAGAAAATTCCTCAGGACCGCTACTTTTTATCGAAAGATAAAAAATATGCCATGCTCTTAATCAAACCGGACTTTGGATCGACTGATTTGAAGTTAGGTGAAGAACTGATTAAAAATGTTAACGATGCTATGGCAAAGATTCAGGGGACAAAAATTCCCTATAACTTAAACGGCCGTTACGTTGAAAAAATTAAAGACAAAGAACAGTTCGATCGTGACATCGCTAAGACGTCGATTATTTCAACAGTTCTTTTAATTATCGTTCTATTTTTCGGTCTCGGGACAATGAGAGCTGGATGGTTCACGCTTGCCGGAGTTTTCATGGCGATGGGGCAGACCGTTGGTCTTGCTTATTTAATGGTCGGACGAATTAATATCTTAACGGGATTTCTACTGGCCATTCTTTCAGGGCTTGGCTCTGAATACGGGATTCACTTTGTCCGCAGATACCTTGCTGAGAGGCAAACGGGCAAAGACCAGTTAACGGCCATCGAAGACACCTACATGGTCATGGGGCGTTCACTATTTTCAGCTGCACTAACTTCAGCTGCGGCCTTTTTCATTCTAGCGATTTCAGACTTCAGAGGATTTTCTGAACTGGGAATTATTGCGGGTCTTGGTGTTGTCTGCATTTATTTTACTTTCATGTGTATTTTTCCTTTGGGTGCAAAACTTCTTCCGATCAAAGCTGAAGGCAGTATCAAGGAAAAAATCTCTCGTTTTTTTTACGCTTATCCATTCAAGACGAAATACGTTTATTTTTACCTGATTCTGATCCCGGTTATGGGTTATGGATTGTGGAATGCTTATTTCGAATTTGACTTTGAGAGACTTCATAACTTTTCCAAAGAAACACAAGCGCTCAATAAACTCTCTGACGATCTATATGGAAGAGCGATAACACCTTCTGCTATTTTAACCCGCGACCGCGAACAGGCAAAAGAGCTTGAGGCATGGCTTAACAGTGATGAAAACGACGATGTCGTAAGTCAGGTTATTGGTTACAACACTCTTGTTCCGGATGACATGCAGTCGCGTTTTAGAAAAATTCAAAAAATCAGAAGCAAGGTCAACGTAATCCCTCGTAAAGATATTGAAGAAAAACTTCAGGTGAAATACGAACAGGTTGAAAAATGGCTGAACACTGCTCCTTATGGAGACGAACTGGTTCCTAAATCTCTGGCAGATAATTTCGGGCCGGATAAAAATATCATTCTGGTTTTCCCGAAAGAGCGCCAGGGTACTTACGAAAATATCAACCGCTATGCAAATACACTTTTAAAGGCAAAAAATTTATTTCCTGGAATGGAAGTAGGGTCTGACACTTTAGTATTCTCTGCAATTTTAAATCATATTATTAAAGACGGACGAATTGTACTCGTTCTCTTTTTAGTCGGTGCCTTTTTTGTTTTCTGGCCTGACTTTAAAAATTTACGGTATGCTATGATCCTTGAAGGCCAGCTGGTGTTGGGATGCTTATTTCTTATTGCCTTAATGGGTCTTGTTGATGAGCCGTTTACTATTTTAAATGTTGCGATCATTCCGGCTGTGCTAGCAGCAGGAATTGACATGGGCGTTCACCAAATTCACGATGAAATTGAGCACAGGGGACAACCTGAGAAATGGCCGGGAAAAAGAGGTACTGCGCTCTCTGCCGCTAAAAGAATTTCAGGTCCTGTTCATTTAGGAATGCTGACATCAATCTGCGGATTTGGTTCACTTCTTTTCGCTGAAGCAAAAATGTTAAATGGTGTCGGATGGATTTCAATCATGGGCCAGGTCGCAATGTACATAGTGAGCATGGTTCTTTTCCCGACATTCAAGGATTATGTTTACTCATTCAAATCTGAAGACATAAAAAAAGTTTAAGCTTTCTTTTTCTTTTCAAATTTGGCCGGGTAATCCGTTTGTAAAAATGATTCCTGTGCCATCTTGAGAGGGTCCTTGGCGATCAGCTTAAATAATTCATCGTAGCTTTCAATGACAAAATATACCGGCTGAAGAATATCAATTCTAAATGGTGTTCTTAAAGCATCCATCGGCACAAGAGATCTTCTTTCAGGAATGTCGCTTTCAACAGAATAGATGATTTCTGACTTGCTCGAAAGAATTCCACCGCCGTAAGCTTTCACTTCGCCATCTTCTTTAATTAAACCAAATTCAATCGTAAACCAAAAGAGTCGGAACATTCTCATCTGTGTTTTTTTATCTGTCTGAAGTGCAAGTTTGCCATACTGATGCATGAACTCTGCATAAGGGGCATTGGTCAGAAGCGGACAATGTCCAAAAAGTTCGTGAAAAACATCGGGCTCCTCTATATAATCAATTTCTTCCGGGATGCGGATAAAATTCGCTGCAGGAAATCTTTTATTTGCGAGCAATGAGAAAAACTTTTCAGGCTGGATAAGAGCGGGAACAGGTTCAACTCCCCAGCCGGTATGAGATTTTAAAATGTCGGTAACTTCGTAGTGCTGCGGAATTTTATTGGTAAAGTTTAAAATCTCCACACCTTTTAAATACTCTTTTGAAGCACGGTTCTTCACCAGTTCTTTCTGCCTTTTTAGTAGACTGGCCCACGTTTCATTTTCAATTGTACTGTAATGAGCAGTGCCATCTTTATCTAAAGTTTTCGAAAGATAGACGTGCTTTTTTTTCATGAGAGCTCTCTTATATAGATTGGTCTTCGGAGCAAAAACATCGCCATCAAAGCAGGGTATAAAAGTTTATCGATGAATTTATTTCCAGTGGAAAACTCAATGTCATCGATCACATTGCATTTATCTTTTCCTGTGCGCTCGATACGATGGATATGCTTCCATGAAGTGAGCGGAGCGGGGATGATAACACCAACATCGACGAAATAAATTTCATTTTCGTTTTCCACCAGCTCAGTAATGTGACTAACCCAACGCTTGCCGCTTACAAGCAAATGAACTTCATCGCCTTTTTTGCATCCATCGAAACGAGTAATTTTTAAATTAACTAATGGCGGCTTTAATGCTGCAAATAGCTTCACATTAAATTGTGAAAACACGCTGCGGTAATCTTTATTGATAGGAGTTTTAATTAATATTTTCATTTATGTTTTTCTCGGTTTTTTTGCTATGAAATTGAATCAAAATAGTGCTTAATTAAGAGATCGTTTTAGTCGGGCATGGAAAAATTAAAATCTTTTAATCTGACATAAATGTCATTTTAATGTCCGTTGCCGATACTAAGACCATGAAAACGTTATGTGTAGTTTTATTTGCCGTTTTTCTGGCCATTGCTGTTGCAGAGGACTCTTCTCTGACAATATCTCCAGGCATTGAAACCAGGCCGGCGCCTAAACTAGAGCAGCAACGTGAGACTAAAAGTACTAAAGCTTACAAGCTTGCTAAAGAGGCCTGTGTGAAGTCCAGTGATGGAAAGCTTAAGGGAAAAAAATTGACTGAATGTATTGTAAATTATCAAAGGGAAGCAAAATAATTTGTTTCCCATAAACCTAGGGAGTTTTATGAAATCTTTATTAGTAATCGCTATGGCACTTGTTTCTGTTTCTTCTTTCGCTGCAGACCACAAAATGGATTCAAAAATGGATTCACACAAAACTGCAATGGAAGCTTGCAAAGAACACTCAAAAGACAAAAAAGCAATGGACGCTTGTGTTACTGAACACATGAAAGCTGCTCCAGCTACTGAAGCTGCTGCTCCAACTGCTCCTGCTAAAAAATAATTTTAGATTTAAATCTAGAATTTATATGGGGAACTCATTGAGTTCCCCTTTTTATATAACTATAATAATTTCATGAGAATTCTAATCGTCGAAGATCAGCCAAAAATGGCAAGTTTCATCAAGAAAGGCCTGACTGCTCACGGATATATCGTAGACATTTCTGAAACCGGTATGGGCGCTGAAAGCATGGTCGTGGAAAATGAATACGACTTGATTGTTTTAGATGTAAACCTTCCTGATCAAAACGGAATGGACACGGCAAGACATTTAAGACGCGATGGCAGCCGCATGCCAATCCTGATGCTTACTGCTCTTTCTACAACCAAAGATAAAATCCATGGACTCGATTCAGGTGCAGATGATTATCTGACTAAGCCTTTCGATTTCGATGAACTGCTTGCGCGAGTACGTGCGCTCCTTCGACGCAATAATGGAAGTGAAAATTCGAAACTTCGTTTTGGAGATATTGAGCTGGACCTAGTCCAAAGAAGAGTTGTGAGAAATAACGTTGAAGTGAATTTAACAGCGAAAGAATTTTCTCTCCTAGAATACTTTATGCGAAATCCCAAACGTCCAATCACTCGTGTAGAAATCAGCGAGCACGTCTGGGATGTTAACTTCGACACCAACACCAACATTATCGATGTTTACATCAATATGCTGAGAAAAAAAATCGACTCACCCTTTGATAAAAAAATGATCCACACGATGGTGGGTTTCGGTTACATCCTTAAAGATTAAATATGAATTTTTTGCAAAAGATCAGTCTTAAATTAAGACTAACACTTCTTTTTGGCCTTATCTTCACCGGAATGCTCTCGGGATTTTGTTATATTTTATACTCACAGTTTTCAAAATTGCAGATTGCAGAATTTGATACCAAGCTTTACAACTATGCCATCGATATCGCCGAGTCTCTTGATGTGGATAAATACGGTGACGTGGAATTCGATTCAAACATTTTAAAACTCAATGAAAAAATTCTCCCGTTTACTTTGAAAAACAGTTTTATTTCCGTAATGGATATTTACGGTCACGTGATTGAAACGCGTCCGATGCTGAAAGAAACTCAGATCGCCCATTTGGGTGAAGGTATTCTTTCCAAAGTTCTAAGAAGTGGGGCAAGTTTTTCAACTATGTACTATGAAACAGTCCCTCATCGAATTATCAATTATCTGTTGCCGGTTCTTCATAAAGATACACCGTTAATTCTTCAAATCTCTGTTCCGGAAACAGACTTTCTTCTCATCAACAGAAATCTTGTGAAGTTTTTCTACATCAGTGTTCCGGCGATGCTGTTGTTGTCTTTGATGATCGGATACTTTTTCGTCGGTCGTGCCTTGAGGCCAATGATGGAGATTATTGCAAAAACTAAAATCATCGAAGTTTCAAATCTGGAAGAGCGTGTGCCGGTTCCGGAGAGTAAAGACGAAATCTGGCAGTTGGCAGATACCATCAATCATCTTCTCAGCCGTCTTCATGAAACATTCAATGCACAGGAAAGATTTATTCAGGATGCATCTCACCAGCTGAAAACTCCCCTGACTATTATGAAAGGTGAGCTGGAAGTCTTTAAGTCAGAAGAAAAGTCAGAAGAGGAAATCGCACATTTTCTCGACAGCATGGCCCAGGAAATTAATTTCCTGACTCAGCTGACGAATAACCTTTTGATCCTTGCCCGAGTTGACAGTGGAATTGAAAATTTAAGTTTTACAGAAAACCGTCTGGATGAAGTGGTCATCTCGCAAATATCACGACTTTCAAAATTTGCCAATATGAAAAAGATCTCGCTGCAGATTAACTTTGATTCTTTTTACCAGGCTTCAGAAACTGACTTGTCTGTTATGTCTGACCGCGATTTATTAGGAGTCGTTTTTTATAACCTTATTGAAAACGCTATTAAGTATTCTCCTGCAGGTTCAACCGTGAAGATTGCGGGTCACAACCTGCCTCAGACTTTACAGGTGACGATTGAGGATGAAGGTGAAGGCATCGAGGCAAAAGACATCGAGAAGATCTTCGAGCGCTTTTATCGCATGCAAAAGAATGCCACTCAAGCTTCAGGAAGCGGACTCGGTCTTGCCATCTGTAAACTTGTTGCGGATTCACTCCACGCCAGAATATGGGCAGAGAATATTGAGTCGGGAACGAGATTTTATTTTGAAATTCCTAAGCAGCTTTCAAATAAAAGCACTTAATCTTTTCATTGCTGTACAAAGTGGAAAATGGTGTCAGCCAGCAGTTTTCTTTTACGCTAAAAACAATTTTATGATCAGCACTTTTTGGAGCAGTCTTCAGCATAGTTTTTGGAAACAATGCCAGTGGAGATCCTGCGAATTGAAATTCAATTTTTTTGCTCGCTGGTAGTTTGCCGGAGTAGAGAGCAGCAAGACAGATATAGGCGCCATAATCATGGGCCTCAATCACCATCGTATCAGCTTTGCATTTTTTAATCTGAGCAATCAGCTCCTGAGCATCAACGTTTAAAGCAAACGGATTAATGTGACGGTAGTTGTTCAGCATTTTTCTATGTCGAGTAGAAAGCTGCTTTTTTTCTTCAGCAGAAAAATTCAGGAAATCCCATGAAGACATAATCGTCTGATCAAATCCTGCTTCCAATGGTTCTGCAAAATACGACATCAAAGTTTTTTGTTCACCACGAACTTGCGGGGAAAACAAAATCTTGCCTTTGAAGTTATCAGACTGCATTGGTGTATCCTTGTAAAAGGGGGGAATTCCCTAATAATAAACCCTTTCGGTAAAGTTTTAAAATAGATGAGTTAGAGCTAAGAAAAAAGCGATTTATCGGCAACTTATTACTGGTCGAGAGTTTTTATTTATGCCTCAAAATGTGGTAAAACGACTTCCTGGGGTCTATAATCTTCATTATGCAAAGATTCATTAATACCAAATTCTTCATTGCGATTATCTTCTTTTGTGTTGGCTTCCTGACCAACCATCTGTTGGTTAAATTCGCCCATAACCCCGGGAAGGGGATTGGCTTCAGTATGGACTCTAACAAAGGAAAAACTTCAGGTGAGCGCTTTCCTGTAGATCCTGATGACTTTGACCAGAGCAAAATGATGGAGACTATCCAACGAATGCAGAAGGAAGCAGAGAGTGGATTTAATGGACTGGAAAAAGATCTGGACGAAGCAGGCACGGGTGCCGGAGCTCTCAATCAGCATGAAGATGAGAAATATGTTTATTATGAGATTCCGTTAAAAGGTCACGACGGCACTAATCACAAACTCAATGTAGAAATAAAGAATGGACTAGTGAGAGTGAGTGAAGATACAAAGGATCAAGGCGGAAACTCTATGAGTGAGTCTTCATCAGAGCAAATGTTCACACTAGACCCGAGAAGAGTTGATGCTGATAAAGCTGAAGTGCTGAATCAAAAAGATAAAATTGTAATTAAAATACCTAAACGTCACTAAGGATCTCTATGAAAAAATATTTACTGCTGCTTTTTGTTTTAGCTCTAGCGTTTTCATACACTGCTCATTCTAAAGAACTGGAGATTGTCGCTGAACACTCACACATCGCTTTTGATGTGGACTACATGCTGATGACTAAAGTTGAAGGTCAGTTCAAAAAATATACAGGGCTTTTCGAAATGAATACGCCTGAAGATACTCTTTTAAATGTTCGCGTGGCGATCACCGGCAACAGTGTTGATACAAACGACGGGAAGCGAGATTTCCACTTAAGAGGACAGGAGTTTTTCTTCGTAGCGAATTATCCAGAAATTACTTTCAGAGCGAAAGGGCCGGTGAAGATTGCTGCCAATGAAAAGTTTAAGCTTCCTGGGGAAATTACTTTAAGAGGGATTTCGAAGCCGTTAGTTCTTGATGGTTTCTACAAAGGTAAAACTAAAGACCCATGGGGCAAAGAAAATTATTTCTTCACTCTAACTGGTGAACTCAATCGTAAAGATTTTCAAATGATCTGGAATCAGAAAATGGATAATGGCGGGCTGCTGGTAGGGGATATCGTTAGAATTACCATGTCGATTCAATCGCAGGTAATTGGGGATAAAACACCCTTTTCAACTCACATGGTTCCGAGCACAAAGGGTATCGTGGAGAGAAAGGAGTTGAAAGAGGGGAAGATTAAGAAACTTTCAACTTCTACCGATCCGAAAGATTATCCAGCAAAAAAAGAAGAACCAAAGAAGTAATTTATGAAGCAAGTTTTTATCCTGTTTGTTTTAATGTTTTTATCTAGCTGCGCGAGCACTGACTCAAAGTCTTCCGTGGAAAATATGGCATGCAGGCCTTCGACAGGTACGTCGGCCGTTTCACCAAATCTTATAAGAGATGTGTTAAGGGATAAT
>JACMRM010000066.1 GCA_014376445.1 Bacteriovorax sp. | reverse complement strand
TCCAGCAACGGCACTTTACTCTGCTATGCCACAAGCAACTTTAGATCAAATAGATGTTGATTTTGTTCTACCTGTTGAAAAAATGGGTAATGAATTGGCCAATGTTTTTCAACGAGTTGTTAAAAACAAGTCATTAAGTGCTTCAGAAAAAATTCAGATTAAACCATTGAATGAAAAAGAGCAGAAAAACTTTGAGTTAATAATCGACAAAGTTAGAGCTGAGCATGGAATTGATTTTGCCGATTATAAATTAAGCACTCTTGAGCGGCGATTTCAAAGAAGAATGGATTTATGCAAAACCAACACATTTAAAGAGTATTTGGAATATATTGAAAAGAATTCAAATGAGCTGCATTCCCTCTATGAAGACTTAACAATTAATGTAACCCAGTTTTTCAGAGACCCTGACATATTTGAATATTTAAAATCAGAATTAATTAACAAATTAATTGTTGGTCACAGCAATGAAAATCCTATTCGTATATGGGTACCTGGATGTTCAACTGGTGAAGAAGTTTATTCATTGGCCATGATCGTGTTGGAAATATTGAAAGAAAATAATTCTAAAATTCCATTTCAAATCTTTGCCACAGACATTAGTGAAACCGTTCTAAAAAAAGGCAGAATAGGTATTTATTCTAATGAAATTAAATCTGATGTTTCCCCTGAGAGACTGAATAAATTCTTCACTAAAGTGAATGATGGTTATCAAGTTAATAAAAGTATCCGCGACTGTTGCTTGTTTGCAAGGCATGACGTCACCCATGATTCTCCTTTTTCAAGGATCGACTTAATAAGTTGTCGCAACCTTCTTATTTATCTCAATCCCAGCTTGCAAAAAAGAGTCATTGATATTTTTTCTTATGCTCTACATTTAAATGGAATTCTGGTTTTAGGTAACTCTGAAAATATTACCAATCCCGAGGGTGTTCTTAAATGTATTAATAAGAAATGTAAAATATATAATAAAATTTCAAAATCATTGAAACTTCCAGTTCATACTGCACCTTATAGATCAAAATTTATTAAACAAAACGCTAATCCAGCTCCAACGTCTACTCCAACTCAAGCTAAACCCTACGACTTTAAAGCAGAAATGGATCGAGTTTATACTGAACGATTCGGGCACTCTGGACTTTTGATCAATGACCGTATGGATATTTTACAGCTATACGGCAATGTTTCACCTTTTTTAGAATTCACACCAGGTGAAGCTACTTTTAATATTGCTAAAATGATTTCTAAAAATCTTCTCAACGAACTGAGAGCAATTCTTTTGACAGTGAAAAAAAGTAAAAAACCTAGTGTAATAAGAGGCGTGCAATTAAAAGAAAAAAAGAAAATAAAAACTTTTAATATTGATGTTATTCCCATCGTTGGCCATGACCTCATTACTTACTACTCTGTTTTTTTTACAGATATTTTGATAGCAGCACAAGCAATTGGTCCTACAGATCTTGTAAATCGAGTTGACAAAAAATTAAAAACATCCAAAAAAGGATCTAAGTTTTCTTTAGGTGAGATATCTGCAAAAAAACAAGCCTCTGTTTTGGCCGATGAATTAGATGAAACAAAAAAATTAATTCAGACAATTATTGAAGAACATGACGTTACCGATGAAGAACTTCAAACTGTTAATGAGGAGCTGATGTCTAGTAACGAAGAGCTGCAAAGTTCAAATGAAGAATTACAAACTGCCCAGGAAGAATTGCAGTCTACAAATGAAGAGTTAAGAACACTTAATGAAGAACTTAATTTTAGAAATAGCGAACTCGATTCTTTATCAGGAGATTTAAGTAACATTTTAAATAGTGTTGCCACTCCCATTATTATTATTGGCGGTGATTATATTATTCGCCGTTTCACACCTGCGGCCCAAGAGCTTTTCAATGTTATTCCCGGAGACCTTGGAAGATCGTTCACCAACATTAAGCATAATTTAAAAGTAGAAAATCTAGAGACACTGATCTCGGAATCCATTAATAAAAATTCATCCATAGAAAAAGATGTCCAAGACATAAAAGATCGTTGGTATTCATTAAAGATTAGACCTTACACGACTCCTGATAATCGAATTGATGGGGTTGTTTGTGTTGTCATTGATATAGACGATGCTAAGACTATCTCAGCAAAATTTGAACTTGAAAAAAATATTGCGGAAGCGGTTGTAGAAAGTGTAGAGAACCCACTCTTAATATTAGATGAAAATCTTAATGTTAAGTCAGCTAACGAATCCTTCTTTAAAACATTTAAAATTAAATCAAAAAACATCATTGCCCATAAAGTTTATGATATAGACAATCGACAATGGGATATTCCAGAATTACGTGAGTTTATTAGCAAAATGACCTCTAGTAGTCAAAAGTTTACCAACTTTAATATTACCCATACATTTTCTAATATTGGAGAGAAAGTGCTACAACTTAGAGGTGGGCAAGTTGTGAAAAAAGATGAATTGGGGAATGAAATCTATCTTAAAATTTATCTTCTCTCTATCGAAGACGTGACTGAACAAGTACGAGATTTAAATACAGAAATAAATGCACGTATCGTTGCAGAAACTGATCAAACTAGAACTGAATCTGCATTAAAAGATGCCGTAGCTATTAGTAAAGACCTAGTTGAAGAAAAAGAAATTCGGTTAAAATTTATATCCACTTTATCACATGACTTACTGACTCCCCTGACAGTTGCCAGACTTAATAGTGAAATGCTTACAAAAAAAGTAAAAGATAACGAAGTTGTTCAAAAATCCGGTAAAGCTATAAGCCGTAATATTGACCGAGTCGTTGAAATGCTAAATGCTCTTTTGAGCGTGAACAGAATCAATGCTGGACAAAAACTTCAACTTAAAATTGAAAAATGTAACCTCTCTAATATAATTTCTAAATCTCTTGAGTCGTTAATTGCCATTCATGGAGAGCGATTTATATTTAATAATCCTATGCCTATCGAAGGATTTTGGGATGCATCTGCACTCCAAAGAGTTTTAGAAAATCTTTGCTCAAATGCAATCAAATATGGAAATGATCTGCCCATAACTATCAATTTATTTTCTCAAGAAAGATATATACAGCTAACCGTGCACAATGAAGGTCGGGCAATCCCAATTGAGGATCAGGCAACCTTATTCGATTTATTTCATAGAAGCGATGAAGCAGTTCACAGTGAAAAAGTTGGCTGGGGAATTGGATTAACTTATGTTGACGAGGCAGTACACGCACACAAAGGGACAATTCAAATTCAAAGTGCCGAAGGTTTTGGCACGAGTTTTATCATTACTTTACCGAAGGACGCATCAAATTATTAAGCCTCGAATAGTTCCTAGTAATGTCTACGGCATTACTTTTGCACTCTGGTATTAAGCCAGAGAGTCAATATCAGGTCGTATCCAAGGTTTATTAAATGCTTAAAAAAATTTCTAAGAAAACTTCTAAGAAAACTCCAAAGAAAAAAAGTACCTCAAATCCTGATGAATTACAAAAATGCCCCACCGGCATCAAAGGCCTTGATGAGATTACAGAAGGCGGACTTCCAAAAAATCGAACTACTTTAATTAGTGGAGGTTCCGGCTCCGGCAAAACTCTTTTGGGAATTGATTTTTTAATCAATGGTGCGATCAATTTTAAAGAACCAGGCATCTTCATGTCCTTTGAAGAAACTGAAGAAGAACTATATAAAGACGTGGCCTCACTCAACCTGGATTTAAAAAAGCTCGTTTCACAGAAAAAAATCCTGTTTGAATATGTCGTGCTGGAGCGTAGAGATGTTCAAGAAAGTGGTGAATTTAATCTTGAAGGATTATTCGTTCGACTAGAGCATGCAATTGCTTCTATTGGTGCCAAACGAGTTGTACTAGATTCTATTGAATCTCTCTTTGCAGGAGTTACAGATGATGGCATTCTTCGCTTAGAGGTAAAAAGACTTTTTCGATGGCTAAAAGAAAAAGAAGTTACGGCAATCGTTACTGGTGAGCAGGGAAAAGACACTTATACTCGTCATGGCCTAGAAGAGTACATTTCCGATTGCATAATTCTCCTGGATAATAGAGTAAGAGAGCAAATTTCCACCCGAAGGATTCGCGTCGTTAAATATCGTGGTTCAAATCATGGAACAAACGAATATCCATTCGTCATTGATAAAGATGGACTTTCAGTCATTCCTATTACTTCTGCAGGCCTTGATCAACCGGGTACAAAC
>JACMRM010000065.1 GCA_014376445.1 Bacteriovorax sp. | reverse complement strand
GGGCAGAATCGAACTGCCCACCTATGGGTTATGAATCCATCGCTCTAACCAACTGAGCTACCAAGCCATTCAAAAAAAGTTTCGCTCATCCTAAATTCTAGGCGTTTATCTGTCAAGAAACCTATCAAAAAAAGATCATTCAGTTTAGAATCTCTGTCATGAATGACTTGCGTTTAAAAAAGCACCATCTTTTTTGTCTTAATTTTAAAGAACATGTTCGCACTTTTATTAAAGAGTACGATCTCATTCATCCAAATAAAAAAATTATTCTTTCAGTTTCAGGCGGTGTTGATTCACTTGCTATGGCCGATATTTTTGGAAGCTTCGGTGAGTATTTTGAAATTTTACATTTTAATCATGGAACGAGACCGAAAGAAAATTTAGAAGAAGAAAAATTAGTTATGGACCTCGGTGAAAAACTTGGAGTGAAGGTAAATGTTTTTCGTTTTGAATTTTCTCTAAATCAAAAAAATTTTGAAAAAACAGCGAGATTTAAACGAAATCAAATTTACTCTCAATTTATCAATGACAACGCCTGGGTTTATACTGCTCATCACATCGATGACTCTTTTGAGTGGACGATGATGCAGTCTTTTAAGCAGTCATCTCTCAGACCGACATTAGGAATTCCTGTTTTTAACAATGGATTGGTCCGTCCGTTTATGTGTGTGACAAAAAAACAAATTAGAAGGTATGCTCACGCTCGCAAATTAGACTGGATGGAAGATAGCAGTAATCAAAATGATAGGTTTGAAAGAAACTATCTGCGCATGCATGTGACGAAAGATATTTTGAAGCGCTATCCGAAAATGTTGAGACATTATGTTTCCCGCCAGAATCAACTGGCCCAAATGCAGTATCTTCACCGCACGAAACGTGTTTCTGATTTAACAATCATCAAAGAAGAATCGGGAAGTGTCATTCTTATTTCTGATCATTTGGAAAATCATAAAACTGAAATCAAAAATATCATTCATCAAAAATCAGAAAGCTCACGTGGTGAAATTGATGTTGAATTAGAAAAACTTTTAAGCGCCCACAAAATTATTATGAGTGATCAAAAAAGTTTTCCTTTTAAAGGCCCGATGAATTTCTCCGGAGGTGTGCAAGCTTACTTAATTAAAAACACCCTTTTATTAACTAATAACCAGGACCTGTCTTTTTATAAAACACTAGATCATAGGTTACAAAAATTTTTAGCAATTTCACCGCAGATTCCTAGCGGTTGTTTTTCACTCCCATTCCCTCAAATTGTGATTTCTGGAACCATTAAACTTAAAAAAGCTTCGAAATATATCCATCCACTACTACCGGCCACCTGCTCGTTCCTCAAGAATAACGGAATCTCCTATGTATTTGCTCCGCTAATAAGCATTAAAGACAGACAAATGTTAGTTCACGATGCTGTTATACTTGATTCTTCCGTCCTGGGTTTATAGAATAGAGAGGCCCTATTCAATAAAGAGAAGGGCTTCAGGAATAGAAGGAATTTATTAAATGAAACCTCAGCAAAAAACACTTACGTTATGGATTGTTGTAATCCTTCTCATGGCCTTAGTTGCAAAACTTGCGACTGTAGCAAAGACCGACGTCAAAACAATTAAGTACCCGGCCTTCGTTACGGCCGTACAAGAAAAAAATATTGAAGAAGTTATTTTCAAAGGCAAAGACACAATCATGGGTAAGTTCAAGCCTGCCTATGAGAATGGTGCACGTTTTACCTTGACTGGTAATACGGGGGACGCGACTTTTAACATCCTTCGCGAAAACCAAATTATCCCTCAGTACGAAGAAGAAGAAAAACAAACTTTTTTCACATCTCTTCTTTTAAATTGGGGACCAATGATTCTCTTAATCGTTATCTTTTATTTTTTCTTGCGACAAATTCAGGCAGGTGGTGGCAAGGCAATGAGCTTTGGAAAATCCCGCGCAAGAATGTTAAACCCGCACGATAAAAAAATCAATTTTGGTGATGTCTCAGGTGTTCAGGAAGCAAAAGAAGAGCTTGAAGAAGTTGTCGACTTTTTAAGAGATCCAAAAAAATACACAGCTTTAGGTGGGAAAATTCCAAAAGGGGTTATTCTTGTAGGTCCTCCAGGAACTGGTAAAACATTACTAGCGCGAGCTGTTGCAGGTGAAGCTGACGTTCCATTTTTCTCAATCTCTGGTTCGGACTTCGTTGAGATGTTCGTAGGAGTTGGAGCTTCCCGTGTAAGAGATTTATTCGAGCAAGGTAAAAAACACGCACCATGTATCATCTTCATTGATGAGATCGATGCGGTTGGACGTCACAGAGGTCAAGGTATGGGCGGCGGTCACGATGAACGTGAACAAACTCTTAACCAACTTCTTGTTGAGATGGACGGCTTCGAATCTAATGAAGGTGTAATTTTAATTGCAGCGACTAACAGAATTGACGTTCTCGATCCAGCACTTTTAAGACCTGGTCGTTTCGACAGACGTGTAATGGTTGGAGCTCCAGATGTTCGTGGTCGTTTAGGAATTTTAAAAGTTCACACGAAAAAAACTCCGCTTGAAGACAATATCGATTTAGAAATTATCGCCAAAGGAACCCCTGGATTTACTGGTGCTGACTTGGCAAACCTTGTAAACGAAGCTGCGCTAAATGCCGCTCGTCTCAATAAGAAAAAACTCTCTAACGAAGATTTTGAACAAGCAAAAGATAAAGTTCTAATGGGACCTGAGAGAAAATCTCTGGTGATCTCAGACAAAGAAAAATTAATGACTGCTTATCATGAGGCAGGTCACACACTAGTTGGTATGAACCTTCCACACACTGATCCTATTCACAAAGTTTCTATTATGCCTCGCGGAGGAGCTTTGGGTGTTACTCAGACTTTACCAAACGAAGATTTATTATCTTTAACAAACGATCGTGCAGAAAATTTCATCTCATTTTTAATGGGTGGACGTTGCGCTGAAGAAATTGTTTACGGACAAATGACTTCAGGTGCGTCTAACGACATTGAAAGAGCGACCAGTCTTGCCCGCTCAATGGTTTGTAAATGGGGTATGTCTGAGAAGATGGGACCAATTAACTATCATAAGTCCGGCCCCTCGGCATTCACAGGAATGGGTGACAGCACTGATTACTCGGAAAAAACAGCGCAGGAAATTGATGAAGAGATCAACCGCATTGTTGAAAAAAATTACAGACAAGCAATTAATATTCTTAAATCAAACCGCGATGGTCTTGATCGTTTGGCACACGCTTTAATGGCGTGGGAGACAATCGACTTTCATCAAGTGAAAGATGTTATCGCTGGTGTTGATATCGGTCTTCCACTAAGGCCGGATAAAAAGAATGCTGACTCGACTAAGGACGATGCCCCGAAAATTTCGAGCAAAGGCCTTGATCCGATTTTAGCTTGATGAATTTATCGAATTATAAAACATTGGGGGTCATTAACCGGACCCCTGATTCTTTTTCAGATATTGGCGCCTCTCTAAAACCGGATTATTTCCAAAAACAATTGCAATCTTTTTTAGCAGACACCACAATCATCATTGATGTTGGTTTTGAATCAACTGCTCCAATGAATCGACCGATTACTCACGCTGAAGAGCTTTTTCGGTTTGAAAAATTTCTAGAAGCTTCAAAAGATTTTTCTTTTGAAGGGCGCTTCATATCTTTTGATACTTACAAAGTAAAAAACTTCAAATACATGGTTCACGAGTTTCGAAAGTATCATCCAAAGGCCTCTTTTATTTTCAACGATGTCTCGGGATGCCTCGACTCTGAATTAAATGAAGCCTTACTGGAATTTCGCGGGCAAAATTTTTACTACATCTATACATTTACGCATATTCCTTCCCGCTCAAAAACCTTAGAACACATGAAGTATCTCAATGAGGACTTTGATATCATCGAGAGCACGGCCTCTCATTTTAAATCGGCCTACGATTGGTTCAAGACCTTCGGAATGGAACATCAGATTATTCTCGATCCAGGGTTTGGTTTCTCTAAAACTTTCGATCAAAACTGGAAACTGATTAATCACTTTAATGAACTTGAAGAGCGCCTTCTGGAAATGAAAATTACTAATCCAATCCTGATAGGTATCTCTAAAAAATCCTTCCTTCAAGCGGCACTGAAGACTGATTCTGATGACGATGTGGGGGGCCAACTAGAAGGCCTACATCAGGATTGTATTAGGAAAATATCTTTGAACTCCATCATGAATCTATTGTTTAGAGTTCACGACCCGAAAATCCTTTCAAAATCCTTGTAAAAAATACCTGTCCGAGCTCTGTGAGCTTATCAATTCCCGCAGAATTCTATAAAATCTTCTTATGAAAATCCTTCTTTTATTACCGCTCTTATTGATACTCGCTCAGTCGGGGGATGTCCGTGCTTATGAAGACAAGGCCATTTACGGTGAAGACAATAGAGCGCTTGTAAGCGATCTTTCTGTGGAAGATTTTGGAACAGCGGTTGATTTTTCAAGATCTGTTTTAGCTCAAATTCCTAACTGGCGTATTTCTGACAATGATAAAAAATCTTTTTCAGTGCAGACCAAAAGTCTTGAAAGCGGTCTCAGCTTTTGTGCCGGAGAAAAATTTCTGGATTTACCCTTGATTTCAGCTTGCACAGCTTTTTTAGTGGCACCTGATGTGATTGTGACAGCAGGCCATTGTGTAAAAGACAAATATGACTGTAAAAATCAAACATGGGTTCTCGACTACGATACAAATATGGATTTCATCGCTCCTTCTGGATCTGCCATTTTTCAGAAAGAAAAAAGCTATGCCTGTTCTGAACTTCTTGCATGGTCGCAAAACGCTAAGGTTGACTATGCCGTCATCCGCCTCGATAGAAAAATAATAGACAGACTTCCCCTGAAAATTCGTCGTGACGGTAAAACATCATCAAATGAATCATTAATGGTTATTGGCCATCCGTTGGGAATGCCTAAAATGCTCGCCAACAATATATTTATCAGAGACAATTCACTGGATTATGTTTTCAAAACCAATGCTGACACTTTTTCAGGGAACTCCGGCTCACCAGTGATCGGTATCGGATCTAATTTGGTAGAAGGAATTCTGGTCCGCGGAGACGATGATTTTGAAACAGATCTCGATCTTGCCTGCCAGCGCCCGGCCCGATTCAGCGATAAAGAAGGCAAGGGTGAAAGTGTTCAACGCTCAAATTATTTACCTTTTAAATATATTCCCAAAATCTAGAATCTTTCTTAACATAGTTATATGGATTATGTTTCAGGCCCCATTATTCTTTACAGTCAGGATAAAATTCGCATGATGGATTTTCTCTCCGATGTTTTTGAATTCGAAGTAGACCCCGAGCAGGATATGGTGACGAGCGGGAACCTGAATCTGAAACTGGTTGAGCTTCATCAGGATGACAAAAAAGGTTTTCACACTGATGGTGTAACTTTTGCTTTTAAATTAAAAAATACCGACCAGATTAAAGAGATTGTAAGCAAATATAATTTTTTTCTCTACAGAAAAGAAGACAAAACTCTTTCGGAAGAGATCTGTAATCTGGATCAATCTACCGAACATAAAAGCCTCTCAATCAAGGACATCGATGGGAGAGTCTGGCAGTTTGATGTCGAGACTTTACAATGAGCACACAAAAAATAATTCAGGCAAACTGTGCGACCAGCACATTCACAAAAAGATTAGATATTACATTTGATGAATCAACCGGTCTCATTACTAGAGTAGAGGATGCGGTCAAAGGCCAGGACAGCGTTGATTATTTTTACGGAGATGATTGTCTCTTGTTTGCCGGAATGGGGGACATTCATATTCACGCCAGAGAAGATGTTTCACAAAAAAATATCTATAAAGAAGATTTTAAAACCACTTGCTGTGCGGCCATCAATGGCGGTGTTGTTCACGTAGCAGATATGCCGAATAATCCGATTCCTCCGGTGGATGATGAATCCTACTTAAATAAATTCAGACTCACTGAAAAAATGGATCTTCCGATTTTATTGTATGCAGGTATCGGACCTTCAACGAGACCACTTACATTTAGTGTCCCTTACAAGGTTTATATGGGGCCTTCGATCGGTGAGTTATTTTTCAAAGACAACGAGAGTCTAGATGAAGTTCTTGTTCATTATAAAAATGAATGGGTAAGTTTTCATTGTGAAGATCCGGTTATTTTAGAGCAGAACAAATCACGGTCAACTCATGAAACAAGACGACCGGTCAGCGCAGAAATCATGGCGACTGATATAGCTTTAAAATTAATCAAAAAATATAATTTGAAAGGGAAGCTGTGCCATTACAGCGCAGGCGAAGGACTAAAAGCTATTATTTCTGCTAAAAAAGAAGGGGTGAACGTCACGTGTGAAGTGACTCCTCAGCATTTATATTATTCAATTGAAAAACTGGAAAAAAAATCCACGCGCGAGCAAATTTTTTTTCAAATGAATCCACCCATTCGTCATGAGAGCGACAGGCTTGCACTCATAAACGCAGTCAAGGCCGGCGACATTGATTATCTGGCCACTGATCACGCTCCTCATAGTCAGGAAGAAAAAGAAAAAGGTATGAGTGGTCTTCCGGGTCTTGATACTTATGGAGCTTTTGTGACATGGTTAATTCTCGATCAGAATATAGATACAAAAAGTGTGGCGAAAATTGTCAGCGAAGGCCCAGGCCTTTTCTTTAATCAATTTTTGCAGGAATTAAATTTAAAATCACCGCTGTTTAAAAAGTGGGGAAGTGGATTTGGATTTTTGCAGGTTGGCTTCTCCGCATCATTTTCAATTTTAAATCTTCGCTCTCCAATCAAAATTGAACTTTCAAACCTTAAAACGAAAGCTGCATGGTCTCCCTTTTTAGGTGAGACATTTCCCGGCAGAGTAGATTCTGTCTTTCTTGGCGGTAAGAAAATGTAAGGCATATCCGAGTGAATTTGTCAGAAAGTAAGTTTTTGTCAGTGTAAAACTTTCATTTATTTGCAGTATAGTTCTTTGACTCAAAAATCCTCAAAGGACGATTCATGAAATTTCTTATCCTCGCTTTTCTTACACTTTCATCAGTTTCATTAATGGCACAAATGCCGATTAAGATCGTTCCTAAAGTTATTTATGGTGAAGATGATCGCATGGATATTTTTGAATCAAACGATAACCTGATGAAAGACATTGCTCTTTCAACAGCAGCACAAATTTTAAACAAAAACATCAGCGATGAAAATGGTGTGTTCACAGTTAAATCAGAAACTCTTGCAGAATCAGGAATTTGTTCAAGCGAAAGATTTGCTAACCAGCCTGCAGCTGCAAACTGTTCAGGATTTTTAGTAGCTCCGGATGTTTTAGTCACGGCCGGGCATTGTATCAATAGTGATATGGACTGCCAGGGGCACGCATGGGTTTTCGACTTCGCAAACACAACGTCTGAAAAAAAATCTTTCACATTCAACAAAGACCAGGTTTACCACTGTACAAAAATCATCGAGCGCAAAAAAGAATCAGGACAGGGAGCAGACTACTCTGTGCTTAAACTCGACCGCCCGGTTGTAGGACGAGCTGCTTTAAAATTCAGAACAGAAGGAAAACCAGCTGATGACGCTGTCTTCACAGTGATCGGTCACCCGACAGGACTTCCGACAAAAATTACTGTAGCAGCTGATATGAGAGACAATTCGAACCCTGTTTACTTTGTAACGAACGCTGATACGTACGGCGGGAACTCAGGATCAGCTGTGGTTGATTCGAGAACAGGT
>JACMRM010000064.1 GCA_014376445.1 Bacteriovorax sp. | reverse complement strand
TTGCAACAATATCTTTTCTCATTTCAATAAACTGCTGTGGAGTCATATTATTGTAAGAAATCAGCTCATCACCCGGAGTGATTTTTATAATGTCAGGAAACAGGTCTGCTATTTTGGGGTTAGTTGTACTAATAAGAATTTTTTTCGTTCCCGTTTTTCTCATCTGGAATGGAAGATAGGCTAAGTAACAAGAGTACGGTGCGGGTAAATTATAATTTGTATGATAATCGTGAGAGCTGTTATAGATGGCAAGGATGGCCTTGTGAAATTCAAGATCAGACATATTGGGGTAAGTTTGTCCGATTACAGCAAGATCCTGCATTGGACGAAACTTTTCATAAAGAGCAGTCTTGTGCTCGAGGTTTACATAAACTTTTGAAAAAAGAATTTTTGTGTGTTTGATGATGGCCAGTCGTTCTTCATTGTTTAAAGGAGCGAATTGAATGTCAGCTCTTTTATTGGAGAGGAGGTCGTTAATAACGGTTGCAGCCCTCAATTGATTTATTAAACAAAGAAGGGCTGCGATCACGATCATTTTCATGAAGTCTCTCTTGGGTTAAAAGTTATTTGTTCATTATAAAGCAATCAAGGTGCCAAGGAGATACATTAGATATCATAGTCTTGTAAATTGGATTATTGATCAGTGTCTAAATTCTGGACGATTATGATTAAACAGTGTCACAACACCGTTAATAATATCCAGGGGAAAAGAAATTAAAATAAATGTTCCCCAGAACCCCATGAAGTTAGAACCAAACCATGTCAATGCAATAAACCAGAGGGCCTCAAAAGACTCAGGTTTTATTCTGCTGAAAAACATTGAAGCGATCATCTGATAAAAAATAAAATTATGAGAGAAATCATTAGATTGGGATACAACCAAGATAACTGCACTTCTTTGTAGCATGTGTGGCCCAATAGAATAACGAGAATGAGTATTGGCCCCGGCAGATTACCTCTACCGGGGCTTTTTATTTTAGACAATTTTTACAAACTGAATATCAATTGAAATGTTAATATCATTAAAAAGATAATTAGAAAGCTGAAGCTTGAGCTGTTCCGTAGTAAGAAACTACAACCTGACAGAATTTTCCGTCAGCGCCTGCGATAGCATTGTATGTAGCTGGACGTTTGCTGTTGTAATCAACAACAACTTTTACGTATGAAGGAGTTGATGCCGGCTCTTTTACAACTCCGCAAATTTCTGCAACTTTTCTTTCCTGATTTGTGTAGATATATGAAGTGATTTCGACTGAAGTTTCTGCGAGGGCAGCAAAACTCATTAAAGACATAGCTGAGATAACGAATAGTTTACGCATAAAAAAACCTCCAAATTGTTTTTACAATGTTTGCCTGATAAGAATAGCTCTAAAAATAGCGGCCCATCAATCACATAATGGAGATTATTAAGCGATGATCATGACTCACTACTCCAGCCCAATAACAATCATTCGAGCAGAGGCAAGATTCGTCGCCAACGGTACATCGTGGACATCACAAATTCGAAGCAATGAGTAAATATCCGGTTCATGCGGATGCATTCCCAATGGATCCCGCATAAAGATCACAGCATGACAGTCTCCAGTCGCCACAAGTGCAGTTATTTGAGCGTCACCGCCTAAGGGGCCCGAAAGATATCTTTTAACTTTTAAGCCTGTCTGAGCTACCAGCTTTCCAGTCGTCGATGTCGCAATAAGATTAAATCTTCTTAAAAATTCAATATTATCTTTAACGAATCCGATCATTTCAGCTTTTTTCCCGTCATGAGCTATGAGTGCTAGAGTTTTTTTCTTTGGTGCTGCCATATTTAATCCTGAAATGCGTGGCGATGTATTAGAGCTATTATATACGATTGTAGGGTGAAGGCACATTTTTTATTTTTCATGTTCATCTCAAAAGACCGGGCAATATCTGCAGGAAAAATTGTTTGCTGAAAGATTTAGTCCTGCTCTTTCCTTATGAGAATATTTTTCTTATAAATCTCGACGACATCAGCTTTTTTATCGCCGTTATAGTCTAGAAATACTCTTTTAGTATCACCGTTAATTTCAGTTTTTATTTTAGTAAAGTGCCCTGAGGATATCAGCATGAAAAATAAAAAGGGAATGAACTTCTTTACTAGTTGCCTCTATTGCGTGAATAGGTAATTTCAAGACGTACCTTAGAAACTGTAGGAATGCTTTTTACTTCGCTCAAAACGCTATCAAGGTTTGAAACACTTCCCGTATAATTTGCGATAAAAAGTTTATCCTGAGGCCTCTCAATCGTCTTAAACTTCATACTCGAAAGTCTGGTTGTTAGATCAACCGGTGTATGGGTTTCAATTATAACCCTTCCTTCCCAGATACCATACTGGTTAATTTCCCTATCATAAGTCACCAGTGCTTTGGATCTGGAATCTATAGACTTGGGAGCATCACCCTTATAAATATAAAAACCACTAGTTGTTATGACAGCATCAGATTTCTGGCATTCACTTTGGGCACAAGCAAAGAGATTATTCATAAAGCTCACGTTTACGCTGGATAAATGTATGGATTGATCTCTTGAAATCGGCTCTGAAACAAGCTTACTTCCAAGGGACATCCCCTTTTCATTAGGATCTTTTTTGTCTTCATAAATTTTTTTCGCCTGCTCAACCAGTGCTGTTCTTCCGGCAACAAAATGCGGAATTTTTTTTTCTGCCTGTACAGGCAAAGCCACTTCTTTTTTAATTGTTTCGGCTTCATCAGGAATCGAATATTTTTTTTCTTCAGGCTGATAAGATCTGTTTTCCATCCATGCAAAAAAACTCGCGATAGAAATAATAACTGCAAAAATATAAAGGGCCTTGCGGTTCGCTTTCATCATGGCGTATGTCCATAGAAATTAATTTTCCATGAATTGAGTGTGCCTGTATCGGTGGGCGAAGCATCGATAACTTTAATTGTCCAGTTACCTACAGTCGATTCACCGTAGAAGGCATTTGATAAAAATAATGTATTTGTTAAATTAGTAGCAAGAATCCCGCTGTTGATATTCATAACATTAGAAACTGTTCCCGATGGTGAAGTAATTTCAATTCCGATTTCAGAAGGAAACGCATGAGTAATATTCACAGATATCTGTACGGCCTCTACGATAAAATTAACGGGAGCTGTAATCGAATGAGTGATCCCTGCTGCAGAATTATCCGGAATTGCCAGAGATATAGTACCGCTTGGAGTAAGCGACTCGGTAAGAACTCCAAGATGTGAAATATAACTTTGTGCCATCAATACTGCCGCTTTTGCATCAATCTCCCCAAAGCCATACCAGTTGTGAAACCAGAAACCGGCAGCATTTTGTGTCCAACCTCTTTCGTAAATGTGTCCTGCCAGATCATTTCCCAACGGATGCGTGGTGTGGCCCGATGTCGGGTCTACTTTTACAGCAGTCATTGCAAGAATATGCTTTACGTCTCTCCAGGTGAGGGAAGAGTTAGCTTGCAACATAAGAGCAACTGTCCCTGCAGTGATCGGAGAGGAAAACGATGTTCCTTCAAGTGTCGAAGTATAATTGCAGTTTGAGTTGAGAGCATTTGCACCAGTATCAAAAGTATTTGATCCGGTTGCATTACTTTTTGAATAACCTTTTGAACATCCTGATAAGTCCGTTGAAATAATCCCGGGTGCACTGACACCATTTTCTCCTCCAGGAGCAGAGATCCATAAATTTGATCCAGGTGAAGAATAGCTTGTCAGTACTGAACTTGAAGTCAGCGCAGCTGCAAGAATAGTGTAGGGATAAGCATTCACCTGTTCGAGATTCGCATTTCCTAAATAAGTAAAAGTGTTATAGGCAGCGTTGCACGCACCTAAACTTCCGTAATATTCATTACCGGCAGCTTTAACATATATAGATCCTTTTCCTGATCTTTGTATCGTCACTCCGTATCTCAGCTGTGTTATATAAGTGCTGTCTACAGGTACAACTGTGCACGTATCTGTTCCATAGCTATAATTGAAAATATCAATCGCACCTTTTGCCTGATCGATGAGTCTTGAAAGACTCTGGGTGGAATCAATAAAATTAAATCCTGCAAGAATGGCCTTCGGAGCGATACCGCGTCCTCCTACAGCATTGTTTGCAACTGCCCCGATTAGGCCCATGACAGAAGTTCCGTGCGCAGAAGTATTACTGGAGATCCATGGCTTATTGTTAGGCCATGATCCAGATGATGAGTTTAAATAATTTCGGGAAAGGGGAATGCTAACGTTTGCAGACAAATCTTCGTGATCTACTTCTATGTTTGTATCAGAAACTGCTACGACAACTCCATTTCCGTCAAAACCAAGATCGTAAAGATTGTCCATGTTGATATCAGCACCTGAGGTTCCACCTGAAGCTGAAAAAGCAGTTTGCCCTGTATTATCCATATGCCACATATAATTTAAAAGTGGATCTGGTCCGACTTGAGTAACAGGCGGTGTTTTTGGAGCAGCTATCGCAGTTTTTGTACTGGTTGCAGAGTTACTCATCTTGCATCCCAAAAGATCAAACAGTGATAAAGTCATTAAGAGAATGGTATAAAATTTCATATATAATCTACCAAAGAATCGGTATACAATAAGCCTATTATAGCATGTGATTGAGAGTAAAAAATGGAAGGGAATAATATGAAATGTTTAATGTTTTTATCTGCTCTTATTTTCTCGGGTATTAGTGTAGCCAAGACCGCTCCTAATGAGTACAAGCTGGTAATTACTGAAAAAGGCTACGAGCCAGGTACTTTAAAGGTAAAAGCAGGTTCACCTGTAGTCTTAAAAATCACTAGGAAAACTAATGCCACTTGCGCTCGTGAAGTACTAGTTCCATCTCAAAATTTAAAGTTCGAATTACCTCTTGATAAGGAAGTGACAGTAAAAATTGCCAGTCTTCCAAAGGGTGAAATTAAGTTTGGTTGTGCCATGAATATGATGGTCGGTGGAGTTATGATCGCAGAATAAATTCAAAATATAAAAGCAGCGGAATTTTCACCCGCTGCTTTTATATATATTAAAAACTAGTCAACTATAATGTGCCAAACATTTCCAAGCCCATCACCATTAATGTCACCAGGTTTTTTATCACCAGCGTAGAAGTATAGAGGCTGTCCTTCAAGGGTTAATTGAAGAGTGCCGTCTTTTCTTTTAGTAGATCCCATTGGCTCTTTTAAAACAGAAACATCTTTAACCAGAATCGGCGGCCATGCTTTAGCACATGCATCGTAGCAGTTAGAAACGTTAGCATCGTCTACGTCGAAAGTGTAAGCAACTTTTCCTTCTTCATTTGCAACAACATCACGGCCGTCTGCAATTTCGAATTCAGTTAATGGAGCGAATCTTCCTGCTTCATCAGCATGAGATACATTAGAGTGAAACATTACTAGTGATACTGCGAGAATTGATAAAGCGAATTTCATAAACAACCTCCTAAGGTTTTCTTTGTGGTAAATGTAAATTAATCGACTCTCAGTGTTTCGTGAACTAAGTCATTCATAGAAAGCTTGATGGGATTAGACGGGATAAAAAAACTAAAGCGTTTATTTACGGACACTTACTCGGATTCACGGAAATCAAGTCACGCGCCGTGTAAGATTTTCAGGACCCCTCTTGCCCTAACACTTTTTCCTCTATAATCCTTACAGAAATTGATAATGAGAGAGGTTTAGATGAAAGACATAATGCTGGTTTTAGTTTTAACTTTAGTTGTTGGTGCAATCAGCTCGCTGAAAACTGATAACAATTTAGTACAAATCAAAAAAACAAATACAGAAAAACTTTATATGTCTCAGAACTAGTTAGGTGTAAATCCAGTAATAGACCAGATAGAAAAAGACCACGTTCGAAAATATCAACGAATCCATACGGTCTAAAATCCCGCCATGACCTGGAATTAAATTACTCATATCTTTAATATTTAAATCTCTTTTAATCGCAGAAATATTTAAATCACCGAAAAATCCGCAGACCGCAATCAGCACAGAAATCAGCAGCACCTGCTTGTCATTAAACGGAAGCAGCTCGCGGAAGATATAACCAAAACAAACAGCACCAAAAATTCCGCCGAGAAGACCTGCCAGTGTTTTATTCGGTGAAATAAGCGGAGAGATTTTTTTTCTACCAAAAAGTTTTCCGAAAATAAATTGGCAGACATCATTAAGTTGAGTAATGAGGATCAGAAAAAAAATTAGTCCAGGTGCACCTTCTCCCATTGATTCGATATTGGGAAGAGACATAAGAAATGACATATGTGAAAGCGAAAATACTGTCAGCATAAGTGCCCATTGAAGCTGGCTGAAAGTTTTTATACTATCCGAGCTCTGGTCTTCTAAAATTGATCTGAAGGGAAGAAGAAGAAGCATCCCGACCGGAATGAAAATTAAAAATGGGATGAACAGTCTGGTATACGAAAAATAATATTGAATAGGAATAGCAAGATAAGCGAGAAGAATGGTTCTTCTGTGTTTGTGGTTAAAGTTGAGTTTACTGGTTAGTTCTCTGAATGAAATAAAAGAAAGGATCGCAAAAATAATGAAAGCCAGCTCCCTTGTCGTACCAATAATAATTATCACGACTGTGAAAATCACCCACCACGAATTGACTCTATCCTTAATGCTCTTTAAAAATTCTTTATTCGCAAAAAAATCCCATCCATAAAATATGGCAGTGAAGAAAATGAGAATACCCATCGTCATCATAACCGAGTGTTCTGTTTTAGGTGTCAGGGTAAGAAAAGGGATCATCAAAACCTCAATAATTTCATCTATTCACCGATTAGCTCGATAATAAATTATAAGGGAGAATCGTGATGAGCAAAAGGGCAGAAAAAATATCTAGTTTTAAAACCTTTGATAATGTAGATCTTGTGTATAGAGAATGGGCCCCTGAAACGGCTAACACTGGAATTAAAAAAGCATTGATTATGATTCACAGAGGTCACGAGCACTCTGGAAGATTAATTGATCTTGTCGATGGAATTAATCAACCAGAATTTTTTGCTTTTGGGTACGACTCCCGCGGACACGGAAAATCACCGGGACCTCGCGGATACGCTCCCACATTCGCTCACATCGTGAAAGATTTAGATACATTCGTAAATTTCATTTCAAAAACTCATGGAATTGAAATGGAAAATATTTTTGTTGTAGCAAACTCTGTCGGTGCAGTCGTCTGCTCGGCGTGGGTACATGACTATGCTCCAAAGATCCGCGGTATGGCCCTCGCAGCTCCGGCATTTGAAGTAAAACTTTATGTTCCAGGTGCAATGGCAGGTTCACGTTTATTAAATGCAGTGAAACACCCGGCGTTCATTTCATCATATGTTAAATCAAAATTTTTAACTCACGATCCGGAAGAACAGAAAAAATATGATTCAGATCCTCTTATCACTCCAGAAATCGCAGTGAACATTCTTGTAGGTCTTTACGATGCAGGGATGAGAGTGGTGAACGATGCCGGAGCTATTCACACTCCAACAATTATTTTTTCTGCCGGATCAGATTGGGTTGTGAGCAACGCTCCTCAGAAAAAATTCTTTGATGGGCTAAGCTCTAAGAAAAAAGAATTCATCACTCTTGATGGTTTCTATCACGGTGTTCTTTACGAAAAAGATAAAAAAATTCCTTTTGATCGCATTCATAAATTTATCAATGAAGTTTTTGCTGTTCCGATGGAAGCAACGGATCTGGTGAGAGCTGATAAAGAAGGCTACACATACAACGAATACGAACAAATGAAAAAAGGTGAAGTGAGCTTAGTGAACAAGTTAAGTTACATGTTTCAGGTTATGTCTATGAAGACGTTAGGAAATCTTTCAGAAGGTATCCGTGTTGGTTATAAGTACGGATTTGACTCGGGGATTTCACTAGATCACGTTTATAAAAATAAAGCTCGTGGATGGTTAGGGCTTGGCCAGATCATCGATTATTTCTATATCAATGCAGTTGGATGGAAAGGGATTCGCGCCCGGCGTGTACACATTCGTGAAGCACTAGACTTCGCTGTTCAAGACTTAATTAAACAAGGCCGTCCGGTCCGTATTATGGATATTGGTTCTGGGCCAGGTCGATATTTATTAGAGACAGCAAAAAAATATGAAAAAAACGACGTGAAAGTTCTTCTTCGTGATTACAATATCGATAACGTGAATGAAGGAAAAGAAATTGCCAAACAACTTGGAGTTACAAACTCTGAGCATATGCAAGCAGACGCGTTCGATAAAGAAACTTATCTGAAACAAGCTTTCCGTCCGAATATTTTAATTGCTTCAGGATTGTTCGAACTTTTCCCGAGCAACGACCTGGTTAACAATGCCATCGAAGGAGCAACTGCAATCCTAGAAGACAAAGGCTATGTCGTATACACAGGACAACCTTGGCACCCTCAGTTGGAAATGATTGCTCATACACTTCCAAACCGAGAAGGTGAAATGTGGGTAATGAGAAGAAGAACTCAAAAAGAAATGGATCAGCTTTTTGCCCGCATCGGTGCGAAGAAATTTGATATGAAGATTGATGAATGGGGTATCTTCACAGTAGCAACGGCAACATATGACAGAAAATAAAGAATTAGAAACCTATTTTAAACTCATGCTCGCAGGAGGATCGATTGCACTTTACAATTATGTGCAGGAGCATTCGCTGCTTACTGACTACAAAGTCGGCGATACATTTTCTGCGAAATCTTTCGCAGAAAAATTTCAATTTAAACTTTGTCCTGCTGAAGTTTTTTTAAACAGTTTGATTGCTCTTGGTTTGCTGGAAAAGAAAGGGGATATTTACGGTATTTCTCCAGTGATGGAATTGCTAAAAGGCAATTATAAAAATTTAAGTGCCGAGTACTGGGCCCATCTTCCAACGCTGCTCAAAACTGGGACACCATTTAAAAGAATGGACGCTGTAGTCGACAGTGAAAAAGAATATCAGGTGCAGGTAAAGTCCTTAGAGTGGATGATGACTCCCTGTGCGGAGCTGATGGTAGAGATGATCGCTAAAACACGTCCTGATTTATTAACAAAAAAAGATCTGAAAGTTTTAGATGTCGGGGCAGGCTCAGGTGTATGGGGATTTAATTTTCTCTATAAAAATAAAAACGCCCACGCGACTCTTGCAGACTGGCCGGCCGTTTTAGTGGTGGCAAAAGAAACTGCATCAAGAAAAAATATCATCGACCGTGTAAAAACAATCGAGGGAAATTTTCATGAGAGCACCTGGCCTGAAAATGCGTTTAACTTTGCAACTCTTGGGAATGTCACTCACATTTTAACAGCAGAAGCGAATAAAACTCTTTTTAAGAAGATTTATAAGTCTATGCAGCCTGGTGGAGAGTTGATCATCCTTGATGCCTACGGTGAAGTTTCTGAAGGGGAATTAGCCCGTGCACTTTACCAGATGGGGTTAACGATCAGAACGATTCAAGGGCGTGTGTTCATGCCTGAAGAATTGAAACCGTGGTTAATGGAAGCAGGATTTAAAACATTCGAATTTCATTCGCTGGATGTAATCCCTCATTCAATGGGAATGCTGATCGCAAAAAAATGAAAGAACAAAATCAATTAGTGCCTATTTTATTAATACTGGTCGCTGCTGTCTTCGGAGCAGCTGCTCAATATTTTTTTAAACAAGGCTCTGTGAGATTGATGGAAGTTTTCATTCTGAAAAATTATTATTTGATCGCGGGTCTTGTGAGCTTCTGGATTGTACTGCTTCTTATTCTACTTTCATTCCGTTTAGGCGGGAAGATGATGGTGGTGTATCCAACTTACGGGACAACTTATATCTGGGGACTGCTTATCGCTCATTACATGGATAAAGAGCTTATTAATCCCCTTCAAATTGGTGGGGTCTTCATTATCATTCTTGGGATTGGATTGGTTTCTTATCAACGTTAAATAGGTGATGTTGATAATGATCTTGAGATCAAGGCTTAAATCGCCTTTTTAGTTCTATTCACAATAGTGATCAATAATAACACCGCCACAATTCCTAAAATCGAATTATAAACACGCGGTGTAGTGAGATTAAGCCCGACAAGTATTCCTAAAAAACCAAAAATAAACGCACGATCGCTTTTTCCTGAAGGCCCTACATAAACACGCGGTTTTCCATTGAGAACTGCTGCGAGTCCGGTAAGTTCAGAAACAGCAGCAAAAAAAATCACGAAGTGAAGCAACGGCTGCGAAATAAACGGAAGAGCAGTAAAGGCATAATATAAAAATCCATCCGACACAACATCAGTCATTTCATTTAAAATCACGCCAAGCTTTGTCTGCATGTTGTGCTCTTTTGCCAGCATCCCATCAATCGCATTGAAGGCCATGCGGATAAAAAAGAAAACAGGCAGAACATAAAAAGCTTTCGCATGCCCGGAAGTTAAAACCAACAAACCAATTGCAATAGAAAAGAGGCAAGTCGCAACCGTCACCTGATTTGGAGTGACGCTCATTTTAGCAAGTAAGCGGACAATTGGTCTCAATAAATTCTGGAACTGCGGTTTTAAATCATAAATAGTCATTTTAAATTTTTGCCTCAGGCATGACATCATTGGGAGTAGAGCGGTTTACTGAAAATAAACTCATCGCCTGAATTTGTGATCCTTGCGGGATATTGGTTCCCGGTCCCATTTTTGTGAATGCACCAATGAAAGTATAGCTGCCGATTTTAATTTTTTTAGCGTACACAAAAAATCTGCCATTCTTCACCCGTAAAAAGTGAGAGGACATATAAGTGTTGTGGCCGAAAATAACAAAGTCACCTATATCCATTAAGCTTCTATCATTTATGACAGTTCCCGGAGTCCAGAAAACACTTTTGCCAATCTTGCTTCCCCAGGCGCGAAGCCAGACAGAGTACATTCCTGGAAGATAAAAAAGAAGACGTTCTAGTTGAGGAAAGACTAAGTAAATCTGTTGTACACGAAGAGAGAAAAGCCAGGGAGAGAAAGTATGCTCTTCTAGACCGATATAAGCTCCGCCTTCTTTTATCGGGTAAATCCCGATCACAATTCTTTGAATTACGAGCGGCAGAAGGTAGGGGGTCAGCGCAAATTTCACAAAATAGAGAATTTCGCCGGTCTGAACAAACTTCACAAAGAAGTAGACCATTAAAGAAAAGAAAAAAAGAGGAAAAAAATGTTGGAGGCGCTTAAATATTAAATTTAAGACAAAATCTTTATTCATAATCATAATATAAGTATAAACGCTTTTTTGAACTTTCATAGGATTGGACCAATGGATGAGAATTTGCCTGATAAAAGAATTGCCGTCTGCCCTCCCAAGGACAGATTCTTTGGTTTCATAACGGGACACGCACTTTCTCTACGAAAAAGTCGCCTGAATTTTATGTATGACTCTTTTTTAATTTACGGTGATTTTCTGGAAATGTTCCTCGGAAAAAGACGAACTTTACTGGTTAACGATCCGGCAGGTTTAAAATACGTGCTCTTTGATAATGCAAAAAATTATCCCAAAAATACACCCGGCTATCAACGAGTGGCCGAAGTTATTGGTCAGGGAGTTTTCACTGACATTGGAGATGAATGGAGAAAGGGCAGGCGTGCCATTCAGCCGATCTTTAACCCGAGTAAATTTGATCATTATTTCGGACTCATTTTAGAAGAGTCAGATAAGACCCTTTCAAAAATGCTGGAAGAAAAAGATGAAGAATTTAATATGTCCTACTGGTCGACAAGATATGCGCTGCATGTGATCGGCAGAAGCTTGTTGAATGAAAGCCTAGAGGACAGCTTTGATATCATCAGCCAGAAATTATCCAAACTAATTGATCTCACTGAAAAAAAGATGACCGCGATCCTTCCTTTTAAAACTCCTTCAAAAAAACGCGATGAAAAAGAATTTAGTGAAACTCTTCATATTCTCGACACCGAAATTCAGAAAATCATAGACCGTGAAAAAGAAAAATCCAGAACATCGGGCGGGAATTTTATTCACGCGTTACTCGATTCGCCTGAAAACTTTACTGAACAAAAAATTCTCTCTCAAGTGAAGACAATGATCTTTGCAGGTCACGAAACTTCGGCCAACGTCATTACCTGGGGATTTTATTTCCTGATGAAATTTCCTGAGTGGCAAGACAAAATATTTTCTGAATTAAAAGAATGCAATTTTGAAATCACTAGCGAGGAGCAGGTAAAAAAATTTAAATACGTAAATTTATTTTTAAATGAAGTCCTTCGTAAGAGGCCGCCGGCATGGTCGTTCGGAAGAGTGGCCGTAAGCGATGATATGATTCACGGATCGCACGTGAAAGCAGGTGACTTAATTTCAATTTCTCCTTATCTGGTCCAGCATCACCCTGACTACTGGGAAAACCCGGAAGAGTTTAATCCTAACCGTTTTGAAAAACCACCGTTGCCAATGACTTTTATTCCTTACGGAGCAGGTCAAAGAGTTTGTATGGGAGAGCGTCTCGCCAATCTAGAAATTGCGATGATCTATTTGAAGACTGTCGAAAAATTCAAACTGCAGTTTACTGAAGAGGAATTTGAAATGCCGATGAACCCGCAGGTTTCACTTCGCACTGAAAAAACATTGATGGCAAGAATGGTGAAGCGCTAGTTTAAAAAATTTTCCAATTCCAGAATTTTCTGTCGGACAATCGCCGTAATCTCAGGAATGGGAAGTGTTGTTACATCAGGAATGAGAACTGGTCTGCCCACAATAATTTTTGAGTCGTGTGGAATAATAACTGAATCACCTTTAGGCATGGCCTTGCCGAGACCCTGCATATAAATTGGCACGAATGGAATTGTCGGATGAGTTTTTAAAATATAAGCGATCCCATTTTTAAACTGTCCCATGATTTCTGGTTCTCCACGGGATCCTTCAGGAAAAATCAGAATAGATTTTTTTTGTGACAGAGCGAGATTGATCGGCTCAATAGTCTTATCAATTTCCTGCTTTCCTTTTCTATTGATTATAATAGTATTGAAAACAAATTCAAAAAATTTTCTAGCAAACGGACTTCTTCCGAAATAATCATTCGCTGCTATCGGATGGGCCTCGAGATGGCCTTTCATCGGAATCATCGCGAGAAAAGCGGCGGTGTCCATATGGCTGTTGTGATTTGCCACATAAATACACTGTGGGATTCCGTCAAAGTCCGAGCTTTTCGGGAAAGAAATCCCAACAAAAAAGCGCAGGAAATTTTTTAAAATTATTTTAAAGAGAATCAAATGTAGAATATACTTAAGGGCTTTTTCCATGCATTTACAGATTAACATATTATTGGTATCAAAACTCACTATGCCTAAATTATCTTTTTCTTTTGGCGCTGCCATTGGAATTCATATTGTCGTTATTTTTTTATCAGGTTTTTTAATCGAGAAAAAAGACGCAGACATTTTTTCCGGTTCAAGGAATTTGTTTGATATTCAGCTTGGTAATTATATAAATAGTCCGGTCCAAAAAGCAGCGCCATTAAAACAAATTTCAAGGGTTTCGCAAAAAAATTCTATTGCACTTAATTCCGAAGTTTCGCCAACAGGCACGACAAAAAGCGCAGAGAATGCTACCACTTTGGCCAGCGGGTCAGCATCGGGAAATTCCTTCGAATCTTCCATCATTACTTATCACGGGCCTGCTTACCCCAGGATCGCACAGGTGAGAGGTTTACAGGGGTATGTTCGTATCCGTATCAAGGTTTCAACTGAGGGAGTCGCTCAGGAGACAGCTATTGTAAAAAGCAGCGGCCATGAGGTCCTCGACAATGCAGCATTGTCAGTTATTCCCCAATGGAGATTTCATAAAAAAGATGCTTTTTATTTTGTCGAAAAAAATATTGTCTTTCAATTGAAGGATTAGCGATTCATATTTAAAATATTGAGATACGAATTTTTTGGACTAATACTCTTTGCGTTAGGCTCGAAGTTAAACTTCTTCTTACAATGCATTATTAAAGAAAGATTCATTAGACAAACCCACTCGATGTAGAGATATTGCAGCCACCAATTCATAGGGGGTCTTCAATGTTTAAATCACTTTTCATTGTTATGCTTTTAGTTTCAAGTGTTCCGGGTTTTTCTCAGGAAGTTGTTGATCAGGCCTTAGTCATTACAAGTGTTGAAGTCCACCAGGTCGAGAATCCTGTAAGTGTTCTTAATCAAAAAGTGACAGTCGAGTTGCCGAGTCTTCCTGCCAATCCAGTTGATGAAATTGCAATGTACCTCGATGGTCTTATCGCTATTGGAAAAAAAATCTGGCCGATCATTGATGCTGGCCGTCCGGTTATCACTACAACTGGCTTGATTCCAGCATTGAGTGTTCTTCCTCATATTGAAGGAGATCAGACAAAAGCTGAGCTTCATCAGATGGCGAACTGGTCAGCTCCAAAAGCTATCAGCTACCGCATTTCTTATAAAAATTATTTTGAAAGCGAAGTTATCGGCTTCACTTATACAGTTTTTTTCCAGCACAGCGGATCGTATAAAGGTGTAGGAAAATATATTACGAGCTTAAAAGTTCAGGCCAGCCAGATTTATGCTTCATGGGGATTTAACTTCGATGCAACTTCTGAGCTGATCAATATTGCCAACGTAGGATCGACAGAAGAACCTGTTGCTTCTGCAATTCTTCAGATTTCATACAAGGCCAGAGGTCTCGTCAACGAAGTAAGAAACGCACAAAGTTTCTACGTAGATGGAAACGGAAATATGAAGCCTTTGAATAACTAAAATTAAAATGTTTAAAAAAAGGCGAGATTAATTCTCGCCTTTTTTTATTGAGGAAGCCCATGAAAAATTTTGATAATAAAAAAGTTCTCATTACCGGTGGTGCTCATGGAATCGGGAAATTAATGGCAGAAAAACTCGCTAAGCGCGGGGCCATCATTATTATCGTCGATATTAACATTGAAGCGGCCAAAATTACTGCCAGCGAAATTAAAATTTCCGGCGGAAAAGCATATGCAGTTTATGCGAATCTTGGCGATATCGAAAGTTTGAAAAAATGTAAGGCCGAAATAAGTGCCATGGGATTGACTGTCGATGTACTCATAAACAATGCAGGTGTTGTCTTTGGCGGAGAATTTGAAAAACTTTCACTTGATAAACATCTTCTCACGTACAGGATTAATATCGACGGCATGGTTGCCATGACTCATTTATTTTTTGACCAGCTTCGAAAAGGACATGACTCAAATATCGTCAATATTGCCAGTGCCTCAGGATTTATTGGACTTCCTTACGGAACAACTTATTCATCATCAAAATGGGCAGTGATCGGATTTTCTGAATCGCTTCGCCTCGAGCTTATTGAAAGAAGAATTACCAACGTACATGTAACTACAGTGTGTCCGAGCTATATCAGTACAGGAATGTTTGCCGGCGTAAAGGCCCCCTTGCTTCTGCCATGGCTAAAACCGGAAACCATCGTGGAGAAAATAATCCAAGGAATTGAAAAAGACAGTGCATTCATCAGAGAGCCGTTTGTAGTAAAGTGGGTTGAGTTCCTGAAAGGGATTCTTCCGCTTAAAGTTTTTACATACGTGAATAAACTTCTGGGAGTTTCTACAAGCATGACTCACTGGAAAGGGAGAGTGTAATGAAAAAAAATATTCTTGGGAGAAGATCAGGTCTTCTTCTTTCACCGTTTGAATTTACGCTGACTATGCTTCTCTTGCTGTCTTCATTCACTTAATAATTTTTTTATTGCCCCAATGAGCTGGGAGCAGTGGTCTTCTTCATAAACCCAACTAAGATAATTAAAGTTAAAATATATGGAAGAGTCGCTAGTAATTGTGAAGAAATATGCAGGTCTTCAAATCCACCGATAAAAACAACCAGCGCCTGAGAAAAACCAAAAAATAAGCATGCACATAAAGTTCCAACCGGATTCCATTTACCGAAGATCATCGCGGCCAGAGCAATGAATCCCTGTCCTGAAATAAGAGTCGGTCTGAAGTTTGAAACAATAGCAAGTGACAAGCTCCCACCGCCAAGCCCTGCAAGAAATCCTGATGAGAGCACGCCAAGGTAGCGATAGAGGGAAACATTGATTCCAGCGGCGGCAGAAGCTTTAGGATGCTCACCTGCGCTGATAATTCTCAGACCTAATGCTGTCTTAGTAAAAATAAACCATATAAGAAACGTTACAAAAAAAGCGATATAGACTGTCGCATATTGATCCATAAAAACGGGAATCTTTTTTTCGAGATCAAGGGGAGGAGTCATACTCGCTCCATCAAATAAAATACGGCAGAAGAAAATAGCAAGTCCTGTTCCCAGAGAATTGATTGCGATTCCTGAAACGACCTGGTTGCCTTTAAATTTTATTGAAGCGATAGCGTGGAAAGCGGCCAGGAATAATCCGGCAAACCCACCTGCTAAAAAACCCAGCCATGGACTGCCATGAGAAATTGCTACCCATGAGGCGACGAACGCACCAAAGGTCATCATTCCTTCAAGTCCAATATTGATGACACCTGATTTTTCAGAAAGCACACCGCCTAAAGCCGTGAAGATCAACGGAGTCGCATACATTAATGTTGTGGAAAAAAGAAAAAATATTTCAGTCATGCTTTTTCCCCACGAAATCAAAAACTTTTGGAATAGCGATGAAAAAAATAATTGCACCAATCATGATGCCGATCACTTCAGAAGGTGCTTCAAGAGTTGACTGGATTTTTTGACCGGAATATTTCAATGCACCCAGAAAAAATCCTGAGAATAAAACACCGATCGGACTATTGGCGCCAATAAGTGAAACGGCAATACCGTCGAAGCCGTAACCTTCGTGAGTCGCAAGGGCTGCGATATTTTTTGAAACACCCATAACGTGAGTTGCACCAGCAAGACCAGATAAGGCCCCGGCGATCATCATTGATTGAGTGACTTTTACTTTTGTACTGATACCAGCATATTCAGAAGCTGTCGGGCTAAAACCCACTGCCTTAAGCTTAAATCCAAAAGTCGTTTTATTTAAAATAACCCAGACAAATACTACTGCTAAAAGTGCGATAAAAATTCCTGCGTTTACCGGAGGTCTTAAAAAAGAATTCCAGAACGGGTGATGTGAAAGCCATTCAACACCAGCATCGCTGACTTTCCAGTCAGAAAAAAGTGTAATGGAAGTTGATGGTTGAATAAACTCTGTCGTTTCCATATCAGGGCGTCTGAAACCATTGATGAAAACAGCGTAATTTGAAACATAGAGGGCAATCCAGTTGAGCATGATAGTCGATAAAACTTCATGCACACCAAAACGTGCTTTTAAAAAACCACTGACTCCACCGTAAATAGCGGCAACAAAAGTCGCCATTACCATGACCAGAGGAATTTGTATCCACGGCGAAAAATGAAAAATGAAACCAAGATAGGCGGCCGTTAGTGCACCAATAATAAATTGTCCTTCCGATCCGATATTGAAAAGTCCTGTTCTGAAAGCAAAAGCAACAGAGAGACCTGTTAAAATGAGTGGAGTCGAACGGATAATAATATAAGCAACATAATTTGGTTGTGAAAAAGCACCTTCCCACATAACTGAGTAGGCTTCGAGGGGGGATATTCCTGAAAGTTTTAAAACTAAGGCACCGACGAGAAAACTTAAAAGAATGGAAAGAATGCTGATAAGAAATTTTCTCATGCAGGTTTTCCTCCGGCCATATACAGACCAATCTCTTCTTTGAGTCTTGGATTATTTTTAATCGCGCTATCGCCGAGATCCGCCCATAAATGGCCTTTGTAAATAACTCCAATGCGGTCACTCAGATTGATAATTTCGTCGAGTTCATACGAGATAAGAAGAATTGCTTTGCCCGCATCTCTCAGCTTTAAAAGTTCGTGGTGTACATATTCAATTGCACCGACATCGAGTCCGCGCGTCGGTTGGAAAGCAATCAGAACGTCGGGATTGTGGACAATTTCACGGGCCAGAATAATTTTCTGCTGGTTCCCGCCCGAAAGGCTTGCTGCCTTTATTTCGGGATCAGTCGGCCTGATGTCAAAACGCGCGATCAACTCATTCGAAAAGCGATTCAGCTCTCTGTTAATGATAAAACCATAATTTGAAAACGGTTTTTCATCGATCTTCTGTAAAACAAAATTTTCTTTAACTTTAAAATCCATAACGAGACCAACGCGCTGACGGTCTTCCGGAATGGCCCCTAATTTTTTATGATAAATAGCCTTTGGAGAAAGATTCGTGATGTCCTGTTCATTGATCAAAACCTTACCGCTTTGAATTTGTCGAAGGCCGATCAATGCTTCAACCAGTTCACTCTGTCCATTGCCGTCAATTCCTGCAAGACCTGTGATCTCTCCTTTTTTTAGTGCAAAAGAAAAATCAGTGATTGCCGGAAGACTCTTACCATTGAGAACATTTATATTTTGAATCTTAAAAACAACTTCTTTAGAATTTACTGTTGAAGATTTAGAAACTTTTAAATCAACTTTTCTGCCCACCATCTTAGAGGCGAGCTCTTCTTCACTCGTCGAATTCACATCGACAGTCTCGATGTATTTACCTTTCCTGATGATCGTGCACCTGTCGGCAATTTCCTTAATCTCATGAAGCTTGTGAGTGATTATGATAATTGTTTTTCCTCGGGCCTTCAGATTTTTTATGATGACATAAAAATCTTTGATCTCCTGAGGAGTTAAAACGGCAGTGGGCTCATCAAGGATGATGATCTCTGCATTTCTATAAAGTGTTTTAAAGATCTCAACTCTCTGCTGAGCTCCTACGCTGACGTTTTCAATCTTCTGATCAAAATCTAAATCCAAACGGCACTCAAGGGCGATGGCTTCTGCTTTAGCGCGTGCTTTTTTATAATCGATCATCCCGAGAAAATTTCTCGGCTCGATTCCTAAAATAACATTCTGTAAAATTGTGAAGGGGCGCACCAGTCTGAAGTGCTGGTGAACCATTCCGATTCCAAGTCTGATCGCGTGAGCGGGAGAATCAATTTCAATTTTATTTCCGCGAAGAAAAATTTCTCCGCCTGGATCAGGGTGATGTTCACCATAGATGGTTTTCATCAAAGTCGATTTGCCGGCACCGTTTTCACCCAGGATTGCATGAACCTCGCCATCAGTGATAGCGAGATTAATACTATTGTTGGCCTTAAAAACGCCGAATGTTTTTGAAATATTTTTTAATTCTAACGCCAGCATTATTTTAATGTTTTAGCGTAAGACTCATAAGCTTTTTCTGTCGCTGGAATTTTAATTTTTCCTGCAATAATGTTCTTTTTAATTTTAGCAACTTCTTCTAAAAGAACTGATGGAACCATTTTTGTTGTTGAGGGAGCAACATCAACAGCATTGTCTTTCAGACCGTACTCGATTGTTGTTCCGCCTTTGAAAGCATTGTTGTTGAAATCTTTCACAACATTGTAGATAGCATTGTCGACTCTTTTCATACTTGAAGTGATGACGTTTTTAGGGGCAAGATAGTTCTGGTCGCGGTCTACACCGACTGCCATTTTATCTTTTTCTTTTACCGCTTCAATAACACCGTCACCAACCGCACCAGCAGCATGGAAGACTACGTCAGCGCCTTTGCCCATCATTTGATTGGCAATCGCTTTCCCTTTAGCTGCATCAGTGAATGATTCAGAGTACTGTTCAAGCATATTAATTTTGTGGTTAGCGTATTTTGCTCCGGCCTTGAATCCGTACTGGAAACTGTGGATGATCGGAACAGACATTCCGCCGATGAATCCAAGGGTTCCTGTCTTGCTCATTTTTGCAGCGATGTACCCCGCAAGGAACGCACCTTCTTCAGCTTTGAACATAATTCCAACAACGTTCGGTGGAGTTTTTGCGCCATACGAGTAATCGATGATGGCATATTTTTGTTTAGGGTTTTGTTTGGCAGCTAATAAAATAGCGTCGGCCATTTTAAATCCGATACCCCAGATCAGGTCGTTTTTTGCATCGTATAGAGTTTCTAAGTTCGCGGGATAATCCGCGTCCTGTTTAGATTCCTGGTAACTGACTTTGTTTCCCAGCTCTTTTTTAGTTCTTTGAAGTCCTTCCCATGCAGATTGGTTGAACGACTGGTCATTAACGCCACCCACATCTGTAACCATACCAATTTTTAGCGGCGCAGCACTTGAGATGGCCGGAAAAGTTAAAGCTGAACAAATTAAGGCAAGCGAGAAAAGATTATTTTTAATTCTCATGAAACCCTCTTAGAAATTTACCGTATAACTCTCAATTACAATTTGCTTACACTTTTAGCACTGAACAAAGAATATTGGTAGAGAGATTATAGCGATATTTACACTATGGCCTGCCTCTGTTTTAATAGCCCCAGCTAAAAAAAAGCTTTTTTTACCGGAATGACTAATGAGTCCATCGAAAATTATTTTTACAAGCCTTTTATCTCTACTTTTCGTTTCAAATTCTTACGCCATTTCACTAGGCGAGAGTTTTAACAGCGCTATTTTGAACAACCAGTCCGACAATATCAATGAGTCGCGACTAAGGCAGAGTAATGAAGCCGTAAATGTCGGTCAGGGAACCTATTTGCCTACATTATCGATCCGTGGGACCTATCTTAAGCAGAAGTTGTATGAAGATCAGAAAACACTGGGGCTAAACCTTTCGACAAGTATTTATAACGGAGGCCGTGACAGTAAGTTGATTGAAAATGCTGAAACTGGAATTCAAATTTCAAAAAATCAGATACAAATTGACCGCGTAAATCTTTACATGGAAGTTGTTGATGCTTACTACTCCTACCTTCTGAATGTTAGCGATATTAAAAATCTTGATTTGTTAAAAAAACAAAGTCAGGAACGTTCGGACGAAATTAAAAAGCGTCTGCAGATCGGAAAGTCTAGAAGAGGCGAGCTTCTTCAGGCAGAGGCGCAGCTTGCCAGTGTCGATGCACAGACTTCAAACGGTCATGGTCTTTTAAAGCAAAGCGAAGCTCGCTTCATCATTCTTACAGGTTTAAATAAATCTCAGATTGCCGATGTGAATATGGAACAATCTCCTTCTGCAAAGACGTTAGACGAATACCTGAAGCTCGCACTTGGACGTGAAGATGTTCAAAATAAACAGCTGGAAATCAAGCAGCTCCAGGGCAATGTGAAGATCGCCGACTCTTTCTATCTTCCAAAACTGGATTTACTTTCTAACTGGTACGCGCTTAAAAAAGGCGGATCAACTGGCGATAGAAATTCTGACTGGGATGTTGGTTTAAATTTAATCATTCCTCTTTATGAAGGAGGAGTTTCCCAGGCGCAGGGGAGAACAGCGATTGAGAAAAAAGTTTCAGCTGAGTATGCATTAACTGATTATCAAAAAAGCGTCACAATTGATGTCACTCAAAAATATGAAATCTTCCACCGCTATGCTGATCAGTTAAAAGCATTTGATACGGCCCTTCAGAAAGCAAAATTAAGTTATGATGAAACGACTAAAGATTATCGGTTGGGATTAGTAACGAACCTGGATGTTCTCTCAAGCTTGAATTTATATCTGGACAGTAAAAGGAATTCCGAGAAAGCAAAAATTCAGGCGATCTTGAACCAGAAATTGCTTGAAGCAACAGCGGGGATAATTCCACAATCATGATGAATAAACCCATAGTCAGCCTACATGAAAATGCTTCCGGTTTTTTTGATAAAATTGCAGAGAAGCATGCTTTAAAGATGGAATGCAAAAAGGGCTGTTCTAAATGCTGTCAGACCGATATCAGTGTTTTTGAAATTGAAGCCGAGAGAATTACTGACTGGTTTAAAGCGCAGGCACCGGAAGAACAAATCCGTTTAAGAGAGCTGTGGAATACACCCAACCAGCAAAGCTATTGCACTTTTTTATACAATGATCAATGCACGGCCTATGAAGCCCGCCCGCTGATCTGCCGTACGCAGGGGCTGCCGTTATACGTAGCGAGTGAAAATGTTCTGGATTATTGTCCGCTGAATTTTAAAGAAGGTGATCCGGAAAAAGCCGACTGGCTAAATCTCGAAAGGATGAATACGCTTCTCTCATTCGCGGCCTCCAATGCCGGACTTGATAAGCGTATTCGTCTGAAGAAGCTTAAGGAATTGCTCGTTCCATAAATTTTAATAATGCTGGTTTATTCTGAGCATAATAATAATCTACCGTTGAATATTCAGGCCATTTTGTATTCGAAACTTCGATTGTGATCTGAAGATCTTTTTTGTAGAAAATACTCCAGTCTTGCATCCCACCGTTTACCTCATACCAGGCAAATCCATTTGTGATTCCGTTGTCAAAAGCTGTTGAAGCTCCGATGTATGGTGCAAGTCCAGCGTACTCAAGGCAAAGTTCTTTGATGTAAGCTTCATTGGGGAATTTGTCTGCTTTCGTATCCCATGGGTAATTTACAACTTCAGCACCACCGTGAAAGTTTGCTGATAAAACGAAGTGACGATCTTTTTGCCAATTCATTACAGCTGCTGTTTCAGGAGCACGGCCGTCAGTGATATCTTTATTGTCGCTCGTCGAAAAGTCCGGGAAGTCGCGGTTCAAATCAATATTCTTCGCATTTCCGCGAGTCACGCTGGCCGCTCCATCCGGGTTCATTGAAGGCATAATATAAATCTGTGATCTATCAAGAAGGTTTGTAATAACCGGATCTTTTCCGTAATTTGCTAAAAGATCTTTAATGAGTTTCACCATCAATTCACGGCCGACGATTTCATCACCGTGCATGTTTGCGATGTATTTAAACTCTGGACGGTTGTCATCCACTTTTACGTTTTTAGAAAGCTTAACCATCCAAAGGTCACGTCCTTTAACTGATTTACCGATAGAAAACATTCTCGCGAGGTTAGGATATTTGTCAGTGACTGATTTTAATTCTGTCGCTGTTTCTTCCGGTGACGGGTATCCTCTAACTGCAGATAAAGAAGCAATCTTCATAGAAAAATGAGGGATGTTGTTTGTTGTTAAGAATTTTCCAAGACCTTTGGGCCCGTAAAGTTCAAAGCCGCCTGCTTCAACGTGATCGATTGTAAGCTCTGGTCTTGTTTTTAGAAGTTGTAAATATTGTGGATTAGAATTTTTAATGTAAAAGGATTCTGTTACAACATTTGCTTTGACGATAGAACCGGAGAAGAGTAGTCCGAGTAATAGTGCTGTTTTCATGTTCTCATCCTTGAGAAAAGGTTTAACAATATTGAGCCTACTCCTAGTATTGTTTGTGTAAATGCAATGATAGTAATAGTGAGAATTTTTATTATTACTAAAGTGCTTAACTCAGGCATCGCTCCTTGACCCAAAAGTACCTTCGGGGTAAATTAATTTTTGTTATCAACGCAAGGACCATGCAATGTTCAATCGCACTTTATCGATTTTTCTTTTTTCATTTCTTTCACTCACCCTTCACGCACAAATCATTCTTCAACAGGCACCAGTAAAAGAAAAAGCTGCAGCAGTGACCGAGGATGCTTCTTACATCAGGTATGAAGAACTTGAAAAATTAAAAAGCCCGCAGGAAACAATGCGTACATTCATGGAATCCATGGATGAAGTAAAAAAAGGCAGCAGCAATTCAAAAGCTTTTTTCGATCAGGCCGCAAGAACTTTTAACCTTTCAAAAATTGATGAAAGAGAAAGAGAGATGGTGGGAAGGCAGGCAGCTGAAAAACTTATCAACACTCTCGATAGAATTACTAAAGTAGATTACTCACATATTCCAGAAGATCATAACGGCAGTAAGTGGTATTTCAGAAAACAGGCGATTCGGGATGGTGATAAAACAATTGAAGCTGAAATCGCTATTGAAAAAAATGCTGATGGTGCATGGAGATTTTCTCCTGAAACTGTAACCACAATCGGAGCTCTCTATACAACGGTTTCGCACCTAAAGGTTGTTGAAGGAGTCGTCGAATATAAGAACTGGAAAACCAGATTGAAAAATTATATGCCTGAGTGGACATCTGAAGAGTTCATGATGTTCAGCAAAGGGCAGTGGCTTGGACTTTTAGTTGTTTTTATTTTTTCAATCTTAGCTTTAAGTTTGATGAGATTTTTAACGACCATCTACATCCACGACCTGGTGAAAAAAGAATCGCTGGATTTTAAAGAAAAAAATCATTACAAATCAACGTTGCCTTTCGGCCTGCTCGCTTTTTCTCTCGTCTGGATGGGCGGAATAAGAACGCTGGAGCTTGAGCTTGAAACGTATAATGTTTTAATCCGTGCTTTTTATATTCTCATAGCATTTACTTCTGTGTGGTCATCACTAAAGATCGTTGACTTGATTAGTATGCACTTCATGAAGATCGCCAGAGACACCCATAATAAGTTTGATGATGTACTTGTTCCGATGCTCTCTAAAACTTCGAAAGTGCTCGTTGTTGCCTTTGGAACGATTCTCGTAGCGCACTCTCTGACGTTTGATATCGGAAGTATTCTGGCCGGTCTTGGAATCGGGGGGGTGGCCGTTGCTCTTGCAGCAAAAGATACGATTTCAAATTTGTTCGGTTCGGTCACAGTTATCATGGATCGTCCGTTTCTCATTGGCGATTATGTTTTTTTAGATAAAGGGCTTGAAGGAACAGTTGAAGAAGTTGGTTTTAGAAGTACCCGTATCAGAACTCCGCACCAGTCACTGGTGAGCCTTCCAAATAACGTTCTTGCAAATATGGCGATCGACAACTACGGGATGCGAGGATCGAGACGATTCAAAACTTTTTTGCAGATGGATTACTCGACTCCGATTGAAAAGCTGGAAGAGTTCTGTGAAAGACTTAGATACATGTGTAAGATCCATCCATTAATTGACCCTTCAATCGCTCAGGTGTACATCAACGACGTAACGGATAAATCCATCAATATTTTATTCAACATTTTTTTCAAGACATCGCAGGGTGAAGTGGAGTTGAGTGAGAGACATAAAATGATTGTTGAAATTTTGAAGCTCGCGCAAGTTGTGGGAGTAAAATTCGCTTACCCATCAAACACTGTCGTTGTAGAGAAAACAAACGAGCTTCAAAACGTAAAAGATGCAAGGATCGAAAGCAGTATTCTGTAAAACTAGTTTACCGGTACTTCTTTATCACCGTAAAGTATCCCATTAAGGATTGTGAAGCCATCAGCATGCCCACCGTGTGGATCGAAGTGAGTCCAGTGAACCATTCCCTGTCCAACGTGCAAATATTCTCCGCATACTGAAACTTGTTGTCCAACAACCAGAGGGATACGGCCGAAATCAAGATTCGAAACAATTTCTAAATTGATATCGTTAGAAACTTTTACTGTAAATTTTTGGTGCGGAAGTCCTGAGTGATCTTCAGATTCAACCTTAGTAATTGATCCTGCGATGTAAATTTGCGGGCGATTAGAATTGTAGTGCATGATTTTTGTAACAGTAGCGAGAGACGAATCAATTACATTTCCTTTAACGTCAATACATTGGTGTTCTGGTACAAAAGCAGAAGCTGAAAAAGATACGGCCAGTACAAGAAGCGCAATCAGTGATCTCATGCAAGTCCTCCGAGAAGTAGTATTTGCGATAAATTTAATTAGTTTTTCTTATACCGTCTACTTTTTTTTAACGAGCTTACGGGTCCCTATAAAGTTTTTTTCCCCCCCATCTAAATAAGCATTATAGCGGAGTGTAATCTTCTGATTTGCTCCCAGAGATTCAGGCGCCACGATCTTTTTATAAGCGTCGGTATTGATTGGGAAGGCCGTAATCAGCAGCTCTTTTTGAACTCTGTGATCATCAACCGAATAAATCAGTAGGTACTCATTGTCGTCATTATCAACCTTATTAGGTAGCTTCACCAGGCTCGTTACAATTGTGTAATCCTTCGTCGATTCCTCAAGTCTTTCAACGGAGAGCTTTGAATAATCATACGTGAATACTTCATTGGAGACATTTTTTAAAAGTGCCAACTGAGTCTTATCTGCAAGAGCAAGCATACCTGTGAAGTAGGTGACGTTTGAAAGGAGTCCGCCTTCTAAGGTGTCAGGTGAAAGACTATTACCTGCGAGGTTGAAGCCTTTATTCAAAGTCGGCGAGATCCATCTTTTTCTTTTGTATCCATAAGGAGTGTCGATAGTGCTGAAGAGGTAGCCGTACGTATGCATGATTCCTGCGTGAACAATTTTGTTGTCGTTTTTTATGCTGAAGAGGGATTGAAGTTCTTTGATTATTTCAGTGTCGACGATTTGTTTGCTTGCACCTGAATCGAAGTTCATGCTCTTGCCCCAGAACATAGAAAGCATGGGATCTTTTGAGTCTAATAAAATCTCATTGTATAAAGATGGATTATTTTCTTCAATCACGTCTGTAATCCTCGCGTGTGCATCTCTCGATTCATCAGTGATGTCATTCCAGTATTGATCTTGTGCCGGAGCATGGGGAGGTTTATTTCTTGTTTTTTTAGAGGCACAAGAAAAGGTGATGAGGAGAATTGCGATAAAAAGGATTGTCTTTTTCATGGATAAATATTCTCATGGAGAGTTGGAGTTGTCCTCTAAAAATGGGCACAATATTTGATAAAAACCTCGTACTAATTTTCCATAACCTTGCAATATCCCAGCCTCATAAGCTTAAATTTCGTAAAAATCCAAAGCGGGTCTATACTGAGTCCATCGCATCTACCAACCAAACCATCCGGTAGATTTCGCGATAGGAGAACCGTCTATGCATATGACAAAAACTAACAGTGAAACACCAATCCAGTATTCATTCTGGAGTGCTTGTATTGCACTTGTTACAGTATTTGCGATCGCTGATGCAATTACTGGAGGTTTACTAAGAGAGTCTATCGTTAGGAATTCGGCAGAATATGCAGTGGCCGCGGCCTTTATGATTGCGACAGTTGGAGCTTATGCCAAAGATGCTCCGCCTGGGCAAATACTAGTGCGTGCGTGCTCATTTAATAAATTATGAAGAAAGCTTATTTAAAACGGAGTGTTTAAAAAAGGGCCACAAGTAATATTGCGGCCCTTTTTTGTTGTGATTATTACTTTTTCTGATCTCTGATCTTGATATGCCCCATGCTCGCAAGCGACGCTGAAGTCATCTTGTAAAGCAATCTCATTGCAACGTTAGCATCCCATTCATCAGTCTTATTCTTAATCGAAGGTGCAACCTCTACCAGGTCAAATCCAACAAGCTGTCTGCCTGATCTTACAACTTCATTAATCATATAAATCACTTCAGGGTAATCTAATCCACCTGGAACTGGTGTCCCAGTATTGGGACAAAATCTTGGATCAAGACCATCGATATCAAATGATATATAAATTTGCTTCGGAAGTTTCGAAACAATCTCCTGCGCAATCTTCATAAAAGATTCACCGTTAAGTTTTCTTTGAGTAAGGTGCTGATCGAAGTAAATATCAATTTTTTTATTGTCTCTCGTGTATTCGAATTCCTGCTCACAGAAATCTCGAATTCCAACTTGAACTAACTTTCCAACTTGAGGAATTTTTTCCATCACGTTATGCATGATTGTCGCATGAGAATTTGTAAACCCCATATAAGCAATACGTGTATCAGAGTGAGCATCAAAGTGAAGCACTCCCATTCCCGGGTATTTTTCAGCGTAGGCTTTAATTGCACCAAACGGAGTTGCGTGGTCACCGCCGACAACAACAGAAATTTGATCGTTATCTAAATGCGCTTTTGTCTGGGCATAAACTTCGTCATTCAACTGCTCGCAAAGAGCGTTTATTTTTTTCAGGCTTGCTTGAAGTACTTTGCTTTTTGCCATCGATGCGTCGTCAGCGTCGATGATTTTTTTTGCAAGAGCGCGGCCTTCAGTATTTAGTTTTCTGATTTTTGTGCTTTCTTTTTTCATGAAGAGTCCTACCTGGTAAGCATCGACGTAATCAAGATCGAAAAAATCAATTTGTTCTGAAGCTTGTAAAATAGCTCCTGGGCCC
>JACMRM010000063.1 GCA_014376445.1 Bacteriovorax sp. | reverse complement strand
ATCTTTTGAATAGCTACAGTCCATACCGCAACTGAAAAAATCAAAAGCGGATACATGATAAAGCCACCTTGCTTAAATAAATGCATCAATTCCATCGTGAGACTCCTTGTCTTCGTAAGTATCGTATTTTATATATGACTCTTATATTGTAAATGCTTCTCGTCTAATTTAATTAATATTTTAGCTTACTTTTCATATTTTCATAAAAACTATTTTACTCCGGCATTTTTATCTCTATTAGTAATCGATTTATTTGGGCATATAATGACATATGAAGAATAAACTACCGACTATTTTACTCTCCCTATCCTTGGCCACTCTTTTCGGCTTCGACGTCGGTCAGGAAGTGGAGCTCACTACTTTTTTAAATGGCAGGGCCAATCCTGACTTTTTGAAATACACAAAAAACATCCAGACCAATCTGGTAAAAGGAACGGCCGGAAAAGTGCTTGAAGTGAAAAAATTTTCTTCGGGAAATGCCGGTATTAAGATGAAGATCACTGGCGGAGCTAAGAACGGTGAAACATATTGGGTCTATTACAACAAAGCGAATCCCTCGCTCGCGCTGACTGGTAAAAAATCAAAAAAAGAAGTGACACCTGAAGCTGCACAACCAAATGAAGCACGCGCTCTTATTACGCGTAATGTGGCCGCAAGCCGCGACCTTGGGGAGCATGCGGTGATTGAAACAGCAAGACAAGCAAAGGCACTTTTAGAATCAAAACAAATTGGTGATTCAACTTCTGCAAAAAATAATAAAGACTGTCCACCTGAAGAAAATATTTCTAAACAAACACTTTCCCAGACAGGTGAAGAGTCCTATAAAGAAACAGACTTTGTAGCACCATTCAGAGATACTCCAAGAAAAATTGATGACTACTTCCCTAGCTGTGCTCAGATAGATAACAATCCATGGGAGACGTGCCGATACAAAGGCGCTGTTGAAGAATTCAAGCTTACGAACGGCGGCTCGAATAATATCGTGAAAAATAACGAATACTACATCAACAGAACTTTCGAGTTTCAGTTTGATGACCGTGCAAAGTCTGACATGAAAGTCATGGTAGTCGATGCACCAGACGATACAACAAGCCACACTACTTACAGCATTATGCTTTTTTTCCCGCGCAGTATTCTTCCTTCAATTAAAAAAGAAGGAAATGAGCTGACAGTGACTCTTCCAAATAAAGAAATTGTAAAATACGATGCCACGACGAAAGAAGTTATTGGCGGTGTCTTCACTGAAGGAAAAATGGCACAGAGTGGAAACAAAAAAGCACTTCCAGCTGCTGTTAAATACACAGGCGCAGGAGTCATGATCCGAGCAGATAAATCAGGTGATCTTCCTTACGGCGATATAGAGACCAAGGGCGGTGGCCGTGCACCGTCTATTACGACGGCAACTGTTTCTAAAAAAGGCTTTCCCGACTGCAAAATACCTTCAAAGGATATCTGGTACACTGACTACACGAAAAACAATGTTCTTATCAAGACAGAATATGCTACAGATGCGGGCCTTGACAGTTTTATTAAGAAAAAATGCGGTTTTTCACTTTTTTAATCGATTCAATTATTAAACAATAAATTCAGTTTCATTTAATCAAAGGACTGATTATAACTAAATTTATTGTTTTGTTTTTTATACTTCTCTTATCATCAAAAGTTTTCGCAGAATTTAATGAAACCTAAATCCATCAACCACCTAAGGAATCAGACAAAGAAATCCTGAACGGATTAAAGTACAGGGCCCGCGACCATGGTCACTGGGATGTTTGTTACAATATCAAAGCACAAAATGAACTTCTAATGAGTATGTAAAAAAAAGTGGTGGATTTTCTATCTATTAAAAACGCTCATCTTCTTTAATCATAGTCAGATTGTAGACCTGTTTTTCCAGGTCACTTTTACGGATAATAACATGACTGCTGGCCTCATCACAAAGGATGCGGGAATTTCGTGGCAAAGGCGGATTATTTTTACGGCAGGCAAGGACTCCGTTGAAGTAATCCTGCTGTGCTTTTTTATCATGATCACCTGCTTTAAAAAGCGGCTTCAAAGCATCAATACATTGATTGAATACGGGATTATCCTTTGTATAGTTGCCGCATCCGGTACCCCAAGAATTTCTTAAAATATATTCGACTTCACAGGTCTTGGGATTAAAGCGCTTTCCCACAATTGTTGAAGCATGTTTAAGAGTCTGTGATTTTTCTTCACGGGTTAAAAAATCTGAAAAATATAAGATGCCAACCGGAACTCCCTTATCAAGGGCCAAGTCCATGGAGGCCATCAGTATCGCCGGAGTATTTATACCGCCCAGATTATAGGCCTGTACGACAGGACCTTTTTGCATGTCGAATTTAGTGTTGGCAAAGCGATTTCCGCAACTGGCATTGACCAGATTATTGATAGCATTTTCACGGGCAGAGGTTGCAAGAATTTTTTGAATTGTTTTTATATCGAGAGTTGAAAACATTTTTTGAATACTAAAGAGGTCATTGCAGCTGGCCGCTTCTCCCGGGGTATCGTAGACAATATTAAAAATATCTGCGGCCACACAATTATTCTTAATTGCACACCTATAGTCATTGACGTAACTGAAGTCGTCGGCAGAGAGATCTTTTTCAAAACAAATTCCTTTTGCTGCAGCTATTTTGATGGCCTCTGCAACGGTTCCTCCTTCCGGAAAAACTTTTTTATTCAGCTTTTGAAGTTCAGTTAACATTTTTCCACGAAGATCATTATTATAACCGACCCGTACCGATTCATTATAGGCCGTCGAAACACCAATTGCTGAAACACTAAATTTCTTAGAAAGATAGTCCTCATTTTTTGGATTTAAAAGTGATTTGCCTTTAGTTTTATAAAGATAATGACTCATCAAATCTGCAGCAGTAAATCCATAACACCAGCCGATGCTTCCTTGATCTCTAAGCGGAGGCATTTCAGATCGCAGATCTATTGATTTGGTTTTTTTATCGCTATCGGAAGCTTTGCACTCAAGAGGTAAACCTTCCGCCAATGCTGAATTCATCAGCAGAAGAAGACCTGCAAATAAAAGAGTAAATGCTTTGAGTCTGATCATTTTTTCAAGCTAATCCTGATATTTTACTTTTTGGGACAATGAAGCAGTATCAATGAACGAGCCGTCGCTGAACAGACAACGCGAGCTTTGAACCCAATTATTTTTTCCCCAGTACTCAATAATCTGGGGAGTACCATGAAATTTTTCACATATTTTAAAACCTAGTGACCCTCTTTCTCCGGCAATTTCACTTATTTTCACATCTATAGTTCCAAGATTCTTGGACTGACAATCTTTTTTCACACATGGCCTTGACGACATAAAAATCTGCAAGTCACTGTCATAACAATAACTTTCCATATGAATAACTTCTTTTCCTTTCACTTGATATTTAATTTTCCCATCAACACATTCAGCATAAGCACTGCTCATAACAATGGCCGACAAGAAAAGTATGGCGAATTTTAAAAAGTTCATATTGCCCATTTACTGATTGTCTCAGATATTTTTCACTTATGTCAGAAGGAAAAAATAGCATTTTTAATTTATATTTTTTTCCCATTGGAAAAGCATGATTTTAAAGGCAAAATAAACCCGACCAATATCATCACTATCCGTTGGAGATTTCATGAGCCGCTTGGATAACATCTCACTGGGAAAAATTGTCGTCATTAGAGAAAAACTTTTAAAAGCACAAAAAGACGGGCAAAAGATTTATCGTTTTGAATCGGGCGACCCAAGCTTTGACGTTCATCCAAACGTTAAAAAGAGCATCGAAAAAGCACTTAAAGACAATAAAACTCATTATATTCCTAACAACGGCATTCCAGAGCTCAGAGAAACACTTGCTCTTAAATTAAATGCTCAAAATAAAATCCCGGTTAAACCAGCGCACATCTCAATCACAAACGGAGCAATGCACGCTCTTTATGTTTGCTACCAGTGTATCGTTGAAGAAGGCGATGAAGTTATTGTTCCGGACCCAATGT
>JACMRM010000062.1 GCA_014376445.1 Bacteriovorax sp. | reverse complement strand
TCTTTTGAAGAAGAAAGATCGTCTCTTCTTCAAAGACAAGTTGAAGCACGCTCTTTCGAATCAACACTGAAGAGCTTAAACTCTCAGATCGATGATTTAAATGGCCAGATCGAACGTTTAAATCAACGTCTTGAATCCAACAACACTTTTGTTGCAACTTACAATTCAGAAATTGACCAGATCATTATTGAACTTGCAAACTTAGAAGCTGCAAATAAAGAATCTGGAATGGTTCTAAGTGATAAAGAAGATGTCTTGAATCTTTTAAAAGACAGTTTGGGACAATTGCTTCTTTCAATGAAAGATAGAGAAGACGAAGTTAAAGAAATCAACATAAAGATGAACAAAAATCAGAGAGAGATTTCTGAATTCGAAGTTAAACTTTCTCAGTACATCATTGAAGAAGAGCAAAACAATAGAAACATGTTCGAAAAATATCAGATTGATCTTCGACACGTTTTAGGCAGTTTCCTTTCTTACGAAGAGAATGATTACCTAGAACTAAAAGACATAAGCTCAATGTTTTGGACTGAAACAGAAGAAGGAATGAAAGAAATCGACAGAAAAGATTTCGAATTCGCTCGTCGTTACGGGCAGGACCTGAAAGAAGCGATTGAAAAACTTAAAAACTACAAAAATGAATTTGCTCGACTTGGTGATATTAACTGGCAAGCAATTGAAGATTACGATCGTCAAAAACTTCGCGCTGATTTCCTGAAAATTCAGGAAACAGAACTTAAGTCATCGCTTGAAGACCTGCAAAAAGCGATCGCGCATATTGATGAAAAATCAAAAGCACGCTTCCAGGCGGCTTACGATGAAGTTAACGTTCGCTTCCAGAAAGTATTCCCGATCATTTTCGGTGGTGGATCTGCTGACCTGAAGATTGTTGGAGATATCAACGACGCTGAATGCGGAATTGATATTGTTGCCCAACCACCTGGCAAGAAAATGCAGAACATTAACCTTATGTCAGGTGGCGAAAAGGCCATGACAGCTGTAAGTCTAATTTTCTCAATATTCTTGGTTAAGCCCTCTCCATTTTGTCTTCTAGATGAGGTTGATGCTCCTCTAGATGACGCTAACGTTGGACGCTTTAACGAGCTTCTTAGAGAAATGAGCAGTGACTCTCAGTTCATTCTGATCACTCACAACAAAAAGACCATGGAGCTTAACGACACTCTTTACGGAGTAACGATGCAGGAGCCAGGGGTTTCGAAGGCCGTTTCAGTTCAACTTCATTAATCAAAAATTAAGGCTCCTTCGGGAGCCTCTTTAATTGTGGAAACACGACCGTCCGCAAAAACTAATTTACTAACTATTTTTGAATAACCCAGATAAAAATGTATTATTATAACTGAGTGGCAAACTCATGAAATTGCGCCGTTTAATACCCAAGGTTGTAAAATGAAAATGTATCTAAGTCTTTTTGTACTTCTCTTTTCAGCAAGCGCCTTTTCTCAAACTCATTTCAATGCCGTTCTAATAAAAGATCTCAATATTCTTTCTATTTCTGTTGAAGATGATGGAATCATTCCTCCATACGAAGCAGGTTTGCTCTGGAGATCAATGATTGGAACTGATGAAAGAAAATATATTGAAGAAAATGGTTTTAGTCTTGAGTGTGATGCTATCAGAAACGGAACAAACGATGTTTATGGTTCATGTACTTTTAATATTCCAATGAAAAGTTTTCAAAAAATCGGCGATGTTCAGGTTTATAAACTTAAAGGTACTGACGCTGCAAAACTTAATCGTTATTTTATAGATAGTGCTTATGTTTCACTTCAAAATGGAAAAGTTTATCTTTCTTCACATAATACGACTCGTGAATTCTTCTTTGGAATTCCAGACAACATGATTCAGCATTAATTCAAAGAGGATTTATGGCAAAAATTCAAGGAATTGGAGTTGTTACTATTTATACTGAAGACTACGATAAAGCGGTACAGTTCTATCATAAATTTTTAAATTTTGATATGAAAGCAAAGATTGGCGAGAAAGGATGCTGGGGAACTTGCGGAACCGTAAATGTTTACATTGAAGGCGGAAACACTAAAACGAATCTTGCGACCACTTCGACACGTTCGTCTGTAGCTTTTATCGTTGCTTCAATTGATAATGTATATAATGAATTTAAAAAAGGCGGCGTGGAGCTGCTCCACACTGAACCTCAAAAAATTGGCGACGAAGACTGGTGGTTTATGTTCAAAGATCCTTCGGGAAATATTCTTGAAATGTTTGGTGAGAAATGATGCCAATGAAAAAAAATAAATTATGGTTTAGAAGAAAGACTTATGGATGGGGATGGACTCCAATTACCTGGGAAGGATGGCTTGTCACACTTATCGTCCTCGTCATTCCAATTTGTATACGATTGTCTGCCAAAGCTTTGCAGTTCGAAAAATCAACTCAATATTTTTATACATGGGCCTCTGTTCCTATTCTTTTGATGGCATTGATTTTGGTTTGCTTTCGTTGGGGTGAAAAACCTAAGTGGCAGTGGGGAATCAAGAGAACTAAGCTTTCACATGTTGAACTCAATGTTTTCAATTATAAAGATAGTGTTCGTTTTTATGATTTAATTTTACTCAGCCTTGGCTGGGAAAAATTAATCAGCAGAACTGATCATACAACTTATACAGATGGGACATTGAAAATTATTTTAGGTCCTGTTGAGGACGAGCACATGCAAACAGGTTTTCACAGAAAAAGAGTTGGATTAAATCATCTTGCTTTTTATGCTGAAACCAAAGAAATCGTAGATGATTTTTATCGTGAAATACTTCTCAAAAATGGATTGAAGACTCTATACTCAGAAGGAGCTACGGGCGATAAAAACTATTATTCGCTTTTTTTTGAAGACCCTGACAGGATAAAAATAGAGCTGGTTTACTCACCGTTTTACTGTGAAAAAGAATATTCTATGAATAATTTAGAATCAAATTTTGATCCATATACTTAAAAAGGCTCCTATGGGAGCCTTTTTGTTTTAGTTGATCGTATTGCAGTTTGCAGTTCCCTGAAGCGAAGTAATCGGATCATTTGCATCAGTGTTGAAAACTCTAATCCATGCAATCATTCCCTGATAAAGCATCCTGTATTCGAATGCATTAACCGGACGACCTTTCTGAGTCATGCCACTTAACTGAATATTGCAGTTAATGTCTTTTCCTGAACTGTTGTAAATTGTGCACTCACCTTGAAAAGCATTGCATGTCGGGAAAATAAATACAGAAGCTGCTGATGCATTAAAGCACGCTGCTAAAATAGTAGCTGCCAATAATAATTTTTTCATTTCAATTCCTCCACGATCATTTTCTGGTAAACATCATCTAAAACCCTTACGAAAATGCAATCAGATGTAATACTTTATGTGATTCATTTTTTAGCATTCATGACATCATATTTTTAGATTTTCATTAGGGAATTAATAGTTAATTGAGATTGTCGGGTATTTTATGAAGTTATTATTTACTATTTTCATTTTGTTCACAGCAATCGATCAATCATTTGCAGATGAATGGTTAAAGGGTGAAACATCTGTTTCGCGACTAACTAAATTCCAACGCGAGAAAATATTCGGCAATAGATTAGTTACACCTGAACATACTCTGACATATTCAGAAAACGCTGTGAAAGAAAAATGGGACTGGCGTAACGTAAAAGATCAAAATTGGCTTTCACCAATAAGTAATCAAGGCAACTGCGGTTCATGTGTCGCTTTTGCCGCTATCGCTGTTCTTGAAGGACAATACGCAATTACAAATAATTTATCGTGGCTAAAGCCTCAGTTTTCTCAACAGATGCTCTTTGACTGCGGTCAGGGAAGTTGTGATATTGGATGGATGCCTGATTGGGCCTCTTATCGTCTAAGAGCTGCTGGTGTTGCAGATTTATCATGCGCACCTTATTTTCTGGGTTCTACCGGAAAAAATGGAATGTGTTCTGAGAATTATTGTGCGAATCAAAGTTCACGCACAATTAAAATTTCGCGTGTATCTACGCCAAGTACTCATTGGAGCGGTAGTGATAAAAAAGTTAAGGCTGCACTCAAGAAAGGCCCGCTGCTTACAACTTTAAATGCTAGAGAAGATTTTCTTTATTATAAAGGTGGAGTCTACAAAACTAAAAATAGCAAGAAGGTCGGTGGACATGCTGTCGCTCTTGTAGGATTTGATGATGTGAAAGAAGCATGGCTGATTAAAAATTCATGGGGTGAAGATTGGGGTGAGCATGGATATGCATGGATTGCTTATAGTGATCCTTCAGGTATTGCTAATTTAACATGGCAGTATGAGATTGGAGAGACTGAAAATAAAATCGGGTTTACTGAATTAAAGAATGACGATTTTGTAAGTGGCAAAATATCATTGAATTATAAATCTTCAGGATCATCGACTGTTCAATTAGAGATTAAGTCAGAGAAAGAAAATATCCTAGCAGTTAATTGCGAAGCAGAAAATTCATCGTGCGTACTAGAGACAAAGGATCTTCCGGAAGGAAAATATGAATTTTCATTGGCATCAGGAGATGGGCATAGTATTCCGATTACTGTTTTCATCGCGAATAAAATCAGCGAGCTTTCAATTGAGTGGAGTGGGGATCTTATTGATCTGTCTAAACCACTTTCGGGAAGAATTATTTTGGGGCTTGTTGTAAAGACAGGGGATAGTAAGATTCCACCTAAAAATATCAGTTTGATTGTGAGAAATGAAGCTGGGGATGTTGTTTATCAAAATGGGACAACAAATTGGGCAGAGAAAATGTTGATGGGGTTCAGGACTGGAAATATTCCGAACGGAAGCTATCGCTTGTATTTTATTGCTGAGGTTATTTCTAGTGGAATTAATCAGCTCATTTCTACAGATGCAAAAAATATTCAAATCAATAATAAATAGCTTAATTTGTTTTTGTAACCTTAGATAAATGTTTTGGCTCATCTGGATTTAAACCAAGACTTCTAGATAACTCTTCAATCATTAAATAAAATGACTGGGCTGCGCTTAAAATATCAAGATCTTCACATTGAGCAGAGTAAATTTCCAGATCTTTTTCTTTTACGAAAGATGGGGCAGCTAAAATAACTTTAGCCCCACGCAAGCGCATGTCTTCTGCAAGCTCAAGCATACTATGAAGGGCAGGACCACGATTTGCAAAAACAATGAGTGGGTAACCGTTTTCAATTAAAGCCTGAGGCCCATGTTGGATTTCAGCAGCACTAAAGGCTTCTGCCTGAATTGCACATGTCTCTTTAAATTTTAAAGCTGCTTCAAGTGCAAACGATAATCCAAAGCCACGTCCAACAACCATAATTCGTTTTGCATTTTTTAATGTGCTAATAGCACTTGTCCAGTCGCACTTCTGAGCTTTTCTTAAATCATCCGGCAATCTTTCAAGACCGTCTAATAGCGTTTTATCATTTTTCCATGATCCAACTAAATGAGCAGATGCAGATAAAGAAGCAATAAAACTTTTAGTTGCTGCAACAGATTTTTCAGCTCCTGCATGAAGAGGAACTGTCCATTTTGCAATTTTTGCCAATGGCGATGTTGTATCATTTACAAGAGCAATACTGCCAGGACCATGATCAGTAAAATATTTTAATGGATTTACGACATCAGGACTTTGGCCAGATTGAGAGATAGCAATGCCGATGGATTTACTGATATCAAGTTTAGTCTGATAAAGAGTAAGGATAGACATTGAAAGTGAAGTAGGAAGTTTTCCAAGTTTTGCCATCGTTAAATAATTTAAATATTGAGCAGCATGATCCGAGCTGCCGCGTGCAATGCTTACAACCGAATAGGGATTAATGGCCTTTAATTCATTTGAGATATCAAGTAACAGTAATTTATTTTCTTGAAATTGCTTACAGATAACATCGGCAGCTTCCAGAGCTTCGGATTTCATTTTAGAACTCACATTCATCTCCTTCAATAATAACACTGCTGATTTTATTTTCACTGTCGAGTAGTACCAGATCAGTGAAATTGCCGACTTTGATTGAGCCACGGTTTGCAGCACTGATTAACTCGGCAGGTATTCCTGAGAGTTTATGTGAAATTTCGACTGGAGATAAATCCAATGTTAAAAGATTTCTATAGGCCTGATCCATGGTAAGAGAACTTCCAGCTAGTGTTCCATCTGCCAAGCGAACTCCACTTGAACATTTATGAACTTTTTGACTTCCTAATTTATATTCACCATCAGGCATTCCTGTCGCCGCTGTTGAGTCAGTGACAAAATATAAATTAGGAATACATCGCAGTGCTGTTTTAATAGCGCCTGGATGAACATGATGTAGGTCAGGAATAAGCTCTGCATATTGTGCATGGGCTAGAGCAGCTCCAGACATTCCGGGAGCACGATGGTGGAAAGCTGACATTGCATTGAAGAGATGAGTAAAACTTTTAGCTCCCTGCTTAAGAGCAGTTACACCTTGTTCATAAGTACCGTTAGTATGACCAATCTGAACAATGATTCCCATTTTTTTTAATTCAGGAATAAGATCCAGATGATTAAAAACTTCCGGTGCTAGGGTAACAATTTTAATGGGAACTATTTTATGCAAATGTGTAATTTCTTTTAGCGTTCCTGCACGAGTAAAATTTGGCTGTGCTCCGAGTTTTTCAGAGCTGATAAAAGGGCCTTCTAAGTGTACACCAAGAAGTCTCGCCTGGTTTTTATCTTTTTTGCTAAAAGTTTCTCTCATTGCTAAAAAAGATTTTTCCAGCTCATCAAAAGGAGATGTCATTGTTGTTGCAAGAAAGCTGGTTGTTCCAAATTTTGCATGAGTTGAAGCGATAGTTTCAATAGACTTTCCTGCCTCCATTATATCGCATCCGCCTCCACCATGGACATGAAGATCAATAAAACCCGGGACAGCAAGTAACAGATTTGTGTTTCCTGGACCTAAAATGTCTATTTTATTAATTTTATCGCTGAAAGATATGTAGGCTTCCTGAAGTTTTCCCTCATGAAAAATATTAGCCTTTAAAGTTTTCATTTATTTCCTTCTGCTATTAACAACAGAGCACCTATCGTTGAATCACCCTGAGCAGCTTGGTTGCGCTTTTTAGTTGATTCTGGAAGATAAGGAATAAGTGCTTCACCCAGACGTCCACAAATCGACAAAGGTAATACTTCATCAGGATCAAGCGTTCTGGCCATCTGTTCAATTTCAATTCCAGCACAAATTAATAAATTCTTGGCATCAATATCCGTTGGAGCTGCTTGAAAAACCAGTGGAGCAAGTTGTGCAAAGCTGTTCTGACCAGCATTCCCCAACCAGTTCAAAAATTGTTCAGGCTCTTTACCGCAAAATTTTAAAACCAGATTACTAAGTGCGGAGGCTTCTCTTCTTCCATCAATTGTTTTTTGAGTGATCGCAGCTGCTTTAAGTCCAAGCCATGCTCCACTTGCTTCATCTCCGGCCGGAAAGCCCCAGCCTGAAACATCTTTTCGCTTTAAATCTTTTGTTAAAACCATTCCGACACTTCCTGTTCCAACAGCAACTATTACTCCAGGTTTACCACTGTGAGCACCAAGAAGTGTTGTAAATCCATCGGTATCGACAATGATGTTTTTGAATCCGGGATTTCTCATATAAAACTCATTTTTCCAGACAACATTATTGGCTCCGGATAAACCAAGTCCAATTGCACATTCTGAAAGCATAGGGACAGGAATATTACCGTAATGAAATGCACGTGCCAATGTATCTACAATTGAGCGCCATGCTTTTTCTATTCCCTGACCAAGAGCAGATGGATCACCTTGAGCACTTGCTAGAATTTGTAATTTTTTATCAGTTACGATTACTCGTGTACCGCTTCCACCGCCGTCTACACCAACCAGATATTTGATAGTATAATCTTCCGCAATTATAGTGTTAATTTTTGAACTTTTATTCATTCATAAATTTTATGGGGAGAGAGGATCAGAGTCAATGAGAGGTAATGTCCGATGAAAGCAGTAAGGAATTAAACTTTAAGCATAAACTGTTTTATCTATGAGAGATTTGCAATTTTTAAAATGTCTCTCGCCTAGAAATAAAATTTAAATTTTTCCTGCAATTTAATGATTAATTCAGCATGTTTCATGGAATCCCATTCGGGGACCTGATCACGGGCAATTTCAACTCCAGTGAATTCAGTATGAAAAATCTCATTAAATACAACTAAAATTTCTAAATCACTTATCATGCATTTCCTTGTAAGTTGCTTTTAACAATGCAAGAGATGTTTTGTTTCTGGAGTTTGTTGGAATTTTTTCTACAGAAACAATCTTTACTGTAAAAGATAAACTACGGTGTGACTCATTAAAGAAGTAAAGAAATTTAGGGGCAAAATCAGCTTATTTCAAATAAGCCCTCATAAAAATAATTTAAATTTTAATACTTTTCTAATTTAGAGCTCAGCACGCTCTAGTTAGAGGTGAGAAGCAAAGTAAGAAGTTCTCTGGATTGGTTAAGAATTTATGTATCAACATCTGACAATTTAAAAGACTGATGTTAAGAACTGAACTTACTCGTTTACTCTATCAACATCGTATCTTGAAAGAATTTGACTGACTTCATCAGATAGTAATAGAGTAACAAGTTTGGCTTGAGCTTCTTTTTGACGAGTACTCCAGTTTCCATTAAAGTGACTAATGTACAAATTTCCAGATTTGGTATCAGAAAATAATTTATTAACTTCACCATTTTTTAAATGAACGATGTCGAATAAGTCAGCAAATTGTTTTTTTATATTAGTTGCCATATGGGATGGCAATATAGCGGCATCTCCCCTTCCATAAGCAATTGACCATGGAACTGCCCGATGTGTAAAATTTTTAACAACAAGCCACTTAACTTTTTTCTTGTCGTTGCGAGTGTTAAATATACGGTTTATTAGATCAATGGCCGAAATATCTTTTTTTGTTGGTTTTTCAAGTTGAGCCATTTTATACAGTATCCGAACTGTGAGTACAAATGAGGACGTTTCCTTGATAGGGCTTGAAGTTATAAAACTCACATCAGGTCGCGCAAGATCAAATACGGTTTTGATTTTTTTTGGATTTCCTTTTTTAACTAAAATAACAAATTCACGTTGCCCAATAAATGGAATAGCTTCTCCTACGATTAAGCCTTTTGTTTTAAGTTTTTGAAATTCCCTCATGCCGATAATGGCGATTTGTGGTTGGCATCTAACTTTGAAAGAACCTACCTGAATAAAACCTAAACTTATTTGTTCTTCAATCGCTGGTCCTCCTGCAAAGTAAAACCAGTTTTTGAGGGGATCATTTTTTGGAAAAAGATTTAAATACTTAGACCATATTTCTGTCAAAGCTGAATGGTAATTACCGTAAGTAGTTAGTGCCATTTCGCAATCGTTAATATCTCCATGGAAGTCATGAAGCATGTTTACGTTTGAATCTGACATATCCATTGTACTCGCTTCGTATTCTGAAGACCAATCTAGTAATTGAGGTGAATCAACAATAGGTTTTCCGGTGATTGTTCTTAGAACACGCTCTTGTTGAGATGGAGATTTATTTTGTTCTTCAGCCTTAAGCCCTGAAATTGAATAGATTAAAACAGCGCCCAATATAAGGTTGAGATTTATGTTTAGAAATATTTTGTTTTTTATTTTCATTTTATTTTTTAGGGAATTGAGCACTAAGAATTATATGTTCTTGTGAAAAAATATTTGTAATATCCCCAACATCAAGATCTGCATCCCAATAATTAATAATTGGTTTGTATGGTCCGTATTTATGTTGAGTCGGGGTAAAAGGATCTGCATAAGGACCGATAGGAAAATCATAGGTTTTTTCATATAAACGTGGATAAGGCAGTTTTCCTGACCACATGGGGCGAGACTTTGAATTAATAAAAGCTGCAACATCCCAGGCTTCTTCATCAACAAGAATCGGACTTACGGCCGTAGCGCCATAAGGCATATTGGCCTTAATAAAACGAGCCAGCACACTCACTCGACTAAAGCTTGAACCCATTTGATATGATTCTTTGCCCCAAAGTGGAGGTATTGAATATGATTTTTTATCAGTTAAAAGTGTACCTTGCCCATTTTCTCCATGACAGACCAAGCAGTGAGTCTTAAATAATAACGCTCCTTTTTTAGGGTCGGCAGCTCTATCAAGAAAAGGTAATTTTACTAAACGATTATCTTTATCTTTCGAAAGAATTGGACGATTTACCCCAAGCCATTTGTAATACAAAAGAATAGCCCGCATTTCACGACTATCAAGCGGCAACGGTTTTCCGTTCATCGGGTGCGTAAAACAAAGATTAGCTCGCTCTGCCAACGTTATAACAAAACCTTCGCGGCTACGGTATTGTGGATAACTGCCATGCGAATCTAGCCAGGAATTTCCAAAATCTTTTCGCCCCACATCCATATGACAATTACTACAAGACATCCGCGTTTTGGTGTTTGAAGAAACGCTGCCTTTTGGACCAAGATATTTAGCAGTATTTGAAAGTAATTCAAAACCATAACGAATTTCTTCACCTTCTTTCCCCACTGGAAGGTTTTCGATACTTGGTGCTTTAACTATACTAGGATCTAATATGATGTTAGAGCTACGAGCTTGAAATGTAAAAGTGATTAAGATAATACCAAATAAAAACTTTATAGAATACAAGCTCATTAAATTTCCTCAAAACTGTATTGGACCCCGTTTGAGGCTACCCGTTTTTAATACTTAAAATATACTAAATCGGACTCTTCTTGCCAAGTGAGGTATAGTTTTATTATAATCTTCAGACTAGTGATTAATCATCGATAAAACTACCGCTGCACAATCACCAAGATCACTTAAAAACTTAATATGATGATCTGCACGTCTACCTTTGAAGTGAGATTCAACAGTACTCAACATTATTTCTTGAATATCCTCTGACAAAGGCGTCCGATCTTATGCTATAAAACTAATTGCTTCACGATCACAAGTATCAAGAATAGAAGTGACACAAACTTTTTCACCATTAAAACATTTAATCTCAAATTCATCAGAGCACCAACGAGTATTCTAATGCAACGTCATCACTTTACCGGTAGGTAGGTTACCTACTTTTTCTTTGTGGTAGTCTTTGGCGGCATCAAGAGTGCTTCCCGTTGCTTTTTTTAAGAAATTCAATGATGCCTTTGCAGATTTCAAGATC
>JACMRM010000061.1 GCA_014376445.1 Bacteriovorax sp. | reverse complement strand
AGGGTGAAATTAAAACTAAATCTTCAAAAAGCCAAACTCTCGTATCAATCACTAAATATCTAACCGCCCATCTTTCATCGTCAAAATAAATATCTTTTACTGTCCCAATAGTTTCATCGTCAGTGCCAGAATCATTTGCGACAATTTGGAAGCCTTTCATATCGTTTATATTTTTAAGCATTTTGGTCTTCTCCGTTCACTGCAAATTATTAGCAGTAAGTTTATTTTCCAATAAAAATGCAATGAGAAATAATATAAAAAAGCTATCAATAAACTATATTTTTTAACGATTAGACATCGCTAAATCTTGAATCATTATGAGAAGGGGCAGTAAATTTTTTCTCGGTAGAATTTGTAACCAATTTCGTTTTTATACTTTTCATAGGTAATACCTTATTGTTCTCGATACTTTTTAAATTTATAGGTATTGGACGTGATGCGGGTGCTGGCGATGTATATGCATTATGAGAACGGACGTTGTCCTTTTGACCTTGAATTGTTTCAACTAATACTGCAACAGCTACTCTTAAATTATCTGCTTGGGCAGAGAGTTCAACAGCGGAGCTGGCTGTTTGCTCACAGTTTGATGCATTTTGTTGAGTTACATGATCAAGTTGATTCATGGCCTTTGTAATTTCTCCAATACCTTGCGATTGCTCAAGACTAGCAGTTGAAATTTCTTCGGCCATAGAATTAATACTTGTAATATTATTTACAATATTTTCAATCATTTCTCCACATGCTTGAGCAACTCTAGTTCCGGTATCGACTTTTTGTTTTCCTTCTTCAACCAGACGCCCTACACTTAATTTTGTTTCATTAACAATCCCTTCAACTTTTTTGATACTTTCGTCAAGCATCTCAGTGATTTCTTTGGCGGCATTTCCACTCATCTGAGCAAGATTCCCAACTTCTTCTGCTACAACAGCAAACCCTTTTCCATGTTCACCTGCACGAGCAGCCTCCACTGAAGCATTGAAAGAAAGCAATTTAGTTTGAAAAACAATATCATTGATTACTTTTGTCTTATTACCAATTTCAGAAATCACTTGAACTATCTCAGCAATTTTATCGTTACTATAATTAATCTGAGTCATTATTTTATTATTGGCAGAGCTAATATCATCAATTGAGCGAATCATTTGTTCGACGGTCTCTTTACCTTTTTTGGCACTTTCATGACTTCTTTTTGACGTTTCAGAAGCCTCGCGTGCATTTTCAGAATTTTTACTTATCATTGAATTCATTTCTTCTACTGATGCCGCAGTCTCTTCAAGTGCTGAAGCCTGTTCGGTTGTAGCTTGAGAGAGCTCTTCAGAAGATGAAGCAATTTGTTGTGCAGCACTTGCAACTTGATTTGAACTGTCGTCGAGATTTGTTATGACAGTATTAATGGCCTGACTAATTGATTTTAAAATGAAAAAAGCAAGAATCGTTCCTAGTAAAAGAGACACGATACTCACAGTTCCGATAAGAGTTCTAGTATTAGAAACGAGACTATCAGCTTCTAGTGACTCCGTATCCATTAGTTTTCGATTGCGCTCTATCATTTTGTCAAGCACATTGGAGAAATCAATTAGAGCATCACGTGATTTACCACGTGCCAGATTACTAGCTTCTTTTTCGTTTCCGGCCTGCTTTTGTTTTCTTATTTCTAAATCTATGAGTTTCCATGCAGATAATTTAGTCTCTAAAGTATCAAGGTTTAAAAGTCCTGCTTGAGTGGAAATTTTTCGATAGTTATCAATTTTTTCCGTAAGTTCTTTTTCAAGTTTTTCAATTGATAGTCCAACTTTTGTCATGCCGGTTGTAGTTTCTTCGAGAATTAAAACTTTTTCCATATTACGAATTTGATGGGTGTCTGCATTCATTTCTAAGGCCATAAAAAGGCGTTGAGCTGTTCCCTTCACTAACGATTTAAGTGTATGGTCGATTTCACCAACTTTTTGAATACCCACAAATGAAACAGCTAAACTGGCCATTAAAAAAATTGATAAAAGAAAAATTATTTTAAAATTGAGACTCAGTTTTTTCATTAATTAACTCCAATAATTTTTGGTACTCTTCAATATCGCCTTAATTCAAAAACATATTATTGATATTAAATTAATAAAACTTTAGATTGCGATTTTGTTTTGTTTACTAAATGAGGGTAGACTAATGACTAAATGGAAGATTCTATTTCTATAATATTTTTTGCCTGTTCATACAATTCAGGAGTGTCGATATCTAAAAGACAAGCATCATTGTCCATTTCGACAGAATGGATTTCATTTGGATAACGCTCGAACAAATACGCGCATCCACGATCAGAGTCAGCATGATCAAGAATTTCTGGGATTAATAAGCTGGAAATTAAAACGGGATTTCCTCTTTTTTCCTGGAAAGTAGGACAAATAATAAGTGGTTCACTTGCTGATCTAGCCGCAGAGATAAGTCGGTTATAATTTTTCTTTTTAAGCATTGGCTGATCGGCTAAACAGACGGCAAAATAATCGCTATCGAGATCGATGTTCATAATTCCGGCTTTTATTGAAGATTGCATCCCACGTTCAAAAAGTTTATTGTTGACCATCTTTACACGTAAACCTTTCAACTCCTGTTCGATCGGATCTATATCGTGACCGATAACTGCAATCACTTCATGAAAATTTGAACTCAGTAATTCTTCAACTGTTCGCTTGAGTACAGACTTATCCAAAATATTTAGTAATAGTTTATTCTCAGGACTTGACGAAGACTTCTGCCTGCACAAAGAAGAATACTAGATACTTTTATTTTAGACATAATTGGCCTCGCCTATTTTGGGTGATGGGATGTATAATCCATTCCTTTT
>JACMRM010000060.1 GCA_014376445.1 Bacteriovorax sp. | reverse complement strand
TAAAATCGCAGCTACTGGATTGTCTGTTTCAAGATTAGTTTCTATTGCATGGGCTTCAGCTTCTACTTTCCGTGGATCTGATAAACGTGGTGGTGCTAACGGTGCCCGCGTTCGATTGGAACCACAAAATAAATGGGAAGCAAACCGTCCTCAGCTTTTAAAAGAAGAGTTAGAAATACTTGAAAAAGTTCGAGTTGGTTTTGGTAAAAAAGTTTCTCTGGCTGATATTATTATCCTTGCAGGATGTGTTGGCGTTGAAAAAGCAGCAGCAGATGCCGGCCAGAGTATTATAGTTCCATTTAAAGCAGGACGAATGGATGCAAGTGCGGAGCAGACAGATGCTCATTCATTTGAGCCACTAGAGCCAGTTGCAGATGGCTTCAGGAACTATCTTAAACAACAATACCGATTAACTGCTGAAGAACTTCTTCTTGATAAAGCTCAACTTTTAAAATTAAATGCACCAGAGATGACAGTGCTTATTGGTGGAATGCGTGTTCTTGGAACTAATAGTGATGGATCTATGCATGGGGTGTTCACCGATAAAGTCGGCGTATTAACTAACGATTATTTTTTAAATCTTCTGAATATGGAGACGAAGTGGGAAGCTCAAGATGATAAAGAACAACTGTTCAATGGAATTGACCGCAAAACAAATACAAAAAAATGGGTTGCCTCAAGAGTGGATTTAATTTTTGGTTCTCATGCGCAGCTTCGTGCGATTGCTGAGATCTATGCTTCATCTGATGCCAAAGAAAAATTTGTTCAAGATTTTGTGAGTGCCTGGGTAAAAGTGATGGAACTTGATCGTTACGACTTGGATCTTTCTTATAAATAATTCTGATTAATCTATTAAAGCGGCTTATTTTTAAGCCGCTTTCATTAGAAAAGAGGAGCTTGATGCTTTTGCCGTGGTCGATGTCACAGGTCGGTGTGTTGGATTTTACCAAAGAAACTTATCTTAATTTAACTTAATCCAACATTACTTCTTACCCAAATAATAAGAACTGGAACCAATACCCAGTTTTTGTAAAAGTCGGTCGGGTAGTAGAATAAATAATTCAACAATTGGTGCCATAGCTAAATGATAATATTTAAATGGTAACTTCCAAATAAAAAATACTCGATTTAAAATACGATGCGAAATGTGATAGTCAAAAATTGTTTGAAAAAAAGCATTAAATCTTCTGCTTTTTGTAATGCCAAGACCACTTGCCACAATCATTTCCTTGATTTGCTTATCGGTTCTCATCACTTCTAAAAAATGACCTGCAAGTTGCATTTTTTTATCAAAAGATTTTGATAAAAGTTTTTGATAATACCAATCGAGGCTTAAAAATATATCTGTCACTGGTATATGAAAGAGGTAGCGCCCACCAGGCTTAAGAACCCTCTTCATTTCGCTTAAAACAAATTGGGGATTTTCTAAATGTTCAATCACATCCATGCAAGTAATGACATCGAAAGAATTATCATCAAAGGGAAGTCCTTTTTCGATGCTACAAAGGACAAAATCAAAGTCATTAGTAGAATTAAGCTTTGCGCTTTGAAGAGCTTCAATCGAAATATCAATGCCGACTCCTTTTATCTGAGCTTGATGACTCATTAAATGAAGAAGCTGGCCTATGTTACAGCCAATATCGAGAACTCGATCACCGGTTTTTAAATTTAATTTTTTAACCCATCTCAAATGTTCACGATAAGTCAGGATTAAATGGTTATAACCCAGTGAGGTTGGATAACTATTTTTCACATGCTCTTTGTAGCTTTCTGAACGTGAGTCATAAATTTGTTTTTGCTTAGTTTCGTAAAATCCAGAAGTGCTTACACCTGCTTCATCTTTTAGATAGATGCCATCAACTTTGCGAAAATTTTGTGAAGTTGCCAGATTACTTAACATTAATGCTCCAATAATTGCTCAATATCAGTTTTTTCAATTTTAACAGAAGTCTCAAAATATTCAATAAAGTCTATTTTGCTTATTTTAAAAAAACTAATCTGAAATTTTAAAGTCAATACTGGATGAATATTATCCGAAACAACTACCAGTTTTTTATTTCAAATTCTTTTATTTGAAATTCCTTATTGGCCCCTAGTTTAACAATTATCTTCAACGGTTGTTTCTGGTTTTCCAAATGGATGCGAAGTGCATGTGCTTCGGAACTAATTTCTTCATCAGAGAAACGGGCATTAACAGGTGAAATGATTTCTGCTTCTATTGTTTCGTTTTCAATGCTTAGTTCAGCTTTATTATCTACAATTTTAATTTTTGCCTTGGTCAACATATTCCATTTTATATCTAAAGACTTTTCGGCCTTCGGAACAATTTCATCTTGAATAAGAATTTGGTCAGCACTTAAAATTCTTATTCCACGTTTTGACGATTCAACGTTTGAGCTATAAGCCTCAGTAAGATCAATAACAGCGAAAGGATTTGGTTGGTTACCATTAAATTTAATGATTGGCGAAGCTGCAGTAGTTTTTTGATTTTCATCATTGATGGTTAAAGTATTATGACCACGATTAATGAGTTTTAAATAATTCCATCGACCCTTTTTTTTATCAAAATATCCAGGAAGATTATAATCATCTGGACCTAAATCCAAGGCCCATCTTTGTCCTGCTAAATCATAGACGAATGATCCTAAATCCAAATGACTATGGTTTGACTTATTATCGCCGCCCTTAAAACCTACATACTGAGCTTCGCGATCAGTCCAACTAGATCGAAAAAAAGCCACATCAATACTTTGAAATAATCTATTCAGAGGCAGTGGTGTACTATTTTTTTCAACATTCTGGTTTAAAGACCAAAGGAGATTAAATATTGTTGGATCATTTTTAATTTTTCTTTCAAAACTAGAAAAATGAATATTGTTAAAACGCGAGGCAAGCCAAAGCATTTGAGGAGATGTACTTCTGAAATCATTGGAATCAGAAAAATTGAAAACTTTATTGATTGGGCCTAGAGAATAAATTCTAAAGTAACCAGTTTCTTTTAAAGCTGAATCATCAATATTTTCTTTCTTATCGAAAGCAGTCTTAAGAGCATCTAAAAAATAAATATTATAGCTCGTTCCATATCGCCAATACATCACACCTTCAGGGTCTCCTCCGTCAGCGCCGTATTTTGACATCGCAAGCGGGATTGATTTTTTCGCGTGAGTTAAAATTTGAGAACTAAGTTCCCAATCATCTTCAGCAATGGCCATTGCTCCTAAGCTAAGACCTGCATTACAGACTTGATTCCAATTTGTGGTTGAGTTTACCCACCATGCCGGTAAGGCATAGGCCATAATTCCTTCTTTCAATCCATGATTGATAATTGCATCTCGAATTATTTTTTTTTCATCGTTTGAAAGATAAGAATAAAGCCAGTCATAACCAATCGCCATCGCATGAGTCATCTCTGCGACATCTAAAAAATGAGTTGGGTTCCAGTCTTTCAATCTGGCAGCGGCCAAGAGTTCAAGTTTAGCTCTCTCAGCCTTTTTACTGTCTCCATCAATTAAATAGAGACCCGCGAGTGTTGAGATTCTTCTCAAGGCATCTCGGCTTTGGGTTAACATTCTTGGTCCAACAAGTTTATATTCTACTGTAGGTTCTTGTATTAATTTTTCTGATTCTTTTTCGAGTTGCTCGTACCAGTTTTTCACAATCTCATCTTTAGAAATAAGATTTTTTAAATTCTCTAGGTCTTCATGATGAATATAAAAACGAGGATGCTGATGAAGAGTAT
>JACMRM010000059.1 GCA_014376445.1 Bacteriovorax sp. | reverse complement strand
TAATTTGCCTAGCTATAAAATTGACAAGAAAGTTGATACAATTGAAATGGGGAAGAATGATTCTACCTCAGTATCTGACGGGACAACTCCAGTTACGATACAAAAAGACGGAGGCTTGCAATGAGCAAAGTTGACAGTACAGCATCACGCTCGATCTTTATGCCCAACAAACGCGAAAGCGGAAAAGTTGGTTCTGCGGGAGCGAGAAATTCTGATATGAGAAAAGAAGAATTAGAAGCATTTTCTAAGAATGATTCTAAAGTGGATATCCCTGATGCAATCAAGGATTTCTCTCGCATTAAAAAAGCTGCTGACGCTGCTCCTGCGATTGATAACACAGATAAGATTGCACGCTTAAAATCACAAATCGCTGCTGGTACTTACCAGGTAGATGCTGGTGATTTAGCTGACAAGATTATGGAGCAAGAGTTTTAATTAACTCACCTTAAGACACACGAATCGATATCTAGGATGGATCATCGAATGAATGAAAAACTGGCCCCGATTTATTTTGAAATTACTGAGCTCTGGAAACAGTTCTGTGAAGCACATAATGAACTTTTCAATTTAACTTGTGACGAGTACTCCCTGCTTCTAAGAAGTGAATTAGAACTTCTCGAAGAAAAAATCGAAGAAAAAAATCAATGTATCGCTCGTATCGGAACTCTGGAATTTGTTCGTCGTGATTTAATCAACGATCTGGCAAAGCTAGTCCCTGATAAAAATGTCGACAGCGTCTCAGGCCTGTTGGCCGTGATGACTGACTACGAAGTTGAAAGCAAACAAAAACATTTGTTTCGCTTCAATGCACTTTTAATCGATATTATCGAGAAGATACAATCACAAAATAAACGTAATCAACTTTTTATTAACAAAGCACTACACTCACTTCAGCAGATGAGACTTGAAGCGACTGGAAAGAAAAACTTCCAGACGTATTCAGCGAAAGGTTCTGCTATAAGTTCGACGAGTACATAGGAAGAAGAAGTGGCAGACTTATTAGGCATTGGTAGATCAGGCTTAAACGCTTCAAAGAAGTCGCTTGAAGTGACTGGTCACAACTTGTCTAACGTGAACACTGAAGGCTACTCTCGTCAGCGGGTAATGCAGTCAACAGCTATTCCTATTTCAGTAGGTGGATTCATTCAAGGGACCGGTGTTAAAGTTGATGGAGTAAGAAGATTCAACGACGAATTCATCGACAAACGCTTAAGCAGCGCACTTGCCAGCAATAAATTTTACGAGGCACGCGCTGAAAACCTAGAGCAAGTTGAAAATATTTTTAATGAGCTTGACTCAGACGGTCTTAATCAGGTAATGAACAAATTCTTTAACTCGTTTAGAGAATTAGCAAATCAACCGGAAAACGAAACTATCAGATCAGTAGTCCGCGATAATGCAAATTTAGTTGTAAAAGACTTTCGCCGTATTCGCAACACACTAGATACGCAGGCTGAAAACATCGACAGAAAAATCCAGACATCGGTTGCTGACGTAAACCAGATTTTAAATCACATTGCTGATTTGAACGGAAAAATTACATCGATCGAAGTTGCTCAGGGTGAAACGGGAGATTTACGTGACCAGCGTGATATCGCTCTAAGAAACCTCTCTGAAAATTTCAAGATCCATACTTACTCTGATGAAAAGAATCGTTTTATCATAACAGCTCAGGGTATCGGTACGCTTGTAACTGGTTTACACGTTCAGGAACTGGGAACGATCACAAAAAATAAAGACACATCTTCAAACGGAATGAACGGTTCTGTTGAAATCGTTTTAAAAGACCGCCCATCACAAACGATCACTGATCAGTTTAAAGGTGGAACACTCGCTTCGATCGTGAAGGTAAGAAACGAAGATTTAAAAAAATTACAAAATGATATCGATGGAATTTCTTATCAGTTTACAACATCAGTAAACACGATTCACCGCCAGGGTTTCGTTAACCGCCCTATCACTATTGGCGCTGACGGAAAGCCCGCTGCTATCGATCAAAAAGGCCCGACGACAGGATTGGATTTTTTCAAGCAGCCGCTGGAAGTTGCAGAGGCCGGTAACATGATCGACCTGTCCGACTCAGTAAAAAAAGATTTAAGTAACATTGCAGCTGCACTTGATCCAAACGCTCCCGGTGATAACCGTGTTGCGATTGGTATCTCAAAACTTCAGCACGAAAGAATTTCAGGTGAAGGAAGTGTGACTCTTGAAGAACAATACTTACAAACAATCGGATCAATCGGGTTAGAGACTGGTAAAGCAAGATTAGATGCTGAGCAATCAAGTGGAATTCTTGCGCAAGCAAACAGCTTGAGAGAAAGATTAACAGGTGTATCGATCGATGAAGAGACTGCCAACATGGTTCGCTATCAACAAGCGTATCAGGCGTCAGCAAAGATCATGCAAGCTGCAGATGATATGTTTAAAACTGTATTAGAATTAAAACGCTAATTGGAAAATAATTAATTTATGACAAGAGTTTCAGAAAATAGTTCAACCGCATCTTTAAAGTACGCTTTAAATAAAACAAAGCAGAAAGTTGAAGATTTGCAGCTTAAAGGATCTACGCTAAAGCAGATCACTAAGCCGTCTGACAACCCTGTCAGTAACGTTGAAGCTATGGCCCTGACTTCTGCCACTAACGACAACATTCAATATTTAAAGAACGCTGACTTCGCACTATTAAATTTAAGTGTGAGTGAAAAATCAATTGAAGAGTTAACAGACATTATGACGAAGGCAAAAGAAATTGCCATCGCCCAGTCATCTGACTTCTTCAACGCTGATGTTAGAAAAAACGTTTCGAACGAAGTTCAACAGCTCTATAATCAGACTCTCGCTATCGCAAATAAAAAAGTTGGATTGAAACACATCTTCTCCGGAACAAGCACTCTGACAGTACCTTTCAATGGTCAGGGGGAATACCTGGGTGACAAGGGAAAAATCTCACTCGAAGTTTCAAGAAATTTTTATATACCTATAAATTTAACTGGTGAAGAAGTTTTCTATAATTCTGCAAGCAGCGGAAGAGAAGAAAGCCCGGTAGAAAAATTTGAACAGTTAAAAGAGGCTCCATCTGTAAAATTAAACCGTGATCTCGCTAGTGAAAAAGAAACTGCAGAAGTAGATCCTGAAGCTGCGAAATTTGAATCACGCGATAATATGTTCTCTCAATTGCAAGCTCTAACGAGCGCGCTTGAGAATAATGATCCGAAGATGATTCAGGGTCTGCTTGAAAAATTTGATACAACAATTAGTCGTCTCGTAACTCTTAGAACTCGTATTGGTTCAATCGAGAACTCGGTGGAATCTTCGAAAAATAGTTTGGGCGCAGAAAACATTGACCACGCATCACGAAGAAGTTCTTTGGTTGATGCTGACGTTACCGAACTATTTTCAGATATCAATAAACAACAAGCTGTTCTTAAAACTACATATCAAGCAAGTCAGGGCCTTATGAATCAAACTTTGATGGACTATCTGCGCCGATAATTCTTTTTGCCTAATTTACTTTCTTGAAGCTACGAGTCATTATCCAATAATAATTTAGTTTTTCCTTGCAATACTATTAATCAAGTAATATATGAAGCATTGCAAGCCGAACACAGGAGTGTTTCGGCAAAGTTATTCTGAGGTTGATTTATGCTCGTGTTGACAAGGAAGCTAGGCGAAAGCATCGCAATAGACGATCACATTAAGATAGTAGTTGTTCAGATTAAGGGAAAACAGGTCCGCCTTGGTATCAAAGCGCCACCAGAAACCAAAATCCATCGCGAAGAAGTCTATAAAGCGATCCAAGACCAAAATACCGAGGCTTCACAGGCCGATTTAAGTTCAATCGCTGATTTGGCTAACGAGTTAAATAAGAAGTAATTTCCCACTTGCACTTTTGCCCCTACGGCTGTTAAAATCTTTCCATAGAGGTCGGGTATTCGATCTTTTTGCGAAGCGGAGGCTTAACAGTGAAAATCAAAACTACAAGATTTGGCGAATTAGAAGTCGACAAAAAAGACGTCATTGAGTTTACAGAAGGTTTACTCGGTTTTGAAAACCAAAAGAAATTCTTCATCGTTGATCCAGGCGATCAAACGTTAATTTTATGGTTACAATCGACTGATGATGCAGCTACTGCATTTCCTATCATTGAGCCAAAAATTTTCCAACCAACATACATGGTAAAACTTCTTCCGGTTGAACTTAATAGTTTATCGCTGGAAAATTTACAGAACGCAAGTGTGTACACAGTTCTTACTATTCCTCAGAACGTCACTGAGATGTCAGCGAACTTAAAAGCGCCGATCATTATCAACAACAAAACGAAGATGGCGAGACAGATCGTTCTTCAAGATTCAAAACTTGAAGTGCGCTTTAAAATGTACATGGATCTTAAGAAATACATCGTGAACTATTCTACGAATGCTTCAGATGATTCTAAGAGATCAAACGTTGCTGCTTCTAACAGAGAATCTGCAGGACCAACTGTAGTTCAAACTCCTGGTACTATTGTGAACGCTGGTAAAGCTAACAATCAAGAAGCTGAATAAATTTACAAAGCATTTTTAGATATGAAAAAGGCTCCTTGAAGGAGCCTTTTTTTATTCTAGCGAAATAAAATGTCGCTTTGGCTACATTGTTCAGCCTTTAAATTCGAGTCTCTGTAGCTGTTTTAGAAAGGTTCATATACATAGAAGCCTCTGCATGAAATGGATCCTTAATAAGGACTTTCTCCCACTCTGACTGCGCCTCTAATACGTTCCCATTACCATAATGAATCACTCCAAGTGCGATACGAGCAGGGGCAAAATTAGGCTCTTCATTTTTAAGATTGCGAAGTTCTTCAATTGCTTTCGAAACAAATCCTTTCTTAGCATAAACCTTGGCAATTTTAATTCTTGCATCAAGATTTTCTGAATCAAGGCCCACAACTTTATTAAACTCGAAAAGAGCTTCATCATAACGGTTGTATGAAAGATAAAGATCTGCGATTTCATAATGTTTTGAAGCGAATTTTTTATTAATGTGTTTATCTTCCATCAACCCAGATCCGCCTTTATTTTTCCCTTTTACACGTTCGTTAGCAGTGTCGAAAACTTTTTTTGCGTCTTCGTACTGACCGATGTCGTTGTATAAAACTGAAAGGCTGATGGCTGCATCAGTATGCTCAGGGTTAAGATTTAAAACTTTGTTAAATGCTTTAATCGCCTTCCCGATCTCACCGTTGATGTGGAAGATGTTAGCGAGAAGAAATAGTGCATCTACGTTTCTGTCGTCTGATTCGATGATTTCATTTAAAACGATCTGAGCTTTTTTATACTCGAGTTTTTCAAAGCATTCGCGAGCAGTCTTTAACAGTTGTTCGTTGTTTGAAGCGTACATCTATAACCTCTGTGTCTTAGTTCGTTGGATTAAGTTTCGTATTAGCTTCTTCAATATGTGCCATAATACGAGGACGCTCTTGTTCATTTTTCAATGTTTTTAGAACATCTTCATAGCGTGCTTTAGCAGCGAAAAAATCTTTAGTTCTGAAATAAAAGTCTGCAATGTAGATTTCTTTTTTCTCAAGCATATCTTCAATTTGAGTAATACGCTTTTGAGCATCTTTTACGTATTCTGTATTTGAATAAGTAAGAGTCAATTCGTTATAATACTTAATCGCTTCAACTCCCGCAGATAAATCGCGGTCAAAAGTTTCAGGAAGCTGTCTGTAGAATGATTCCGAAATTCTGAAAACAACATAACCCAGTTCTTCATATTTCGGGTGAAAGTCACGAAAGAGAATATAAGCGGCTGCAGCTTCAGCATAATTTTCTTGAGAGAAAAGAATATCTGCCTGCATAAGCTCGGCGTGAGTGGCATAAAAGCTGTATGGGTATTGAGAACGGATCAGGTTTAATTTTTCTGTAGCTTGAATATAGCGTGATTTTCCAACAAGCTCTTTAGCTTCTTTGTACAAAACTTCTGCTTCAGTTGATCCCTGCGGTCTTTTGGTCGCACAAGAAATCACCAGAAGAGACAAAACGATTAGAATGTATTTTCCAAATTTCAAATGAGAGCTCCGTGATAATTCTTACTTGAAAGAATCGTATCATTTAGAGCGCTCAGTGTAAATTTCATTGTATATTTCTGTAATAATAAGTTTGATTGCGGCAACTACCGGAATAGATATTACCATTCCCGTTATTCCTGCATAGTGTGATC
>JACMRM010000058.1 GCA_014376445.1 Bacteriovorax sp. | reverse complement strand
CATCCCCGTCATAAAAGTTACCGAATTATTTGGCGAACAAATTTTTGCTTTATTATAAGCGCCACAATTAAGTGTTCCATTTGCAGTAGTTGTTGCTCTTGTAACAGATGTCCCATACCAAGAAGCTGCACATGATCCACTTATTATCGGTAAAATTTTACATGTAGCCGCACCGGTAACCAAATCGATTTGATAGGCATAAGTATTCGCCACTGGACAATTACTAGTAGGTGCAGTGTAGCAGGTTGTGCTCGATGAACTAATCGATTGAACAAAATCATAAGCCGATCCTGTACAATTCGCAGCCACGCACGAAGTTGCATTGCCCACTCCATGATAGAGCATATATCCGGAAGTACATAAGGTTGGATCCCTAGTTGTTTCTACCGGAACGGCACACTGAATTGTGGATGCGCTTACTCCATAAGCAAATTGTCCAGCCGTACAGGTGGTTGCCGCTCCTCCTCCAGACATTCCAGTACATCTAGTTAATAAAAATGAAACTTGTCCGTTAGTAGTGTTCTGATCAAAACCAGCAAATGCTGTAGATAATGGACAATCAGTACTAAGGGGACCAGGATCAAAAGTAATATTGTGCTGACATTCTATCGTGGTTCCAGAGGCTGCATTAATATAACTATTTTTCAATGAAGTTGATGTAGCTGGTGAACAAGCTGCATTTACAACAGTGTCGATGTCAGTATTTTCAGTTATGGCATAACATTCAGTTATAGCAGCAGAGTTGTTCATATACATAGGGATGCGTATTATTGTCTGTTTTTTTCCTATAAAATTAGTGTAGGTTTTTCCCGCTATGGTATGTGCAATATCTTTATAGTAGAGAACTAATTCATAATTTTTTGAAGTGCCCAGAAATGGATTGTCAGGATTTACTCGAGTTTCCATGGAGTCTAATCTTAAAGTGCCTCCGAAATATGTTTGTCCGACATCAACGAGTTTATCCCCAGTAAATGTGTATAATGTACTGAAGCTTCCTACTCCTCTCACTGCAGCTAAACCGAAAAAATTTATTGGAGCTACACTCTTACCACAAGTAGCACTATCAGCTAATACAGCTGATATTCGTCTTCTTTCTAATTCTGTAAAAGAAGTATTTTTAGCTCTTGCACTTTGTTGTTTGCTGTTTTTATTTAATCCCATTACAAAATAAGAAGCACCAACAACTAAGCTTAAAGAAACTAAAACCATTACAATTGAAAAACCACTTTGATTTTTATTTTTCATATTTAATACCTATGGAGGGTTCGCCGCACATACAAATGCAGCACTAGAATTAATTCCAACTACGAGTTGCCCACCACCGCAGCCTGGCGTAAGAGTAGGATAACCACAGGTAACATTTCCAACACTATCAATCGCGGTCATATACATACCTGCCGAGCACGCATTTTGGTCAGAGCTATAACTACAAATGCGATTTCCACTTGCATCAGTTGCGACGTATTGATTAACTCCGCAGGTAATTGTTAATCGTGGATCAACGCAAACTAAAGATCCATCTGGATTTATTCTTTGAAGGATAGTTCCTGCGCCGGCGGAAGCAACGCAATCAATATTTTGTATGTAATAAGAGTTACTTCTATTAACTACAAAGCCTGTGCTTGGAAAAATAGTTCTCAAGTCTACACAGATCGGAGCACCAGCTGAATCAATGCCTTTTAAATAGGACCAATTTGGGCAGGTTATTGGGGCAGCTGCAGTACCAACTGCTTCACACTCAAATGACATTTTATATGTTGATGTATTTATATTTTTTAATAATTGACCGGCAGGGCAACTAAAGACGGAAGCTGGAGGAGCACTAACATCAGGAGACAAAACTGTTCCTACTTTATCTTTGATCTCTACTGCATATTCACAATGTCCGTATTTATAGGTGGAATCTTTCGCAACATATAGTGAAGCTTGATTTGCGGCACCACTGTTACAAGAATATTGAACAGCTAACTCCAATGCAGATTGAAGATCGCTATAACAAGACTTTATCAAACCGGTAAATGGATCTAGGAAAACATTTATTGGAATGACAAACGCTCCAGCGGCGGGAGCAATCTTATCATTAAGATGGGCTTTAGGTTGGTAATTAACAGTGAGGTTCATCTTATTAAGGGTACCAACAGCAGCAGTAGTCATGGTGAGAATTTTTAACTCTTCTCCATACTGTGTATTTTGAGAAATTATTGGGATTGGATACGAAGCATTTAAATTTTTATTAAGGAGTTGAGTAAATGCCGCACCAATTGCTTTACCATTAAAATTTCTAGCGCAGACTTCTTCTCGACTTAATTCGGATGTTACTAGTGCTATCAGCGAATTGACTTCATTATTTCTTTTCAAATCACCCGTAGCTCTTATCGATAATGATTGAGAGTTCATTATGACAATAACGAGAAAAGACATAATACCCAACGTAGTCATTAGTTCAATCAGTGTAAAACCTGAAATTGAATTATACTTTTTCATTAGTAGCACCCTACTTGTACAACAGGAGTTGTTCCTGTTGGCCCCGCATATTGACTACAACTATAAACCCATGGTCCTGAATTTCTTGCCCAGTAATAACAGGATACAGTTCCGGGAGTAACTGGTGTTGTAAAAACATTTGACCCTGATAGATAACGTGTTTGAACAGAATAACTACAGGCTGAATTGGAGTCAGTACACTGCGTATCTGTTGTATAACGATAGTTTTGGCATTGTGTATATCCACCGGGGCAAGAAGCCGCGTTGAACTGACAAAATGAATTTGTCCCGCCGTCTCGGTTCATAACTGTACCACCATCACCCTGACAATTTAAAAATGTAAGCCCACCAGGAGAAACACCTCCTCCACAACTAAGTTTTCGAGTCATTGTCTGACAAAGTAAATTACCTGAAGCATCTACACCATACGCGGCTTGATTAGCAGGACAATTATAAGGATAAGTTATAAAAGGAGAACAAGAAGGAACACCCGTTGAACTCATGTTCGATACAAATTGACCAGTAGGACAAGTAATAGGGATAACGTTAGCAGAACAAGTAATTCCGGCCGGTCCAATATTTGTAACTAAGCCGGCACACGTTCTTAAAGGATAAAATTGAGAACAAGTAACAGTTCCATCAGCATTAAAACTCTTAACAGCATAAAGACCTGAACATCCAGTATTAGTGTTTAAACAAATATATTTACCAGCTGAATTCATAATCATCATTTGCCCAGCGGCACAGTTTGGAAGTGGATACCCGCAACTAACTGAGCCATCCGTATTAAATCCAGTTATAAATTGATTTGCACCACAGGCTGATTGCAAGGCAAAACAATCATATTTAATTTGATTCGATCCATAATAGATTTTTTTTAGAAATTTACCGGCTGGGCAAGAAGTTGCCTGCACAGTACGTTCACAAGCACCAAAGGGAGTATTTAATAAAGGATTGTAATAAGCAGTATTACCTCTACAACTTAATCTTATAGCAGATGCAATAGAATTAGTTATGTCGTTATAACATTCACTAATCACTCCACCTGTTTGAATAATTGTTAAAGGCAATTCAATTTTAGCAGCAGGTACAAAAGATGCTACAATCCCACGCTTCTTTTTAAAATTTACAGTGAGGAGCATCTCATTTAGATCCGCTGGGTTTTGCCTTGCATAGATAGTATCAACTTGCACAGAGTCCACATTTGCAGCTGAAACTGAAACACCTGAAATGATTTTACCTTTAAATGAAGGCACACCACTTGTAGCAATAATTACAGAAGATTCAGAGTCAATCAAGCTGGCTATCGCCAAACCTGGAGTAGCAGTCGTAATAGTTTTATTCTTAAAATTAGCGTTACAAGTAGCTCTACGACTTAATTCTGTCGCAAGTCTGTCAGTGATTCCGTTAATGATAGCATCTTCATTAGCTTCTCTTTTAGAAGTGCTTACTAATTGCATTTGATTAATTACGGCCAATGACAAGACCCCAAGAAGCGCACTCGCAACTAATACTTCAACGAGCGTAAAGCCAACTTGGCCAAAAAATCTTTTTTTCTTCATAGATCCATTGTCTCTTGATTAAATCATTATTATCTAAATAGTATGGCATAGACTTTTATATTTACAAATATTCTCTCTAAAAAGACCAACAAGTATTGAATAATCCTAACTTTTCGACTACCTCAATAAATCATGGTTCCTTAAGGGCTAACTCAATATATAGGCACCTGTGCATTTTTATGGGAGTTCTTAACATAAAGATCCCTAGCAACATCCTGTGCCCAATCCTTAAATTCCTCACTGGCAAGATTCAGCGTCCTCGGACTAATCTTTTTATCCTTATCGCTCATCGACAATTCAAAGATCAAGCCTGCTAAATTCTCAACCCCATAACTTTGATAACTCTCAAAATTTTGATGAATAACAAACCCATGGTAATGCGAAACTTCATACATGAAGCTATTGCCTAAAGTACTTACTGCTTCGATCATTAATGGCTTCGCTCCTCTTTGAGCAGCATCATGAAAAAGAAATGAATCGGTGAAAAAATATTGTAGTGGATTAATAAAGTAATATTTTACATCGCTTAAATCTAACGAAACATATTCTTTCCAATCTAAAATTCTTATTGGATTGGCACGAAACTTTGTCATGATTTTTTCAAGGATTTTATAACCCCAAACTTTATCGTCCACTGAATGCTCTCGACCTCTTAAGCTGGCACTTGAAAAATAGAATAGCAGCTCATCCCCTTCTTGAATATGATCACTGATGAAAGCTAATTCTGTTTCTATCAAATCCATCGGAGTTGATAATTCAATCGGTGAGATAAAGAAAAGTTTTTTTGATTCTCCAGAAAACTCAGAAGATTCAGAAGTTTCAGAAGTTTTATGATAACCCACTCTTAATAAAACTTTGTTTCTCCACGATTCAGGCACAAGAGCCGAGAGATTCTGATCAATGATCAACAAAGGGCCCGGATCAAAAGGTGCTGGATTGAGAATAAAAAATTTTAAAAGCGGCATCACTCCATCTCTTAAAAATACTACATTTACCTGCTCAATTCGATTATCGGGAGAATATTCAAGCTCCATACTGAAAATGGGATTTAAAACAGAATAATATCGTTTTGAATCTGGTGACAGATACTCCAGAAATCTATTTAAAAGATATCTTGGGGCAAAATCTATTGGTTCCAGGAGACCTTTTGAGTAAGCTGGATTGGATAAAATAATATTTATAAGATTCTTAAATTCCGTAGCTGGCATACACTTCCTTGTACAAATCTTCTTCAAAAGTTGAGCGTGGATTTTTTTTAAAACTACCACAGACTCTTTCAAATAAAGGTGTAAACTCACTAACGGGTCCGAATTGAATATTATCAATTACCGAAATATTTTTTTTGACTACAGCCTCGATGGAAATTGAGGAATGGACAACTTCTGCCAGCTTTTCTTTCTTTTTATGATCAGTTGAAAGATTGAGAATTTTTTTCAATATCATTTTTCTTGCTGTATTTGTATCTACTGAGGCCTTGGAGTTAGAAAATACTACTGGAATTAAACTGACTTGATCTGAATAATGCTTGAAAGAGCTGTAACCGGCCCAATCGCTCAAAAGACAAGGAAGGCCACAACAAAGTGCTTCCGCAGGCGCCATTCCATAATCTTCATCGTTGTAGGTACTCAAGCTGATAAACAAATCTGCTGAGTTTAAAATTCTTTTCAATTCAAGAGATTTGAATTGTCCGATAAAGTGTATATTTGATTTTGAAATATTTTTTATCGCCTCTGAAAATTGTGCATAATAAGACCCGCACAAACCGTGTTTTCCAAAGTAGGGCAATAGGATATCGTCCCAAGGACCTGCTATAAAAAGATGCACCTTATTTTCAAACATTACTTCAATTGATTGAAATATTTTAATAAGAACTTCGGTGTTTTTTTGATAAGAAATTCTGCCTGAATAAATAATGATTTTTTCATCTTCTCTAATTCCAAACTTTTTTCTTATAGAATCTCTCTCTTCAAGAGAGTTTTCAGCATTAAATATCTTGGTGTCTACCGGAAAGGGCATCACGCTCGTTAATGCGATCTTAGATTCAAAAAAAGAGTCGACCAATATTTTTTGTTTTTCTGAAGCAACAATAAAATGCAGTGGCCATTTTTTCAACTGTTTTTTAACACACTCCCACTTAAGACAATCGAGAACAAAATCGCCAAAAAGATGAATAATAAATCTGGGCTTTACTTCAAAATAAAAATCTTCATAAACAATATCCAGGGCCTCAACTAACAACGACGCTGAGGGGTGATGGTCCAGCCAAATTATTAAATCAGCACCCCATGTTTTAAGTTCTTGTGCTGTTTTGTAGGCTTGATAAGGATTATAATTTCCCACAACTCTAAAATTTTTTAAATCGTTTTTTTGGAATGCTTCCAGATAAGCTTGAGACAAATTGCTTATAATGGACTGACAACTCTTCCATGAAGAGATTTCGGATTTAGAAATCAAGGCAATTTTTTTATACTTCATGCCAATTTCTCTCTTAATAAAATTTTGATTTTTGTAAAAAATCCAATTTTATAATTGGTCACTATTCCTAATATTTTGTCTCGATTGAACGGATCATCTTCGACATTATATTTCAGAGAACGAGTGAAGGTCGTCCCTTTATCAAAATTTTTATTTTGGTGCCAAACATAATGACACGTTAATTGTTTATTCTGTTCAAAGACCACAATGTCGAATCTTTTTAGTTCCCGGTCCTCACCAATTTTTTCTAAAAAGATTTCTGCTCCAATCGGAATTAGAGGTGTCATTGAATCAGAAACTATTTTATATTTTATGATTGCCATTTTGCTTTGCCAAAATTTTATTATAAATCACAGTAGTTTTAAAGAGAATAAATCACTCATGAGTGAATCGAGAAGCAAATAGCCTCTTGATGTTAAAGTCACGACACCAGCATTCTCTGTGACTAATTTTTTTTGCTTCCATTCCAAAACCTTGGTAGTTAGTTTCTCGGGAAAATCGGTTAGCCTTATCCCCTCTTGAGAGCGAATCGACATATAGATCTTTTCTAATTTAAATTCTTCTTCGGTTAATTCTTCAAAAACCATTTCCGGCTTCAGTGGCATCCACTTATATCGTAACTTTTCTTCACTCAAAAAACCTGTGGCGGACGGTCCAAGTGCGGCTACAGTATGCGATTTCCAATAATTCAAATTATGAGCTGATTGTTTTTTGGGAAGGGCAAAATTTGAGACTTCGTAGTGGAGAAATCCTTTTTGACTCAAGAAGTCTGAAACTTTCAAAAATTCATCTTCAATCCATTCTTCATCAGGTAGATCGTTAAAGTATTTATAATTATCTTTGACGGTCAGTATATAGACACTAAAATGACTCGGTTTATATCTGAGAGCTGAACTTAATTCTTCTATCACATCTCTCTTAAATTTTTCAGAAAAGGGAAGCCCTAACATAAAATCTACCGAGAAATTCAACTGATGATCATGAAAATACTGAAGTGTTTCATGGACGTCTTCAATAGTGTGCGTTCGATCAAGATATTTAATCATTTCTCCGTTCAGTGCTTGAACACCCAGTGAAAAACGATTGGCCCCTAACTTTTGCCATGCAGTCAAGACTTCTTCGTTCCATCCTCCGGGATTAACTTCAAGAGTAAATTCGTAATCATTGGCCAGTTGGATCTGATGCTTTTTAAAAAAATTTTCTAAAAATTTACTGCCCTCTACTCCCCACATTGAAGGTGTTCCGCCACCAATATACAACGTTTTGAGAGGGGCCCATGAATAGCCGTGCTTTTCTATCAAGTTTTGATGGTGGGAGAAAGATTCCTCCAAATAATGATGAAAATTGTGAAAATCTTTTACTTTGTCAGTAGGTACTTTTTTGTAAAAGTCGCAATAGTTACACAGATGTGCGCAAAAGGGGAAATGAATATAAAGCGAATCTATTATTTTTGGTGTTTT
>JACMRM010000057.1 GCA_014376445.1 Bacteriovorax sp. | reverse complement strand
TCAACATCTGATAAATCTGCGGAAGTTCATCAAATAAATGAGCGGATTGTCCAGCAAGTCGTCGATAAAGTTTTAAATGATACAGGACAATTGATTGGTCATCAAAATTTCCTTACAAAAGGGGTTGATGGGAGAGTTATTAGTGAATTACAGATTAAAGCTCTTATAAAGGCCCCCCCTGAAATTGCTAAGATCTTTCGGCCTAAAATTGACGAGCTTTTTTTCAAAGATTATAAATCCCGGTTTCAGGTTTTCGAGGATTTAATTTACCCTTCTTCTATATCTGCCACAAATTATTTTGGCGCAGAATATCTCCATGAGCTTTTAATGACTCGAGTTACATCATTTGACAGAGAAATATTTTGGTTGGGGTGGGACCAATGGGATATTCATGAATTGGGAGAAACAGAAAAGAATAATTTTTATCAATTTAATCTTCAAAATATAATTGATCCTTATGGTGAAGAATTGCACTTACCTGAATTTTCATTACACAATGAATATCCCTTAATTTTTGGATGGGCGTTGGCAACACTTGATCAATCGTTTAGAGAAAGGTTAAGAGTTGCATTGACGGAATGGGCTTTAAAAGACCCACAAGAATATCTATTACTACTAAGTAAGTTATTTACTGGCAATGATCCTCAAATACATGAAGACATAGGTGCAATAACCTTAGGTGTCGCATCAAAATTGAAAGATACTGAAAGCCTTGCATTGCTTGCACATTGGTCACTTGATAATATTTTTAATTCTCTGTCAACGCATCGTAATGTAATTATTAGAACAGGATTTAGAGCAATTGTAGAAAAGGCGTTTTCCTTGGGTTCTATTACCGATGTGGAGGTGCAAAAGGCACGACCTCATCCACTTAAAGATTTTAATGCCATTCTTACGGACCGCAAAGCACTGAGTGTAACAAGCGATGAGATTTATCCTATTGTCCATGATCTTGCTTGGTATGTAATAAAACGTGGCTACGACGACTTTCTGGAATATGCATCAGTTGATGCTAATGTTGAATATCTTAAACCAAGCGAAATCTTTTTAAAAAAATATCTAGATGAATTAGGATTAAAACATCTTAATGCTTATTCCTGGAGTATATCTTCCGCCATAGCTTATATGAAATCTTTAGGATTTTCGCGGGTCAAAGGGAATACTTGGACAAACGCTACTCATGGGTCAAAAAGTAAAAACTTCACACTGGAAGAAAAATACACCTGGCTTGCAGTCCATTTTTTACAAGGATATCTCTCTGATTATGTTCCTTTGTCAAACACGGATGTTTTTATTGATGACTATATGAAGATAGTTAGCATTCCAAACCCAGCCGAATCTTTAAAAGCTCTTTTTCATCCGGCCAGTCCTAATATTTCAGATAATTGGTTAATTAAAGAACCTCTTGCACCGGAAATGGATGGGCTCGGATCAATAAATGATCAAATTAAAAATGCTGTAGAAAACGAACCGACAATAACATTTGAGAAATGGTTAGAATTTAAAGATCGTGATTTCAGAGTTGAGGGAAAAGATGATGAATGGCTCGCCGTTTTTAATTATACTACAGTTCATGATTCCAAAGATTATATCTATTCAAGCATCGATGCACGAGGGGTAATTATTGATAAAGGTGGGGTACCTGCTCTCTTGAATCTCCTAGAGAATCATCCTAGGAACTCTTATTTTATTAACCATATTGATCGAATGGTTGCATCGCCTGATACTGATACGTATAGCAACCCATCGGATATAGTATGGATGTCTTGGATTCAAGAAGTCAATTCAAAGGAAAAGTATTACATAGTTCCAGAGGGAATAGAAAGGGAATTACATTACACGGTGACTAGTGTAACGAAAAATACAGTAGAAGGTGAAAGAGAAATATATATTCCATCAAAAATTGTCAGAGGAATAATGGACATTACCTCAATGGAGAATGAACTCTTTCTTGATAAAACCGACAAACTGAAAGGATTCAATCACATTTTAACTCTCCCTAACTATGACAAACAGGAAATGACTCTTGTCTTAAAGACTGAATTTCTAGATAAGCTCAATGAAAAAAATTTAGAAATTGTCTGGTTTGTTGACCTCTATAGGAGCAAGAATCCACTTAATGATTCTATTAAGAGCAAACAACACCCCATGAAAACCAGAAAGTATCTTGTTTGGTATTCCGAGGGTAAAATAGAGAGTGAAAAAATCTGGGACGAACGTTTTTCTAATCAAAGAGATAGTGAAGAGTAGAGGTAAGGGAAATTATTATTTTCTTTAAAATAGCGGGCCATATCTATCCTTAGAGTTAAGCGTAACGCTCTAAGGATTTTTAATAAATATGAGTATCTACTCGTCAAACAAATAGGTCCTACAACGCAGAGATGTCTCTTCGCCTTCGTTGGTGCCCATGCTAACAATAATTAAAGTTCAGCCTACCACGCACACGCCGAGGCTTGGTCTTCGCCTCCGTGGGTGCCAATGCTAACAATAATTGAAGTTCATTCTATCACGCATATGCCTAGCCCTGGTCTTTGACCAGCCGACCCAGCATAAGAAAAAACGATACTTTAAAACTGCAATGGAGCATACATTGACGAGGATGCTGGTTTTGTGAAAATAAACTATATTTTGTGCTGATTAATTAGTACC
>JACMRM010000056.1 GCA_014376445.1 Bacteriovorax sp. | reverse complement strand
TCGTGTGCACCATCAAGATTCAAATTAAAACAAAAACCGATGAGGCACCAAAGATTATTAGCAACACCTTTGTAATGAAAAATCAACTTCATTTTTTCATGACTGCGCTTCGGATTGGTGAATTTGCCAATGGGAAAATTGCCGATGATTATTTTATTCAGTGGAAGTCTCTGTGGATTTTTACCCCTAATTCCTAAGTTAGTACGAAAAATCATATGTTTTACAAGTGAAAACGTTGGCATCGAGAGTGCAGCATAATAATTGTGTTATTACAGAGCGATCTTTAATAAGGGACGATAAGACATGGCAACTATTTTATAATGATCGCCTTTGTGCAGACATAAGCTCTGCTACCAATAATCATTAATAAAAGGCTCCCCTTAGGGTGACTTTTTATTTCACAGGAGGAAAGAATGTCTAAAGAAAAACAATCAATCAAGCCAAGGCTAAAAGAGGTAGTGGAGAAAAAAATATCTGCTAAAAATCACACAACAGATGAAACTATAAAAAATAAGGAGCTTGCTCAAAATAGAGAAGCTGAAGTTGCGGCCACATCTGATCATTTAGACAACAAAGGTTTCAAAACCACACGCGTAGGATCTAACAGAGGTAAATAGGTATGAATCATTTAGATATCATCGATTTTTGGTTTGAGGTGGTGGCCCCTGAGCAATGGTTCAAGTTGGATGAAGCTCTCGATCTGGAAATGACAGAAAAATTTATAGCTCTCCACTCTTCAGTTGTTGCCGGAGAATTTTCCTACTGGCGGAATGAGCCGTTGGGTAGACTTGCTGAAATTCTGATCATTGATCAGTTTTCCAGAAACATTTACCGTGATGATCCTAAATCTTTTCTTTACGATCCCATGGCGCTGGCATTGGCACAGGAATGTATCCGTGGGGACTTTCATAAAAACTTGTCACCGGTTTATAGACAATTTCTCTATATGCCGTTCATGCATAGTGAATCGAAAGCGATTCACAATACGGCCCTGCTTCTTTATTCAGAGATTGGTCTTGAAGACAATTTAAATTTTGAACTTCAACATAAAGAAGTCATCGAAAAATTTGGTCGATTTCCTACAAGAAATATTATTCTGGCCAGACAATCAACTCCCGAAGAAATTGAATATTTGAAACAGCTTGATGCTGCTACTTTATCTGAAAAAAGTTGGCAGGATATTTCAATCACCCAACAAACTATTTCAGTTCATTAAAGCTTCATGGATAGCAGTTGTATGAAATCTCTCAAGGAATTCCGCCACTACTCTGTTAAAACTTTCAGGGTTTTCAAGGTTACTTAAGTGTCCTGCATTCTGAATGATCTCTAGTTTACTTTTTTTAATCCCGCGGTTTAAGATTTCAGCATCGCTAATCTTGATGATTTTATCCTCATCGCTGGCGATGATTAGAGTCGGCACATCAATACTCGAAAGCATTTGAGTACTGTCCATTCTTGAGGCCATGGCCGCAAGCCCTGCCGTCATACCTTCTTCAGAATTTTTTGCAGTGATATCATAAAATTGCTTTTTAAGTTTGATATTGTCCTGTGAACTTTTTCCAATCAATGAATTCCACTGTCCTTCGAGAAAACCTTCACGGTCTGCAGTTAAACTTTTGATGGCACTCCAGCGCTTGCATTTGGCAGCGTTGTCATCTGAAGGAGCTTTGGTATTTGATAAAATGAGACCACAACAAAGCTCCGGTGCTTTTTCATAGAGCCTTAATGCTACATACCCTCCCATAGAGAGTCCGCACCAGATAGACTGCTTGATTCCCGATTCACGCAGAAAATTTAAAACAGAATCGACATAATGCTCAAACGTCACTGAGTGCATAGGAAGGGCCCCCTTCCCAAAACCGGGAAGATCGGGGGCCAACGTATAATGTGTTTTTGAAAAGTGTTGCATTTGTCCTTTCCACATGTCTGATGTCATTGGAAAAGCATGAAGAAAAATGATCGGTTGGAGGCCATAACTTCCTTGAGTTTGTACATACATTGTATTTACATTAATCATTATAAACCTCCTGTTACAAGAGCAAATGCCGATCTTCTGTATCTTTTAAATTACTGTCTAAAAGCTTTTGATAAATCTTTAGCTGCAAACTCCTGTGCTTTTTTAGCTTCCTGTAATACCGGTGCCATTCCAAAAAATTCGTGAGTCACACCGTTATAGTTTTTATATTTTACATCAACGCCTGACGCTTTCATTTTTTCCGCAAGCTCCATCCCTTCACTTCTTAACGGGTCGATCTGTGCAGTGATAATCGTGGCATTTGAGAGCCCTTGAAAATTGGCCGTTAAAAGATTAATACGTTTATCATCTTTTTGTTTTGGATCTGCCAGATAGTTATTCATAAACCAGCTCATCATTTCTCTGCTAAGTGGTTTTGCATTGGCATTTTCTTTATATGAAGCTGTTCCCATGTAACTTCCCGCAACCGGATAGATTAAAAGTTCGTGAACCGGCAGCTGAAATTTTCTATCGCGGGCAGCGATTGCTACGTTAAGTGCCAGGTTCCCACCTGCCGACTCTCCTGCGACTGCAACTCTTTTCGGGTCGCCATCAAATGAAGCCGCATTTTTCAGCACCCATTTGTATGCAGCTATAGCATCGTCGTGAGCTGCAGGGAATTTAAACTCCGGAGCTTTTCTGTATTCAACAGAAACAAAAATTGCTTTAGTTTGATCTGCCAGTGCTCTAGGAGTCGCATCGTAAACATCGTTATCAGCAATAACAAAACCGCCACCGTGATAATAAACAACAACGGGCATAGGTTTGTTAGCACCCGCTGGAATATAAATCCTTGCCGGAATCATGCCGTCAGCACCATCAACCTGAATTTCTTTTGTCGTCACAGTTGATGCAGCTGAGATTTTTTTATCGGCCATCACAGTTTTTACTGCATCTGTTGGTGTAGGTTGTTTTCTTGCTTCCTTTGCATCTAATTGCTCAATAGGTTTTCCACCTTTTGCAGCAAGCGAGGTTAAAACGGTATCCATTTCCTTGTTCGGCTTGGGCATTTTTGCCGCGTATGCATACTGAAGTGATGCAATAACAAGAACGGGTAAAATTACTTTTTTAATCATGACTTAATCCTTTAAAAATGTGGGTTGCACATGAATAGCGCAATAGTTAAGTATTAGAGTTGCAAGACCCATTCCATCTTTTGCCTCCGTTATGTGCATTTTTTGAGGATATTTTCCCCGAGTCGTGAAACACTATAAGAATGGTAGACAAAAAAATTACGCCTCAAGAATTTATCTCTCTTCTACAAAAACTTTTAAGTGAAGGTATTCCCGCTGCAGACTTCGTCGCTCTTGGTGGTGCTATCACCATGATGAAGCCTGGTGACTGGAAGTCTGTTGCAGGAAATGTTTTCATAAAAGATATGAAGCCTATTTATCATTCGGGGAAAGCAAAAATAATTTCGTTGAAAGAACTGAAGAAAAATATCAAGTATGAGGGATCTTCATCATTCTTTAAAAACATTGCAAAAAAATCCAAGAGTTTAATCAAAGGTTCAATTCAGAATGCAACAGTCAGTATTCCAGAAGCTAAAAACAGACTTTCAAAATTTTCCAGTAAAATTATGGGAGACTATAATCAATTAAAATCCAGCGAAGACCGTGGAAGATATATTTTAAAACTTTCTTTGTACGCAGGAATTTTTGCCATGGCATTTCAAAAAGGTGCAAAACAAAAAATGCTTTCTAAATCTACTCTGCCTTTGATAGCTGTAGGATTGACACTGGTTTTTATCAACCGCATTTTAGAGCAGGCAGAATCCAAACTTGTTAAAGCGCCAGGCGCTTTAAAATTGTCAGAAGATCTGCGCTCACTACTCAGAACTCTCAACATGGGATTCAGTTCGGGAATGACTTTCAATGTAATGGTTGACGGAATCGTTGATCAGAAAATTGAAATCAGTGATATCGATGGAAAAACGATCGGATCACTTATGCCAAAATCAATTATCGATAGTATGATCTATTCAACTTTAATGGGATTATTTTCCAGCGAAGAAAAATCTTAGTTTAACTTGTGACAGCAGCATAAGCTCTAATCCAATTTTTTTTCTTTGATAAGTCTTTCAACCAGTTCGTGATGAACTTTTTGAAACGCATCTAGCTTATCGTGAAGATTTCTGATTTCCATTTCTGCTTTCAAATTGATCATAAAATCGGAGCGCGCTCGACGACGATCTTTTTCTTCCTGCCGATTCTGGCTCATCATAATGATCGGCGCCTGAAAGGCCGCAAGGCATGAAAGCATCAGGTTTAATAAAATAAACGGGTACGGATCGGCGGCCTTAGACCCTATCCACATAACGTTCATGATTATCCAGATAATTATAAAAAATATAAATCCCAAAATAAAAGTCCAGCTTCCACCGAAGGCCGCAACTTTATCCGAAACTCTTTGACCGAAAGTTGCATCATCTTCTCTTTCTACTTCGTGAAGCTTACTGCTCAACATGTGATCTTCTTCGATCGATTTCGCGACAATGCACTCGAGTTCTTTCGCCTGAACTTCTTCTTCGTTTAATAGATCTCTAATGTCATTGCTCATGAATTACCTCTTTTATATTTTAAAACCATACCCGCAAGACTTCCGGCCACGAGTCCCCAGAAAGCTGCACCAACACCTAACATTGATACACCTGATGCTGTCACAAAAAATGTAATCATGGCAGATTCTTTTTCTTCTTTATGATCAAAAATTGTCGTGAGCCCACTGTTAACAGTATTCATTAAAGCAAGGCCTGCAATGGCCATAATTAACTCTTTCGGAAACGTTGCAAAAAGACTGGCCACAACTCCAGAATAAATTCCGACTACAATATAAATAAGCCCCATACTTACAGAAGCAGTGTAGCGTTTATCGTGATCAGGATGTGCTTCATGTCCCATACAAATTGCAGCAGTAACTGCAGAGAGATTGAGCGCGAATCCTCCGAAAGGTGCAATTAGAATATTTATAAAACCTGACCACGATATAAGTTTTGAAATTTTCGGTTTATACCCGTAAGTTTTCATCACAGCTATCCCAGTAAGATTTTGCGACGCCATTGTCACCACAAATAAAGGAATTCCAATACTCATTAGAACAGTTAAATTAAAGGTCGGCATTGTAAAAACCGGTTTTAAAATATCAAAATTAACTGGGGCATAATGAAGTAAATTTAAAAGCCATGCGATCATCACTCCAGAAACTAAAACGAAAAAAATATTGTATCGAGGAAAAAATCTTCTCCCAAAAATATATACAATGAACATAACAAATGTCGGCCAGAACATTGTTTGCATTGAAGTAAAAACTTCCAGCACCAAATGAAATAAAATTCCTGCGAGCATTGCTGAAGCGAGCGCCACTGGAATTTTATTCATAACCTTTTCAAATAATCCTGTGACTCCGCAAAGAAAAATCAGAAACGCAGAAAAAACAAAAGCTCCGATAATATCTGGAAGCTGAAAGCCATGTAGACTTGTTATGAGTAAAGCTGCTCCTGCTGTAGACCATGCGAACATCACCGGAATTCTATACTTCACAGACAGGTATACTGTTAACGCTCCCATACTCACACAAATAATACCAAGCCAAGAGCTTGCTTCTACTGGTGTGGCACCTGCAGCGATAGCGGCCTGAAAAACAATAACTGCGGAACTCGTATAACCTACAAGAACTGCAACAAATCCTGCGATAAAAGCAGATAATGTGTAATCTTTTAAAACTTTTCTCATACGAAGATTTTAATCCTCATAAAATCTTTATGCACCTAAAATTGACAACTGTTCGTGGGCTTAGTTACTGTAGAGATACTAATTTTATGGAGGTCATCATGATTTACGAACTAACAATTCCTCAATTCGTTAAAACGCTTAAGAACCTGGATGCTATGCTTGATAAAGCTGCAGGCTTCGCTGATTCAAAGAAATTTGAAACAGAAGTTCTTCTTAATTCAAGACTTGCTCCTGATATGTTTCCACTTACTCGTCAAATCCAGATCGTTTGTGACACTGCAAAGCTTGGCGCTTCACGTTTAACTGGCAAAAATGCTCCCGTTAATGATGACAGTGAAAAAACTTTTTCTGAAGTAAAAACTCGCATAGCTTCTACCATTACATACCTTCAAACAATGAAGCCTGAAGATTTCAAAAATGCTGCTACAATTACTGTTACAACTCCACGTTGGGAAGGAAAAACACTTACTGGGGAACAATACGCTGTTCACCATGTAATTCCGAATTTCTATTTTCACGTGACGACTGCTTATTCAATTTTAAGACACAATGGTGTTGATGTTGGGAAGAAAGATTTTCTGGGCGAAATGCCATATAAGCTTCCATAAATAAAAAGGCCCTCATAATGAGGGCCTTTTTATTGGAAAGATTAATACTGCTTCTTACCTTTCTCTTTTTTCTTATCTTGTTTTTCTTTTGTCGATAATTTCGGCTTAGTTTTTTCCTTACCTTTATCGTTCCCCTTATCCTGTCCCTTTGCCATTTGAGTTCTCCTACGTTTGGTTAATGGTCAGACTTTAGGATACTACGAAAATTTATTTATGGTATCTAAAAAAACATTGCCGTAATTTTCCAGCTTATTTTGCCCAACGCCATGAACTAATAGGAACTCACTCGCATTTCTGGGCTTAATCGCACACATATCGTGAAGTGATTTGTCATTGAACACAATATAAGAAGGGAGATTCTTTTCTTTGGCCAGTCTGTTACGCAGTTCTTTAAGCGCCGAAAATAAATTTTCTTGTCCGTGAACGGCTTCCGCTCCTTTGCTTTTCGAAATGCGTTTTTTATCCTGCTTCGCTGCCGTTTTAATTTTAGCAACCGACTCATCCTGCTTTCTGAGTTGCAGTTTTAATTTACCGGTAAGGATTTCCTGCGACTTGTTAGTCAGCCCCAGACTTCGATACTCCCAGTTTTTGATGGCAATATAATTTAGGTTCAAAAGTTGTCTTAAAACAGAATTCCAGTGATCTTTCGGGTGATCTTTACCGATTCCATACACTGAAAGCTGATCGTGGCGTCTATCAGTAATCTTCGCATTCTTACTGCCGCGAATGACATCAATAATATGCCCGGCACCAAATGATTGATTGGTTCTATAGATCGTCGACATAATTTTCTGGGCATCAACTGTTGCATCCCAAAGTGTCGGCGGCTCAATACATGAATCGCAATAGCCGCAAGTCTCTGCTCCGATTTCGCCGAAGTATCTTAGAAGATAACTTCTTCTACAAGCTGCCGCTTCACAAAGAGCAAGCATGCAATCAAGTTTAAAGCGTGCAACTTTTTTATAATTTTCATCAGCGTCAGTTGTCTCAAGCATCTGTGAAAGTTTCACGACGTCTTGAAGACCGTAAATCATCCATGCAGTCGAAGCTTTTCCATCGCGGCCAGCTCTACCCGTTTCCTGATAATAACTTTCGATACTTTTGGGTAAATCTAAATGAGCAACAAATCTTACGTCGGGTCTGTCGATTCCCATACCAAAAGCAATCGTTGCAACAACAATAATTTTTTCTTCGATGTTGAAGAGTTCCTGATTCATTGCTCTTTCATTTTGTGAAAGACCTGCATGATAAGGAACAGCTTTGTATCCTAATTTTGTAAGAGCTGTGGCAACTCGTTCAACTTTATCGCGAGATAAACAGTAAACGATTCCTGTGTCTTCAGCATGGTGAGTTTTTATAAAATCATCGAGCTGCTTAATTTCATCATGCCGTTCAAGGATCATGTATTTAATGTTTGGTCTATCGAATGACGAAACAAAAGTTTCAGGCGATTTCATGTGAAGTTGATTTGTAATATCAATTCGTGTTTTTGCATCCGCCGTAGCTGTTAATGCAATCACCGGGACATTCGGAAATCTTTCTTTTAATTCACCTAATCTAGTATAATCTTTTCTAAACTCATGCCCCCACTGAGACACACAGTGAGCTTCATCGATTGCAATTAATGAAACATTAATCTGATCAAAAAATCCTGCGAGGTTCGGACTTAAAATTCCTTCGGGAGAAACGTAGATGATTTTGACAACGCCATTTAGGATTTGTGATTTTGCTTTTTGAGATTCACTATAATTTTGAGATGAGTTTAAGAAAACAGAATTTACTCCGTATTCTCTTAAGTTCATCACCTGGTCTTGCATAAGAGATATGAGTGGAGAAATAACTAACGTCACGCCCTCTAAATATAATGCTGGGATCTGATAACAAAGAGATTTACCACCACCCGTTGGCATAATCGCCAGCGTGTCTTTTCCATCGAGAATAGAATTGATGATGTTGTACTGCTCGAATCTGAAATTATCATAACCAAACGTTTCTTTCAGAATTTGGTGAAGCTTTTGATCGCGCATTTTAAAATCTCATCTCTCTTAGTGGGTTCACTAGATCATCAAGTCCGTTGAGCTTAATTTCATAAAGCAGTCCTAAAAGTTTACCCAGTTCGTTTTTGGGAAATCCTTGATCGTAAAACCAAAGGACGTAGCTTTCAGGAAGATCGATGAGAAGCCTTCCTTGGTATTTACCAAAAGGCATCGTATTTGTGGTGAGTTGTATGAGATCGTTTTGTTCAAAATTCATAGTCGAAATTATCTATTTTGGGGCGCATATTGCCAAGCACTTAAAAACTTGAGGTGGCAATCTGCGACTTTAGAACATTTGAATTCATGGACTTACAAACTTGAAGTAACCTTGACACTTACGCTTTTGCTACCATCTTAATGAAGTAGAAATGACGTAATTCAAAACGTTTGATCTAAGGGAGGAATATGAATAAATTTGATAGTATCGTTGAGGGCTCGTTATCTGTTGCCCAAAGTGAAGCATTGAAGAGAAAAAATAGTGAGCTCGCACCTGAGCATTTAATTTTGGGGTTAATTAACAATCCGCAAAGTTTTTCCAGCCGTGCGCTGAAAAAATATTCGAAAGAATTAGAGACATTATTAAAAAATCTGCCGACGACAAAAACGAAGTTGGAGATGGATCGATTGCAAGCGAGCAGTAAACTTTCTGAGTGGCTGACGTACGCATCATCGAATGCCATTCAAAACTCTCGTTCGGAAATCACTGAAACAGATCTGTTGAAATATATTCAGCAGATCGTTCCCGATTTTAAAATCGATTACAATGCGCTTAAAACTGAAAACGCAGACGGTGTTACTGAGAAGCCTGGTTTCTTAATTAACTTAAATGAACTAGCAGAAAGCGGAAAACTAGATCCAGTAATCGGACGCTCGAAAGAGATTCGTGCAGTAATGGAAATTTTAGGAAGACGCGGAAAAAATAATCCAGTTTTAGTGGGGCCCGCGGGTGTTGGTAAAACCGCCATTGTTGAAGGTCTTGCAGATGCGATTGTTAAAGGAAAAGTTCCTGACGTTCTTGAAGGAAAAACTGTTTATTCATTAGAGCTCGGTGCTTTAATGGCCGGAACAAAATATAGAGGTGAATTTGAAGAGCGACTTCAAACGCTTTTAAAATTTATTAAAGATCAAAATGGACAAGCTATTCTTTTTATCGACGAGCTTCACCAATTAGTTGGTGCGGGTCGAACAGATGGCGCAATGGACGCGGCAAATTTATTGAAGCCAGCTCTGGCACGCGGAGAGCTTCACTGTATTGGGGCAACGACGCCCGAAGAATATCAAAAATATATTCTGAATGATTCAGCACTTGATCGACGCTTTCGTGCGGTTCCAGTAGACGAACCAACAAAAGAAGATGCGATTGAAATTCTGATGGGTATCAGAGAAAAAATGGAGATCCATCATGGAATCAAAATATCTGATCGAGCTATTTACGATGCTGTCTTTCTTTCTAGCCAGTACATTCCTGATAAAAACTTACCTGACAAAGCGATTGACCTTATCGATGAAGCGAGTTCCGCACTCAAATTATCAGCCGAAGCAATGCCCGCCGACCTGGCGGAGTTAGAAGGTGAAATTAGAACGAAAAAGATTTATGCAAAGTCGCAGAATAAATCTGCTGACATTGAAAAAGAAATCGCAGTTCTGGAAAGTAAATTTAAAATCGGTCGAGCAAAATGGGAGCAAGAGGTTTTGAGTCTGAAAAAAGAATCAGAATTGAAACTCACACTAGAGCGTACTAAGTTTGAGTTAGAACAAGTTCAGAGAAACCAGGATTACGAGGCTGCTTCAAAATTAAAGTACCAGACGATTCCAGAAATAGAAGCACAGTTGGCGAACTCTCAGACGACTTGGATTCTCGATACAAGACATATTGCGAATGTTATCTCGAGACAAAAAGGTATTCCTGTTGAAAAGATTTTAAAATCTAAACAGGAACAAATTCTAGAACTGGAAGCTTACTTAAAAAGAAAAGTTTTCGGACAAAACGATGCTCTTCACGAGATTGCAGAAGTGCTTGTTACTGCCCATGCTGGATTGTCAGATCCATCGAGACCACTAGGATCTTTTTTATTAAAAGGGCCCTCTGGTGTCGGTAAAACTGAGACTGCAAAAGCATTGGCAGAATTTTTATTCGGTTCACAAGATAACCTCGTTCGTTTTGACTTATCAGAGTTTTCTGAAAAGCACTCTGTCTCAAAACTGATTGGTGCCCCTGCAGGGTATGTAGGTTATGAAGAAGGTGGTGTGCTCACTGAAGCAATCAGAAGAAAACCGTATTCGGTTATTCTCTTCGACGAAGTTGAAAAAGCTCACCGCGATTTTTCGGACATTCTCCTCCAAATTCTGGACGATGGACGATTAACAGATAACAAAGGCCGCACGATCGATTTTAAGAACACGATTATTTTAATCACAACTAACTCGAAAGATTTGGAGCAGGATTTTAAGCCGGAAGTTCTTGGACGATTGGATGCAATATTAACTTACAACCCACTTGATAATTCAATCATGACAAACTTGATTGATAAACAAGTGCAGATGTTAAACGAAAGACTAGAGAGCAAAGAGCTTTCAATTATTCTGGACTCAAAAGTCTACGAAGAATTGTCGAAACGCGGATACGACCCGCGCTTTGGCGCTCGTCCGCTACAGTCAGTCTTCTCACAAATTGTCACTCGTCCTTTATCTAAGAAAGTCCTTCAGGGACATTTAGAAAAAGGTCAAATGAAAGGTGTTTGGAAGGATGATGGTGAGCGTGGCGTTGAATTCGAGATGATTCAATAAATTATTTCCGGCCCGCATCCCCCCGCGGGCTTCCTTTTTAAGGAGCTTTCTTTGCATGTAATTCTCTAAGACTAAAACCTGGAGGATTAAATGGACCAGCAAATTAATCAGACATTCGAAATATACCCGCATCAATACGAAGAAAATGATGTGGCCGAAACTTTAAATAATTTTTCAGAGGCCATACGAAATGGAAATCTTAATAAGATCATGTCTTTTTATTCTGAAGACATCAGAGCATTCGATATGATGCCTCCTCTCGAATTTAATAATAAAGCTGTTTATCAAAAACGGGCATGGGAAGATTGCTTTACTAAAGTATTTTCTTTTCCGGTGAATTATTCTTATTTGCATCCTAAAATTGAATTGAGCGGCAATATTGCTTTCGTCTACTCACTGATTCACATGTCAGGCGATATGATTAAAGGTCAAAAAAATGTCGATACCTGGTTGAGAAATACAACTTGTTTAAAAAAATTCGGGGGCCAATGGCTAATTATTCACGAGCACATGTCAGTGCCTGTTGATAATAATATGCAAGCGATGATGACACTTTCACCTGATGGTGGAAACGAAGCTCAGTTTCACTAATATTGCGTTTTCTTCTATGAAGTAAAATTACTCAATCCAGGATTTCAAATCATCAGAAATAATTAAGTGACGTGCTTTTTCTGCACGCTTTGGACTGCGTTCGATCCCTATTCCATGAAGGCCTTTTTTAGCTGCTGCTGCAAGCAGACTTCCTTCACCACAAAATGGCTGAACAACAGTCGTCGATTTTGTCTGAGTCGCAATGAAGTTTGCAATCATCAGACAATTTTCAAGCCCCATTCCACGGACCCAGGTTTTTTCACCTAATTCCGGAATAACATCCGTAGTGGATCTGCTCATATCATGTAAGCGGATATTTTTTGAAAAACAAATGATGTGGGAGTAAGCTGGCTTTCCGAAAGTCGCCACACCTGGATCTACACGACAGACAATTTTATGCCATAGAAGGGCAAGACCCTCTTGTTCAGCTGCTTTTTGAACGAGGTAAGCTTTATCAACCCACTCTCCTTCATATTTAATATCTGATTGATAAAAAACCACGACTCCATCATCCGGAGTGCGCGACATAATGAGAGCAGCGGTATTAGTGAACCATTCTTTCCACTGTGCTAAAGAAAAATTAGTAAATTCTGAAATGTCCGGCATTGAGGCAACTAGAGATGAGCCTGCCAATGATTCCTTTGATTGTGATTCTAACCACACCAATGCATCAGCACAAAAAACTTCGCGGCCAGAACTACTTTCCATAAACTTTTTCGCCGGCCACATAAACTGATTCGGTAGCGCGGTCATCTCCAAGAGTCATCAGAATAAAAAGTTTTTCTGTAATGTCATTGCAATAACCCATTCTGAAATCCATTAATGGAGTGGATTTTAAATCAAGTACAACCAGATCCGCCTCCATTCCCGGTGCGATTGATCCAACTTTGTCTTCCATATATAAAGACTCTGCTCCACCTCTCGTTGCGAGGTAAAAAGCACGAAGAGATGAAAGTGAATATCCAGAAAGTTGTGCAACTTTATAAGATTCATTCATTGTTTGAAGATGAGAAAAACTTGTTCCCGCACCAATGTCTGTTCCAAGTCCTGTTTTCACCGGACGGGATTTATCTTTTGCTTTCTCGAAAGAAAATAATCCGCTTCCTAAAAACTGATTTGAAGTCGAGCAATGGCAAACGGCCGCTCCACACTTGTGCATGCGTGCCCATTCAGAATCTGTTAAGTGAACCCCATGTGCATATAGTGATCGCGCGCCAAGAAGTCCGTAGTGATCGTACACATCAAGATAATCCGAGCGTTCTGGAAATAATTCTTTTACCCAAGCAATCTCACCTATATTTTCTGAGATGTGGGTCTGCATGTATGTTCCAGGATGCTCTTTCCACAACTCTCCTGCGAGCTTTAATTGTTCAGGAGTGGAGGTCGGTGCAAATCTGGGAGTAATAGCATAGGAAAGTCTTCCTTTTCCGTGCCATTTTTTAATTAGAGCTTTTGATTCATCATAAGCTCTCTGTGCTGTATCTAAAAGTGCCACCGGAGCATTTCTGTCCATCAAAACTTTTCCTGCAACCATGCGCAGGTTTAATTTTTCTGCTTCTTCAAAAAGAGCATCGACTGATTGAGGGTGAACTGTGCAGTGGACAGTTGAAGTTGTTGTTCCCGAACGAAGACTTTCTCTGATAAAAACTTTCGCTACTTCAGTTGCGTGGTCCTTATCCGCAAACTTCTGCTCGGCCACAAAAGTATAATTATTCAGCCAGTCCAATAACTGCTTTCCATAGGCGCCGATAATTTGCGTTTGCGGGTAATGCACGTGTGTGTCGATAAATCCGGGGATGATCAGTGAATCTTTATAATCTGTCACTTCACTTCCATCGAGAATTGAATCTTTTAATGAAGCATAACTACCAAAGGATTTAATTTTTCCGTCTTCGATAATAATGAGAGCGTCACCCTCATATTGAAAACATTTGTCATCGCCAACAAGAAAGGGATCTGCTTTAAAGGTAAGCGCTTGTCCGCGCAGTATTTTTGTTGTCATACAGTCTTTATACCAAACTAAAAAAGGTTCCACCAGATCAAATGATCAAAGTAGAACCCCTTACAAAATCTAATTAGATTACTTAATAGTTTTTAAGTCTAAATCAATAACACTTGATTCTAAAGACTCATCCAGAGTTGAACAGTTAATTGCTTTCATGTATATCTCCAAAAATAGCTTTCGATGAGTTTGGAGACGTATTTATCATAAATCTAGAAATGCCAACCATGATTGTAAATTTTATGGCCTGCTTATTTTAACTTTCCTGCATATTCGATGAATGAGTTGATTAGTTTCTGAAGTTTTGCTAGTTGAACCGGATCTTTTAAATCTTCATTTTCATCAAAGGCCTGATCAGCGTGCATAAAACCCATCGCCTCCGGATAAAGAAAATTCCCCAGTGTTTCTAAGGGCCATCTCGCATGGGCAAGTCCGCGAGTCGCACCCAAAGCTCCCGGCGAAGCACCCAGCATGAGAATAGGTTTTTTTGTAATTGGCAACGGTTTCACACGTGAAAGCCAGTCTAGTGTGTTTTTTAAAGGGCTCGACATAGAGCCGTTATATTCAGGCGAAGAGATAATAATCGCATTGGCCGAGGCCACAAGTGCCGCAAGCGTTTTAACCCCTTCAGGAATTCCTGCTGTTTCGATATCGCCGTCATAAACCGGAATGTTTAATGTCTGAAGATCAACGACGGTTGTCTTTAAGTCCAAATTGCTTTTTAAAAGTTTGTCGGTAAACCTCACAACTTTTTTATTCAAAGAATCTTTTCTCAGGCTTCCGGCAAACAGTAAAATTTTCATACACATCCTTTTTTTTTATGTACCAAAGTTATCAACTAATGTTGATAACTTTGCCATGAAAAAGCAATTTTTTCCAAATTACTTTTCTCACCTTTTTCGCCACAAGATTGCTGCCAATTTGCCTCAATAGCTTCAAAAACTGATAAATAACATGCGAAATCCTTGGCACGGTTCATGCTCTAGCTTTGCGTACAGGTAATTAAACCATGGAGGATTTATGGTACAAGACAAAAAAAACTTTTCATCTGGCAAAAAACCAATGGCACAAGATCTTGATAAAAAATCAGGTGCAGTTGCTGACAACTCTGCTGATGCAGCAAGAACTGGAAGCATGAAACAAACTGATTTAAAAGATAAGTCAGGAATCGCGGGAAAGCGCGATGTTAGTTCACGCAAATAATTAACTATTGCAAACGCTGGAGTGTTGTAAAATCGGCGCCCCAGCGTTGCATTAAAAAGAAGAATTTTGATTACCTTACAAAACAAAACTCAAAACAACTCAGAACTTCTTACCGCCAGCATCTTAGGTGTCGGTGTTAATGCAGTGTCGTTATCGGTTCTCACCGATCTCCACACTGCATTCTCGTATTCTGAAAAAATATATTCAACCAAGACGTGTCCGACAACTAAACTCCCAACTTTTTTATTCGGACTCGTTTTATTCTTAGCTGCAGTCACAAGAGTGGCTGCAGTTTTCTTCAAAGGTGCCTTCCTGTTAATCAATGTGGTGTTAGAGATTGCTCCAAGAGGGATCCTTTTCTTATTATCCGTGCTTAATATTGTTTTCTCTCACTTGTCACTGTCCTCTGCCGAATGGCCGATGAAAGTGATTGATGAAGAAGACAGCTTTCTCCTTTGTTCTAACAATCTGCCTTTTTTCCCTCTGTATGTGCAGCACGATTTAAATCTTTATGAATCGTAGAAATGATTTTAACGATTAAATAACAGCTGCACTTTTTACACTACCAAATTACTTCGGCATTTCTGAGAAAGGCTTTTTGCCTCAGATTCTGGATTTGACATGCCCCATCTCATTGGAGAACTGTTAATTTCAATTATTTAGAGTGACAAAAATTTGGCATAAAAGATGCTCTATATATTATCAGTAACAAGAGGACGATATGACACAAATTAAAAAAAATTTAACAGATAAAAATAAAAGTGCTGAGTTTGATACTGAGATCGAATATAAAGATTTAAGTCGACCAAACTCAAAAGCAAGTGAGCCAGCTCCTACATCGAGCAAGCCTTCAGCGATTAACAAGGAAAAAGTTAATCATGCGGGCGCGGTTAAAAAGAAGGTCTAGTTGTTTTAGTGCAGAGAAATCTGCAGGAAGTGAAGACACTAATTGTGTATCGGGGCTTAGGTATAAATTCGCAGCTGAACACATTAAGATGTACGACAATTCCAGAGGGGCTTAGTGATTAAACAGATTATCAGTCTAATGTTAAACACACTAAGCACATTTTCAAAACAACTAAAAGATACGACTGAAGATATATAAAGAATTAATTAACAACGACATTCAAGATTAAGGAGGATTCATGTCGCCAGAAAGAACAGAATATTACAGAACAAAGCAAAGAAGAATAGCCTTTTACATAGCAGATAATGATAACAACAATGAAGAGAATCCGCCTACAGTCTCGGCAATTATTGGACTGGATAAAGAATTAGAAGCGGCTTTTTTTGCAGCAAGAAGACCTCCGCTGGAAAAACAGCCTGCAATGAAAACTGGAATGAGAGTTAATAGAGAAATCATTTCAGATAAAAGAGAAAAAAAGCCTGTGAAGCTACCGACAATGAATAAGAACGGAATGTATTGTCCAAATATGCCGACACAGTGGAAAAATAACTTAGACATCATTATCCCGAAAGCGGAATTGAGATATTTTTCACCTAAACGTATACCTGAAAGTATATAAGAGGAATATGATTACAAAATTGAATGATCAAAAATTCTAGAAGCGCAGAAGATTTCGATGAGATGTCGTTAGTATTCTGCGTTTTTTTTTCCTTCTTCCACATCAATATTAAAATCAAAAAATTCAAGGATTAAATTTATGCGCATTGAAAAAGATGGTATTGGTGAGCTTTTAATTCCCGACGATGTTCTTTATGGAATTCAATCTTATCGGGCCTCAAAAAATTTTCCAATTAGTGGTACTCAGGTTCACACACAAATGATACGGACATTTCTACTATTAAAAAAAGCTGCGGCCATTGCCAATACAGAGGCAGGCGCATTGGATGCAGAAAAATCAGAGGCAATTGCCACTGCAGTTGATGAATTATTATCCGGCGATTTTGAAAAGCATTTTATAGTTGATGCCTATCAGGCCGGCGCCGGGACATCTCAAAATATGAATGCCAATGAAGTGATCGCCAACAAAGCCAATCTTCTTTTGGGAGGCGGGCTTGGGACCTACGATCGCATTCACCCGAACGATGATGTTAATATGTCTCAAAGTACCAATGATACCTATCCGACAGCAATGAGACTTGCGACGCTCACCTTTTCAAAAGATCTGGTGAGTGAACTTCAAAAATTGGGAAATTCTTTTAAAAGTAAAGCACAGGAATTTGATCTCGTGATTAAATCTGGTCGTACTCATTTACAAGATGCCACACCTATTCGTCTCGGTCAGGAATTTCAGGCCTATCAAAAAATGATTGAAGACCTTACTATGCTTGTGATTCAGGCACAGGATTATCTCAGAGAACTAGGAATCGGCGGCTCTGCTGTCGGGACAGGTATTAATGTTCCTCATGGATTCCGCGAGGCAATTCTCGATCAATTAAAAAAGGAATTTAACGACAACGATCTATTTCTTTCAAAAAATATGTGCAAGTCCATGCAGTCGCAATTGCCAATGATGGTTTATTCAAACGCCATGAGATCTATTGCCCTTGAGCTCACAAGAGTAGCGAATGATTTGAGGCTGCTCAGTTCAGGGCCAGCCAATGGATTCGGTGAAATTTCTCTGCCCTCTACTCAGCCAGGCTCAAGTATTATGCCGGGAAAAATAAATCCTTCAATTCTTGAAATGAGCAATCAGGTTTTTTTCAAAGTTCTGGGTAATGACACGGCGATGGCCTATGCCGTTCAAGCAGGACAACTCGAACTTAATGTCATGATGCCTGTCATGGCCCAGCTGGCCCTTGAGTCCACACATATCTTAACAAATACAATAAAAGTAATGCGCGAACTTTGTATCAGTGGGATCAATGCAAACGTTGAACAGTGTGAGAAGTACGCTGGTCAGACTTCACAGATTGTTACGGCCTTAAATCCAGTCATTGGTTATGCCAAAGCTTCCGAACTTGTGAAAGAATCACTAAAGTCTAAAAAGACCATCATAGAGCTGGTAAGAGAGCAGAAACTGTTAAATGAGGGGCAAATAAAAAATCTTCTCGATCCTATGAAGTTGACTGTCCCACATTAGGATGCTGTGAGGTAAAAATCTTGGATTTCTGCCTCGAGTAAAAATGTCAGGATCGGAGTTTCAAACATTTTATTATGTTTTTTGACGGCATGCTTAATGCATTAAGTCTGGTTAAGAGAAATCTTCCACCATACTTCAACAGGAGAATTTTTTATGAGCGAGAATACATTACAAGAAAAAGGATTATTCGAAACTCTTGAAGAAAACTTATCTTCACTGCAGATTCAAACAAATGTGAAAATTGAGATTTGTGAAGATGAAAATAGATTTGAATTCTTAGTTCAAGATATGTTTCTCGATCATTTTTTTCCTTAAGCTAAACTCTACAGGAGTTAACAGCACGCTTCTTCAACTCTACACGAGAGTAAATAAATTGGGATTACGAGGCAAAAATTTGAGGAAGTTTGCCACAAAAAAATATTATTCAATGTAATTTCAGTTTTTTAGTACGCCAAAATTTTGGCACAAGAGATGCAGATATATAGTTAGGAACGTAAAGCAAAAGTAAAAATTAATTGCGATAGCTTTTGCACAAGACTAATGAAAGACGAAGATATGTCGGCAACATGCGAGAGAGCTGAAAGGCTCGATTCTAAGGCAGGCAGAATATGGGAGGCGTTAAGCCTCATCCACTCTTCAACTCGATACAAACCTTGATTCCTGAAATGCACTTAAGAAGCCGCCCTTCATCGGGCGGCTTTTTTTTGAAGAACGTAAGAAGTATACATCAGCAAAAGTAGAGGAAAAAATTAAATGTTAAAGTCTAACTTATTATGTGCATTCATTGCTCTGATAACGGCCGTAACTATCTCGTCTGCTTTTGCTCATGGATACTTATCAACATTTTCGCCTGTGGCAATGAACGAAGATAGCTCTCATTCACTCAATAATTAATTTATTTTATAAGGGACTCAAGACTTGGAAATACATATCAATACACCATTTGTGCAAATTATTTTTTGATCCCTACCTATTGATATAGAGGCCATTTGCAAGAGTGGCCTTTTTTTTGCTTATCATTATATTAAGACTAATCAAATATTCATGAAGGATTTATGATTCAAAACACTAAAAAACCGATTAAAACCTATCCTAAAAATTTAACTGAGTTTAAAGACGATGACCTTGCTCCCAAAGGGAAAACTAAACACATTGTCGAAACCGACTGGCCGGTTAAGGAGTCTGTTCCGGAAAAAAAAAGAAAGGTTATAAGAACAGAAATAGCAAGGTTGCCATAATGGAGGGTACGCAAATGAGAAATGAATCTTACCTTACGAGCGAAAAGCCTCTGGCCGTTGTTGCCAGCAATTTGAATATGGATGGATACGATTTAGCAAAGCAGTTTGCTGAAAGCGGATATGACCTGATCGTTGCCGCTTCAAATCCATCGGTTGTTGAAGAGGTGCAGGACTTTAAAGAGCTTGGTGTGGATGCTGTGAGCTTTCAGCTTGATCTTTCAACAGCTGAAGGTGTCGAGCAGCTTTATAGAAGAATCATTGCTACTGGACGACCGGTTGAAGCAATGGTGATCAATACAGGACTCTCTGTCAATTTTATCAATGAAATAAACCTGGCAAAAAAAGTATTAAAAGATATGGCCCTACGTGGTCATGGAAGAATTCTTTTTGCCGGCTCAGAAAATCAGGAAGACACGACTCAGGTTTATGAAGCAATTTTTGAAGAAGCGAAAGGTTCCGGTGTAACGGTCACTGCTGTTAAGGCCGGAAATAATGAATTGTATTTTTTAAAAGAAGGTTACGAAGAACCATATTTATGGCACTAATAAAAAAGGCTCCTTGAAGGAGCCTTTTTTTGAGTTTTACTTATTAGGAAATAAAATCGTGTGGTCTTCACCTTCTTCACAAATTTTATTAATCGTTTCTGTCTTTCTGATTTTCTCTTCTAAAGCTGCCCAAATTTTAAATTCTGTATTCTTTGGATTTCTTAGAATTGCAATTGTTCTGGGGTCAATCCCCTGCGCTCCTCTGATAATTCCTTCAGTAAAAGCTACAGTATAAGTCTTGAATGGATTTACTTTCTTTCCATTCACGGTAATGTTTCTAATTTTGAAACCTAGAGGCCCGCGTTCATACTCCATTTTGATTCCGGAAAAAGTTAACGGCTGTCCAACATATGAAAGTGCATCCATTGTTATGCGAAGCCATGCCCCTTTAATATGTGTCGTATAAATATCCCATCCATATTTCTGCTCAATTTCAAAAATACGTGGAATAGAATTTAAAATCGTTCTGCGAGTTACAATGCCCACCGGATAATTTGAACCATTCATTTCAGACATATGAATCGCAATATCGGCCCCTGCTTTTTCTTTCATTGTATCAGCAATAAAATAGGCCCATTTGCGAGATCCAAGAGCATCATTTGCTTTTAAATCAGAAAAACCCAATTTTTCATTTAACCAGTCATTGCCATAATAAGTATTAAGTTCCTGGTCTGCCTGCTTAACTAGCTCGGTCATCGCTGGATCAACTTTATCTTCATCCACTCTTACAGGAATGAGCTCGTAGCTGGCAATTTTAAGAGGCTTCCCTTTTTCCAGATCGAGAACAAGACGCCCTAAATATTCTGTATGCATGCCCGCCTGAACGATAGGTACAATGTTTTTTTGTTTATTAATTGCATAAGTCGGTTCATAGAGTGCTGTGTGCGAGTGCCCACCGATTATAAGATCGATATATTTTGTTTTTTCTGCAAGCTTAATATCTTTCAAAACTCCGATATGAGTTAGAGCGATAACAAAATCGTTTCTTGCACTCAAGCTATTTTCATATCTTTGTGCAGCTTCGATAGGGTTTGAGATAGCGCCTCTTTGCAGGCGCCACTTGTAAAGAATTTCATCGGTTGTTAGACCAAGAATACCGATTTTAATTCCATCGATAACGACTTCTTTATAAGGCTTAATTTTTTCGTTGATGTTTTTGTACTGGCTTCCAGCATCTATGTTCGCCACGATTAAGGAGAACTTTAAATCCATGTTACCTAGCAGTTTATCGAGTTCAGCAGAACCCATCTGATAGTCGTGGTTACCCAGTGTTCCGATATCGTAACCAATTTCATTATGAACGTCGAAAGTTTTGCGTCCGCCATCCGCCATAAAATAAACGTTGCCTTCAAGAAAGTCTCCGGCGTCCACAACTAAAGTTGAAACTCCTTCAGCTGAAGCCTGAGCTTTATACTGATCAATCATTGCTTTCAAACGTGCAGCTCCGCCTCTTGTCGTAGAGTGATCTGAATTATCAAGGAATGAATGAGTATCATTTGTATGGAGAATCTGAATTAATTTTGCTGAGGAAATTGCAGGACCGGCGATAGCTGCAATCAGAATGAATGTCTTTAGTAGTTTTGAATTTTTCATTTGTTTTGAAGTATCCGAAAAAGATGTGCGCCGTCAAGCGTGAGGGCCGTGACAGCGCACATTTATATTAAAAATTAGTACCAGTATTTTAGAGCTAGACCAGCAGAAAATGCATCCTGAACATTAGTTGTGTAAAGATATTTAGCAGACAGACCAAGTGATAAAAAATCACTGCGTTTTTCCTGCAATGGAATATCGAATCCGACAACCGGACCTACTGACCATTCAGTACCTTCATTCTGGCTTTGGAACATTGGACCTGTAACTAGCCCAACGTAGGAGCTCTTTAAAACAGGAATATCTCCACCAAAATTATATGTTCCGCGGACAAGAAGATTTGTTCTTTGAATGGTTGTGTTGTCCAATTCTGTAGTTGTGATTTCTGATCCAAGACCGAAAGGTACATATGGTTGGAATCCAACGTTTAATCCATATTCTGGTGAACTTTTTGCATCACCATTAGGATTTGATACACCGGCAGTTAGGCCCATGTGGATTCTGTACGCACTTTTATCTTCAACAGCACCAGGTGTGGGAAGCGTTCCTTCAAGTCTTGATTGGGCCGATTCTTTTTCAGCTTTCGACATCTGAGCGTATGAAACGACTGATGAAGTTAGTAGAGCCAGTGTTACTAAAGTTTTAAACATAATATATCTCCATTATTTGTTGCCTCTTTATGCTAATCGCAAAAAAAGGTATTAAGTGAACTCGTATCTGCAATGCCTGTACCAACAATTTGGGTATGGAAACAGGGGCATTAACGGGATGTTGTCCCAAAGTTCCTGACTACCTTGGGGCATTAATTCAACTCACAATGCTGCTCCAATAGGATATTGTGGCTTGAATGTTGCTTTCCATCTTGAAGGGGTTCGAGCTATGCGTTTAAAAATTCTTTCGTATAATATTCATAAAGGATTTGATTGGAACAATAAAAACTACTGCCTGCAAGAAATGAAGGAACTTATCAATGCCTCGAGTGCCGAAATAGTTTTTCTTCAGGAGGTAGTAGGAAAAAATAACAAGCACAAAGAAAAAGGAATGATTGATTCACAGTTTGAATTTTTTGCTGATGAATTATGGCCTCACTACTCCTACGCACAGAACGCCCTTTACGATCACGGTCACCACGGCAATCTTATTCTGAGCAAATACCCCATCGAGCATTTCGAGAACGTCAATCTCTCTACCAATTCGTGGGAGAAGCGCGGGATGCTGGTCTGTAAAATAAAAATTCCGAAAAGTGAGAGCAATCCCCAGGATCTGAGTTTGTACGCGGCCTGCCTGCACTTGAATTTATTTCATGCGGGAAGAAAAATTCAGTATGAAAAAATAAAAGACTACATCACGAAAAAAAGCAGAGATGTAAATTTGCCTTTTATAGTGGCAGGAGACTTTAATGACTGGAACCAAAAATCTTTCCAGATTTTTGAAGAGGTCATGGGCATGCATGAAGTTCATAAATTCGCCAATGGAAGCTTCGCCCGCACGTTCCCCTCCAAAGTGCCGATTCTCTGCCTCGACCGCATTTACGTAAAAAATCTGGAGATCATTAATTCACATGTTGTTTTTTATGACCAGCATCTTTCAGATCATCTCCCGATATTTTGTGAGGTTAATATTTAATGAAACCCGAACTATTCCCCACGACAAAGCACAATCACGTCGAGTTTTATAAAGACGGGGAAACTTATTATGAAAAATATTTAAGCGTCATTAGAAGTGCTAGAGAAAGTATTCACCTGCAGACATATATTTTTGAACTTGATGGATTTGGCAAAAAGGTGCAGACAGAGTTGATCAATGCTGCCAGAAGAGGTGTAAATATTTATCTTCTTATAGACAGTATCGGCTCTAGAAACATGACTCTCGAAATGGAAAAGAGTTTTTTAGAATGTGGAGTCTTTTTCTGTCGCTTTAACGGCATTCAACTGAAATGGCTTTATCGCTGGGGACGCAGGCTTCATCACAAGATTCTTTTAATTGACGAAAAAGAAGGATTTGTCGGAGGTATCAATGTTCTTTGCGCTTGTCTTCCAGGCTCCAATGTTCCGCAGCTGGATTTTGCCGTTTATCTGCATGGCCCATCGACAATAGCGCTCGCTCAATATTGTAAAATGATTTTTAAAAAAGCCTATAAAGAAAATCTTCAATTTGGTCCTGCTAAAGACTACATTCACCACGACTATGGTTTTGAAATTGGGATCTCTGTGAATGACTGGATTCATGGCCGCTCAAAAATTACCAGACAATATGCGGCCATGACGACAGAGGCACAGCACCAGATCACTATTATCAACTCTTACTTTTTTCCGCGCAGAAAATTTATGAAACAGCTGACGGCCGCTGCTGCACGTGGGGTGAAAGTCAGATTAATTCTTCCCAAATACTCAGACTGGCCAAGCTACATTCTTGCCTCTGAATACCTATACAATTATTTTCTTAAAAGAGGTGTTGAAATTTATCAATGGAAAAAATCAGTGTTGCACGGGAAACTTGCGACCGTTGACGGAAGCTGGTCGACTATCGGATCTTTTAATTTAAACTACACTAGTTATCAGCAAAACCTGGAAATGAATGTCGATATTTATTCGGCAGATTATACGGCCTATCTCAACAGCGAAATTGAATCTATTATAACTGAAGGGTGTGATAAAGTTGAGATAGCAGACTTCAATGAGAAATATCCATGGAAAGTGAGATGGTCGAGACTATTTTTTTATCTGGTGCTTTCAATCATTGCCAACTTCTCTATCGGACTTTCTTTCCAGGAAGACAATAATAAAGAACATCGTTTTTTTAATATCCTGAGAATTGTCGGATCCATCTTTTTTTTTATACTGGGTTTAATAGGCGCGCTTCTTCCTGTCATTCCGGGATTCCCATTCTTTATAATCAGTTTTTTATTAGTCTATAAACAGATCCTGCTGAACAAAAAAATATCCTAGGCTATAATGAATAGAAAAATAGTTTTTAATACAATATTTTTTGCCATCGCTATCTATGCTCTTTATTTGCGTGTGCCGGGAATCCTTACCCATTTTAAGTTTCAGGATCAGAGGGCCGCTGATTTCACAATTAGAACACTTACTGGAAAAAACTTTAAACTAAGCTTGCAGTCAAAAAAAATAATCATAGTTTTTTGGGCAACATGGGGCGGCCCGTGCGAAGTCGAATTGAAGCGCATTAATAAAATGATTATCGCAAAAGAAATTCTACCGAATGATGTTATTGCCATTTCCAGCGTTGAAAATGAAAAAACAATATATAACACCGTAAAAAAAGAAAATTATCTCTTTGATGTTGGAATCGACGCCGACAACTCCGTTGCAAAAACTTTTGAAGTCTCTGCAACTCCAACGATTATGTTTCTTGATGAAAATCAGATCATAAACTGGATGACAGACGGATTTAGCCCTACACTAGAATATAGAATCTCTTCATTTCTCAAATAAGAATATTTATCTGTACATAAGGATCTCTGCCTCAGCATTCGACTAATCTGCCTCAATAATAAACAAACCTACAAAAATGCATTAGATTTCAGATACTTTTTTTGGCATGAGATGTGCTTTTACAGAATCAATAACAATCCAAGGAGGATCGTATGGAAAACAACAGAACAGACAAAAAATTTTCTCAGCAACCAAACAAGAAAGCTGATATGCCTTCTAAAACATCAACATCAACAAGACCTGAAATTGACCTACCACTTAAAGGTGGCAGAGCAGATTCAGACCTAGCTTCTAAAGGCTCACCAAAGAGAGATGATATCGGATCTGACAAAAAACAGGTACGTTAACCGCTTCTCCTAGATGATTTTTTAGGCGTCGGCAGGCCTGCAGGAGTTTTAGTAGTACTCCTGTAAGCCTGCCGATTTATTTATCTACCTTCTTAAATTGGCGAACCCCCTGTCTAAACTTTAGCCACTCTCCATGCAATTCTTTCAACTAAGCTTCTGCCCCCCTTATCCAGTGTAAACTGTCTTTCAATGAAAACTTTTTACACTAAATGCGTGATGGCCGTAGCTCTCCTTGCAATATTCCAAGGCTGCTCGACTGCACCCACTGCCAAGGTACAGAAACATAAAATTGCCCATGAAAAATTCGGGAATTTTGATAAAGTTTATATTCCTAATGAGGCACAACTTATCGCTCAGATGATTTCCGTTGTTCAACCTGAACTGGAAATCAATTCAAGGAACAAAATCGCCAATGATATTTTCCACGCTATAATGAAGTACAAAGTGGAGCCACAGATTGTAGTGGCCCTGATCGATACTGAAAGCAATTTCATGTACAACAAAGTTTCTTCAACAGGAGATCTTTCGCTTGGACAATTAAATGTTGAAGTATGGAATGCAGAATTTACCCGCATGAAGCTTCCTCCCATCAAAAGAGAGCTTTTAGTATATAAAGACCAGTCTTATGCTATGGAGAAAATGGCACAGATTCTGAGCATTCTGAAGACCCGTTATGCCAAGAGAGACCGAAGATGGTATGCGCGCTACCATTCGAATACAACAAAGTACAAAACGGATTACCTTCGTAAAATTGAAATCAGAATGAAACTGCTGGCACAGTCGCGAATCATTACGACAAACAAATCAATAGCACTCTCAACTAGTCAAATTTCCCCATAAATATTTTAAAGAAAAAATCATATTTTATTAATTACGGTCAATTAACTAATATTTGATTCGGCATGAAAATTGTATTGTTACCCTGCAACAGGAGGAATTATGAGCCATAATTCACACTCTCAATTTGAAGTTCCGTTAAATGAAAAAGTAAAATCCCTTCCTGGATTTTTTGGAATTCATCTTGAAAAACAAGCACCATACGACGTTTTAAAAACTGAATCAGGCATCGAAGTAAGATGTTACAGACCTCAGACACAGGCACGTGTTACTGCTTCAGGCGAATATAAAGATGCTCAGAAAGAAGCTTTCAATGTTCTTGCTGAATACATCTTTGGTGAAAATAAAAAAAACGAAAAAATTCAGATGACAACACCTGTCCTTTTGAAAGAAATAAGTAAAACTAAAGAATGGACGATGACATTTATTCTTCCTCCGCATTTTTCAATCAGCAGCGCTCCTAAGCCTAACGATAAAAGAATCAGCCTTCATGAATTGCCGGTGCATTTAGTGGCAAGCATCAGTTATCCTGGAATCAATACTCCTGAGAAAATTGCAGAGTATACTGAAGTTTTAAAAAAATGGTTGAAAAAACGCCCTTGGTATATCCCGCTCGGTGATCTTCAATCAGCGCAGTTTGACGGACCTTTAACAATTCCATTTTTCAGAAAAAATGAAATTCATATTGAAGTAAAACACCTTCACTAGAATTTTTTTATTGCTTGATCAGCTGAATATTCATATCAAACTGAATATCATCGCCGATCAGGGCTTCTCCTACTTCCATAATTGATCTCAATTCTAGCTTAAATTTATCACGATTAATAACGGTACTTGCTGAGAGTCCTAGTTTCTTCTGATTTGTATCATCAGGTTTTTCCACTTCAAGCACTGCCTTCTTGGTAATACCTTTAACTGTCAGTTCTCCTGAAACGATCAAAGTGCCGTTTCCATCGTCTTTGAACTCACTCGAAATAAATTTAATCGTAGGATGTTTTTGGATATTAAAAAAATCTTCACTTTTAAAATAAGTATCTCGTGTGCTGTCACCTGTATTGATTGTTTTAACATCAATATAAGCTTCTATACGGCTTTTTTCGAGATGGTCGCTGTCGAAAGTAAATGATCCGGAAAGGCAGCTGAATTCGCCTGTGATGTCGGGAATGATGGAATTTTTTAGCTGGAAATAAGCATTGCTCTGGTCTGGGTTTGCTTTGTAGACATTGATCATCCTTTTCTCCTTTAAAAGTTTTGGCCAATGATTAAATTGCAAATAAAGTACCAGAGCACAAGGTTCGTGATCAGCGGTTTCCGTTAGAATCACCTTTAGGTTTATTTACTCCAGAGTTGTTTTGCGGGCCTGCTATTTTCATCGTTTCACCGTATTCTCTGCGGAACATTTTTTTTATCGATGTATCACTCTGAGCTGTTAGTCTGAATTTATCTAAAATCTGCAGCTGATCGGCACAACGTACACAAATCCATTCTGCTTCGGTCGTTGGATTTCTATGTTTATACTGCTCAACATCTGGACGAACCTGATCACACTCTTCACAGAAATTTCTCTGCGCCTGGTGAGAAATCTCTTCAGTCATTTTTTTCTTTTTAATCGTCTCGCGTTCATTTTCTTTTTTTGGGGCCTCTGTTGGTTTGATGCCTGCTTTTAAAAATGCGTCCTTTAAACTTGCCATAATCCCCTACACGAAATGTTGATGCCAACATCATAACTTTTTCATTGGGAATCTACAAGAGAGTCCTATTGAAAGTGCGTTAAAATATTTTTGCCTCACATTGTTGACAAAAATGCCTCATCTTTTGTGAAAAAATCTTCAAATACCTGCTCTACATTGGCATGAGTTATGCTTCATCTTCTTTTGGTATTCTCATTGGAGGCAGGCATGGCCCATGATCAATCAATTCTTACCATCCCACTGAGCGAAAAATTAAAAAGCATCCCCGGAATTTTTGGCATTCGTCTGGTTGAAGAACCGCTTTATGAGGTCCTTCAGACTTCTGGTGAAAAAGAAATTAGAAGATATCATCCCTTTATTACCGCCTCCATCACTGTCAACGGAAGTTTTAAAGAGGCCAGCAAAGAAGCTTTTTTTTGCCTTGCCAATTATATTTTTGGAAAAAATAAAGACAAAAAACTGTTGAAGATGACTGCTCCGGTTCTGCAGGAAGAAACTAACGATTATATTCCTATGACTTCACCTGTTTTCCAGGGACCTGCCCACAACGGTTGGACAATGTCGTTTGTGCTTCCGATGGAATATTCACTCGCCACAGCACCGACTCCCAAAGATAAGCGAATTCATCTGTCAAAAACTCATGAGAGGCTTGTGGCCACCCTCCAATACTCCGGCATCAACGACCAGAATAAAATCAGAAAATACTCTGCAGAGCTCATTCAATGGCTAAGCAGAAATTATACCTATACTCCTCTTGGAGAGATTCAATCGGCCCAGTATGACGGCCCCACAACGATTCCTTTTTTCCGTAAAAATGAAATTCATCTCGAAGTGACTAAAGCACGTTAAGCGAAGGATAAAATAAAATGACTGACCCGTATAAAATTCTTGGAGTCGCCAAAACCGACACTCTTGATGACATTAAAAAAGCTTATCGCAAGCTGGCCAAGAATCATCACCCGGATTTAAATCCAGGCAGCAAAGAAGCTGAAAAAAAATTCAAGGATATTTCGCATGCATATGATCTGATTGGAACAAAAGAAGCGAAAGAAAAGTTCGACCAAGGTGAAACTGATGAACACAAACAGCACCACTATGATCAATACAGAAAACATCAGCAGCAAGATGGAAGCTCCGGCAGAAATCATCGTTACTCATCCAATTTTGGAGAAGGTTTTGATGCTGACGATTTATTTGCCAATCTATTCGGTGGTGGTGGAAGACGTGCACGCGGTGGATTCGACAGCATGAACCTTTCCGGTAAAGATGAGCTTTATCAAATGGAAGTTGATTTTGCAGAAGCTGCTCACGGTGGAGAAAAAGTTATTACACTCCCGAATGGAAAAAAACTTTCAGTCAAAATCCCTGCGGGAATCGAAAGCGGAAAAAAATTAAAATTCAAAGGGCTTGGCGGGGCCGGTGTTGGCAGCGGCACTGCGGGAGATGCTTATGTACAAATTAATGTTAAACCGCTCGCAGGATTTACACGTGTTGAAAATGATATTCACTCAGAAGTTCCAATTAGTTTTTTTGAAGCCATAAACGGTGCTGAAATTCAGGTTCCAACAATTGATGGAAGTGTGATGCTGAAAATTCCGGCAGGAGTTTCTACCGGTTCTAAACTTCGTGTAAAAAATAAAGGTGCAGGACCCGAAAATTCTCGGGGAAATCAGATCGTCACATTGAAAATTGTCCTTCCAAGAGATCTTCCTGAAGATTTGAAGGCAGCGCTGACTGCACTTGAAAAAGACTATGCCTACAACCCGAGAGCGAATATATGAAATTACCTCTTAGAAGAAAACTGGAAGATGTCTCACAGATATTCGGCATCGCCGATGAAATCATCATTCAATTTATCCAAGAAGAATGGGTTCATCCTATCGATGCTGAATTTAGAATGCTCGACGAAGAAGATGTCTCACGAATTCTTCTCATTCACGATCTGCGTGAAAGATTCGGTGTAAACGATGAAGCTGTTCCGGTCATACTACATTTAATAGATCAATTAAATTTTATTATCGATAATGCTGAATGAGATTAGCTGTGAATACATGGCTGGAATAAAAAACGAACTCATTACGTTAGAATGCCCGGGTAAGGGGCATGTGGGCCTACGATTGAATGGATCAATACAAAGCGGCAGGCTTGACGGTTATATCGAATTTTATGTACTGAAACCTCAGAAGCTTAAAAAATTGTAATTGTCTTTTCAAATTTTCCCAAAATAAAAAAATAAAACCTTATAAACTTTAAACTGGATCCAGCTTTACATTGGGGATTGGGCCACTTAACCTATTAATCATTATGAAATACGTCATCGAAACCGAAGATTTATCAAGGGTCTATAAGACCTACCAAAAACCTGAAGGCCTAAAAAATTCCATCAAAGGAATTTGGGAAAGAAAGTACGATTCTAAAGTTGCTCTCGCTCCTACCAGCTTGAAAATTGAATCAGGAAAAATTATTGGTTTGGTCGGTGCTAACGGCGCAGGTAAAACGACTCTACTAAAAATTCTTTCAGGCCTGGTAACTCCCAGTTCTGGACAGGCCACAGTGCTCGGCTATAAACCTTGGGAGCGAAAAAATGATTTCTTGAGGCAGATGAGTATTCTTCTCGGGCAGAAAAATCAATTATGGTGGGACATCTCACCTGTCGACTCATATGCACTTCTTGCACGCATTTATGATTTAGATATCGGGCCCACCAGAAAAAAAGTGGATGAGCTCGCAACGATGCTCGACTGCAAGCATGTTTTGATGACCCAGCTTCGCCGCTTGAGTCTAGGTGAGCGCATGAAAATGGAAATTATCGGTGCTCTTCTTCACGACCCGAAAATTTTATTTCTGGATGAACCAACTATCGGTCTCGACATAGTTGCCCAGCAGAACATCAGAAAATTTTTAACAAATTATGTAAAAGAAAAAGAGCCTACAGTAATTTTAACCAGTCACTATATGGATGACATTGCCACTCTGGCCGATGGCCTTTTATTAATTTCAAAAGGTCATATTGTTTACCAGGGAACAGTTGATCAATTTGTTGCTAATACCAATAGTGAACTTGCCCAGGACGAAAAGGTAGATTTTGAAGAAGTCATTCGCCGTTTTCTTGAAACGGAATCTCGCATTCGCTAATCTCGCCATCGTCACTAATTTAGAATACCGTCTGAATTATTTTATTGATGCGCTTGTTCAGCCTATCCTCACAACGGGAATTGAAATTCTCCTGTGGATTGCTGTCTTTAAAGGTGCACACTCAACAACAATTGCCGGATTTTCTGAAAATAGTTATTTAAGTTATGCTCTCTGGTCAGCTTTCTTTTCGAGAATTGTCACCAGTTGGATGTATGAATTCAGAATGATCGAAGAAGTGAGTTCGGGAACTATTAACAGTCTGATCGTTAGACCGATGACTTTTTATGAATATTATCTGTCACAGTTGATGGGTTATAAATTCGTGACAACGATCATCTCGCTTACGATTCCGGTGATTGCTTCTTTCTTTTTTGACCTGCCGACAATTTTATCCAGGCTCCCGCTGGCCACCTTGCTGGCATTTTATTACTTGATCCTGGTTCACACGATAAGCTTCATCATTTCATCTATGGCATTCCACTTTACAAAAATTTCTTCGATGACTGTCGCGAAAAATTTATTTATGTGGATCATGACCGGAGAACTTTTTCCTCTCGATATTCTCCCTCCATACTGGAAGACAATTATCGGTGGATTACCTTTTGCCAGCGGAGTCTTTGTTCCGGTTGCTTACATTACCGGACGTGTGGGAATTAGAACTGTTTATTCAGGGTTTATTTCTGTGACTATCGGAATTATTGTTCTCAATATCATTGGCGCGTATATGTGGAAAAAAGGCATTGATAGTTATGTGGGGACAGGTGCATGATTTTTACCATTAAAAAATACGCTTTATTATATGCAGCGATGTTTAAGGCAAGTTTTATTGCCGACCTTGAGTACCGTGCGAATTTCTTTTCGAGAATCATGACAGACGTCTTCTGGTATGTGGCCCAGGTTTTAACTTTTGAAGTTCTTTATCAGCACACTGAAAAGATCGGCGACTGGAATAAATATGAGATGAGAGTTTTTCTCGGACTACTTTTCGTGATTGATGCTTTTTACATGATCATCATTCATGAGAACCTGGAAAATATTTCTGAAAAAGTCCGCAAAGGTGATCTGGATCTTCTATTAGCAAAACCAGTTAACTCTCAGTTCATGCTGACACTTCAAAAGGCCAATACTGCTATCTTTGGAAACCTTCTTCTCGGATCCGGATGGCTTTTTTATTCGTTGATGCATCTTCCGGACTTTAATTATTTAAGACTTCTATGGCTGATCATTCTTATTCCGTGCAGTTTATGTGTGGTGTATTCAATGCGATTTATGTTTTCTGCAACAGCGGTGATTTTTACACGTTCTGAAAACCTGCAGTTTTTATGGTGGCAGGTTTATCGTTTAGGAATGAGTCCCGATTCAATGTACAATCCGTACATCAAGTATGCGATTCTAACGGTTATTCCGGTTGGAGTGATCGTCAGTATTCCGGCGAGAGCATTATTAAATCCGCCGAACTTAAATTATTTATTATGGCCTTTGATTCTTGCACCGATTTTAATTTACGGCACTCACCGCTTTTGGAATTTCGCGCTGAAATTTTATTCGAGCGCAAGCTCTTAACCCTGACCGATTATTTTTTTTCTTTTTGCTGTAAAATTCCACCAGGGTTGAGACTTTCCGCCCTCCATGAAATCCACTGCGGCCATTAATGTATCGCAGACGCATGGATCATGGCGCTCACCCATCACTTTTTCAAGTTTTCTATAAAGAGCAACAGGATCTTTTCCAATAAGCTGTACCGGTCTTTTAATTCCGATTGCGACTAAGTCATTGGCCATGGATTTTCCTATATTGGGAATTTGATCTAAAGAGACTGCGTCTTTTGCTGTTTTAGCTTTCATAATAAGCCTACGAGTAATACGCCGTTAGCGGCGACAATAATGAAGAGTAATATCCATGCAAATACTTGAATGACAGGCCTAAGACTGAAATCTCCCATTAATTTTTTATTTCTTGCAAATAATAAAAGAGGAAAAATAGTGAACGGCAGCTGCAGGCTCAAAACGACCTGACTTAAAACCAGAAGTCTTCCGATCGAATTATCACCAAAAATCATGACTCCGATATAAGCGGGAATCAAGGCCAGCCCGCGTGTGATGACTCTTCTCTGCCAGCAAGGAATTTTCCAGTTCATGAAACCTTCCATGACAATTTGACCGGCGATGGTGCCGGTAAAAGTTGAACTTTGTCCAGCTGCCAATAAAGCGATACCGAATAAAAGTCCTGCGATAGTTCCACCGACCAATGGGTCTAGTAAGTGATAGGCTTCATCAATTCCTGCGACGGTATTATTGCCGGTGTGGTGGAAAGCAGCTCCTGCTAAAATTAAAATCGCGCAGTTGACGAGAAAGGCGAATGATAAAGTGGCAACTGTATCAAAAGTATTTAATCTGATGGCCGATTTTTTTTCTGCGACACTCGGACCGATTGTTCGAGTCTGAATAATTGATGAGTGCAGAAATAAATTGTGAGGCATAACGGTCGCGCCTAAAATTCCGATCGCTAAATACCAGGCATCATGATTAGCAAGTGTATGCATTCTTGGAATGAATCCTGCCATAACCGACGGCCAGTGGGGCTGAACAAAAATAAGCTCGGCGATAAAACATCCGCCGATTGTTAGAATCAAACCTAAAATAATGGCTTCGATTCTTCTGAAGCCGGTGCCCTGTAGACCCAGGACAATCAACGTATCGAGTGCTGTTAGAATAATTCCGAATTTTAACGAAACTCCGAGTAGAAGTTTGAACGCGAGTGCTGCTCCCAAAACTTCTGCGACATCGGTGGCAATGATCGCCACTTCAGCAAGCAGCCAGAGAATGGTATTTAATTTTTTAGGAAAATGATCACGGCATAATTGTGCAAGATCTCTTTTCGTCACTATCCCTACTTTCATAGTTATACACTGAAGAAACATTGCTGCGAGACTTGAAAATAAAATAATACATAATAATGAGTAGCCGAATTTTGAGCCGGCCTCAATATCTGTCGCCCAGTTTCCCGGGTCCATATAGCCGACAGAAACCAGAAGCCCCGGGCCGACAAAGATCGCGAGTTTTTTCCAGATAGATGCAGATTTTGGTACAGCGATAGAGCCTTTGGTTTCCGAAGGACAAAAAGGAGTTGTGGCCGTATTGGGAAGTCTAAAAAATTTTCTCATGTTATTTCACAAAATTCAATCGTGTAAAAACCAATGTGCGGTTATTCGCCGGCATTTCAAAATCTTTATAGAGTGTAAAACCATTTTTGATCATATTATTATTCACGTCCTCAAAAGCGCGGATGCCGCTTTCGGGATTTCGCTCTTTCAGCCATACATCAAAACTGGCATTGCTCTCACTCGTAAATTTTCCATTGTAATTAAAAGGTCCGTAGATAATAACCTGTGAGCCTTCTCTTAAACGATTGCCTAAATTTTTCATCAATGTCTTGCAGTTTTTCCAGGACATGATGTGAAAAGTGTTTGCAGTGAAGACGAGATCAAAAGGAATTCTAGGAAAGTCATCTTTTCCCACTTCAAATTGAAAAGGACCTCTGATGTTGGGGATTTTCGCTTCCTCGAGACGAGCTTTAATTATTTTATGATTTTCAGTCAGGTCAGAAGTAATCCAGGTAATACCTGGAAGTTTTGGCGCCATGAAGACAGCGTGCTGAGCTGAACCAGATCCGATTTCAAAAATGTTCTTATCGCCGTCAGTGACAATCTCTTTTAAAATTTCAAAAATGGGGGCTTGATTTCTGTCATTAGGTATTTCATTTTTATTCATGAATAAAAAGATAACATAGCACTTATATTTTCACCATTTCCTATTTCACAAATGGCAAGGCCCGTAAGAATCGCCGCAGAATTTTTTTCACTGATTAATGGCGTGCGATTAGCTAAGGCTCAATTCAGGCAACGCGGCATTGGGGAAGCTTTCCTTTATAGTGGCAGTTTTCTTGTCGTTCAAAGTACGATGCTTTGAATAATAGCTTATTTAAAGATTCGAAAGAAGCTGATTGCTTAAGAGGTTTGATTATCCAACCGAATTAGATAGTTCTGGCACCAACTTTGCTTGGTAATGGTTGGCATTTAATTTCTTTTGAAGGAAATAATGAAAAATCAAAGATCATTCGATATGCAAACGGAAGAAGGTGATATTCTGGATATAATTCTTGAAGACCACAAGTCTTTAAAGCAATTAATTGAAGTCTTGAAAGACGATGAATATACAGTCGTTGAAAGTTATGAAGGAGATGTTGAGCACGGTCTTGCTAATCAACTTATTATCGACGAAATCAAAATAACAGAAAATAAAAATCTATGGTCTGCAAGAGTGAAAGTTCTTGCGGAGATGGTTGAACATCATATTGAAGAGGAAGAAGAGGAGATGTTTCCTGATGTCAGAAAAAATTCTGAATTAGAGGAACGTGCAAAGCTTGGAACGCTCTACATGCAGCCTAAGGCACAAATCGAGGCTGTAGGAAACTTCATGCCTGTTGACCTGGTGACTGGCGAGTATGCTGAACGCCATATGCAACACTAATTTCTGTCCGATTCACTTTTAAAGCGGGTCCCATAGAGCCCGCTTTATTTTTTGAGCATGAAAATTTCCTGAAGCTCTCTGTATCTGACTGCTGAAGTTTTTTCTTTATCTTCCTGCATTTTTAAATCTGCCGGTGAAGTCAGTTTTGTCACTTCTTTTTTAGATTTCTTTTTATCAAGTGACTCAACTTTAAACTCTCCGATTTTCCCTTTAACAATAGTTTTGTAAACCGGTGTCCCATTTTCGTTAAAAATAATTTTTCCATCAACAATTTCTGGGATAATTTGCTTCACCATTCCGCCTTCCTCTATATAAAATGGCTTCCCTGATGCTGCGACAATCATACTATTAATTGTTTCACTGGCCTTGGATTTTGCTACTCCGTCGAGACGAGTCAGCACAATGCCTTCACCAATTGAAACTGATGATACATCAGCCAACGTTGTTGTTCGCGCACCTCCTGATGATTTCCCCTCTTCGGTTACTACCGAAGAAGCTTTTTCAGGTTTTTCAGCAGATCGTGGCGCTGATGCAACCGAAGCTATGGCCCGACTAGTGCTCTGTGATGTTGTAGCTGGTGACGAAGAAGCTAATGTTTCTGAAGATTCGCTACTATCTTTTCTATTGGTTGATTTTATTTTAGCAGCGGAAGCACTATCTTGTTCAACAGCTTTTAGTTTAGCAGTATTACTTTTGCTTATTTCACCTAATGCTGCTTTGGCACTTTTTAGCTCTTGCAACAGCTCATTTTCTTCCTGTTTTTTGGAAACAGTTTTTATTTCAGAATCTTTTTCTGCAACTGCTGATGTTTTTTTCTGAGCTTGGGCCAGTCTGTCTTCAAGACCACTGATCTTACTCAAAAGCTGATTATAGTCGGCGTTGCCAGAGACACTCTTTGGACCTACATCTGCTCGCGCGGAAAAATCTGATGATGAAGTTGAATCAGGCATACTTTCTATCGGACGTATTTGATTACCAAAAGGTTTGGTGCCCAAAGCTGGTTGTTGTGCTGGTTGTAATGAATTATTTTCAGAAGAAGAGGCTGACCTAGAATTTTCTTCTGTTTTCTTTGCAGCTCCACTAATAGTTTCCAAAGGGGCGTCTGCAGATTTTTCGGGTTTATTCAAAGTGGTTTTGGCTATTTCAAAATCTGAACGTTTGCAAATTTCAGGCAAACTTTCATTATTGGCCAGCGTAGTCGCAAGTACTGTCTCCTTAGTTCTTTCAATCGCAGCGCTCGTTGAAGCCACATTATTTATTATCTCAACAATACCAATTGAACCTGAATCTATTCTCTCAATACCACCGTCTAAATTAAAAGTGATTTGAGTCCTATACTTTTCTCCAATCATACTAAGACCAGTAAGACCAAAATCTTTGATCACACAAATTCCATTTGGCGCGTCTGAAAATAAATCACAACCGCTAGAGAGATTTATACCTGCCGAACTTTCTTTAAAAGACATAGTAGACTTTGTTGATGGAGTAAGCACAAAAGTGTTGCATCTTGTAACGTATTCAGCCATTTCAGTTTGCCCCATTTTCGCTGGGTCATTCATGAATGTTGAAGATGAATTTTTGCGCGAAAGCATTTTATTGAAACTGCCTTCCGGTACACGTACTTCTGCCCCAGAAAGAATGTCACTCGTGATCGAGCATAATTTATTCATCTTTAATGATGAAGGACATCTTTCTTTAAGAAATTTTTTAGCTTCGCTCATTCTCAAGTTTTCAAGATCTTTATAAACATTCTCTAAAGTGTTGTTCTTTTTAGCTGCAATATACTTTGCCAGACCTTTTTTAAATTCATCTGGTTTCTTATTATCTTTGCTCAAGTTAGACTGATCTAAATAAGTCTTAAAAACTGGATCGAGATTGAGAGCATTTTTACTCATTAAATCGAGCACATTTTGCGCTCTTTCTTCGGGAGATAAAGAAGAATTGGACATTATACCGGCCATACTTTTTGTTATGTCTGAGTCACTAGAAATATAAATATTTGACATTTTCAGACTAGATTCTTTAATGAAGTTAGCAAGCTGACTTTCCTGTTTAGTTTCATTGTGCTTATCTTTAATAAAATCCAGATAATCAATACGACATCCTAGTTCAGGCTGAAGACAAAAAGACTGAGCTATGGCATAGCCATCGTCAATGACGTTAGTCATACATGGACTACCTAAAGCTCCTACCTTTTCAGGAACAGCGAGCGAATCCTCACTGCACTCTTGAGGCATGAAATCTTTCCCGTATTTTTCCTGTGCATATTTTTTTAATTCTTCAAGTTCGATCATTTGTCCGATGGCCACCTGGGAAATAAGTGAGATTGCTTCCGCAGCAGTTTTTGTACGGGCATTATGAAATACAGTAAGTGGTGTACCTACTATATATTTTGTTTTGTTTTTAAAACAATTTGCAAG
>JACMRM010000055.1 GCA_014376445.1 Bacteriovorax sp. | reverse complement strand
TTAGTTATTTTTCTAAGTTCGCGTACCTGCTCATCTGATGAGTAAGGTGTCTGTGCCTTGTAAAGATTTCTAAGGGTTTCTACTTTCTTTATACTGTTATTGTCACTCATAGTTGATCATATCGGTCGGAGGATTAAAAAGCTTTAGTAATGTCTAAATTAACTAAAATTTGATTAGTTTATACCGATAAACAAACATCTATGAAATATACAGCATTTAATGATTCCGAATTGATGCAGCAATTTAGCGGGGATAAAGAGATCCTTCTAGATATGATCTGCATTTTTCAGCATGGACTCGAAGGGCTTTTAAGGCCAATTCGAGAATCTGTGTTGAGAGAAGATGCCGGTCAGTTGATGCTCAACGCCCATACTTTTAAAGGGGTCATGGGTAACTTTTATGCGGTAGAGGCAAAGCTTCTAGCCTGTAAACTTGAGCAAAGAGGCCAGCAGGCCATTTTTAGCGATACATTAATTCTTTTAAATAAGCTGGAAAATGAACTGCAGATTTTTTTATTTGAACTGATTACCTTTAAAAGAAATCTAATTACTAAAGCCTAAAATTTTTTTCACTTCAGGCAGTTTTGTTTTGTGAGGATTATGCCCGCAATTTTCAATTATGTTGATTGATAGTAGCGGAAGTCTGGTTTTCATTTCCTGAAAGTGTTTCTCGTACTTGCTGTCATCACTTCCTACAATTCCTTCAATCTGAATTTTTGAAAGCTCGTTGACGACATCTTTCTGCTCATAAGGAAATGCTCCAGGTGAAAAAAACTCGAGGGATGCCTGCCATTCTTTTGGATTATGATAGATTTTTTTTTGAACATCAATTATATAATGAGAGCTTTTATTATAATCGCCAAAAATTGGATTTTTATACCAGCTCTCAAAAAAATCAGATAGATCAAGATCATCTTTTTCCAACAGGTTTCTATCGGACTGCAGACGTTTTTGTTTTTCTTCTTTAGTGGCCAGTCCAAAATGACAGGATTCCAGAATTAATTTTTCAGGGCAAAGTCCCATTATGGTCAACTCAATTGCAATCCGCCCGCCCATTGAATAACCATAAAGAGTGACTGGATGTTGTTTGCTGTAAAACTGAATCAGTGAAATAAGTTCGGCAAAAACACTGGTGCGACTTTTAAAATTATTAACAGTTGTCCTCCCGTGTCCCGGAATATCGATGAAGAGATAAGAAGTCTCCTTATGATTATCCATCAATGGAATCATATCTGAGTGGTCTTCCATAAAACCGTGGAAAAAAACCATTAGTTTTTTAGAATGAGCATGAGGGATATAAAGATAATGAAAAAGACTTTTGAAGTACTGTTCCTGAGCAAACTCCGAAATATCAAAGCGGCGAGGTTTGATCTCTTCCTGAATCAGATTTTCTGGAGCTTCGATAAAATACTTCGGAATTAAATGCGGATGAAAAAAAATCTTTAAATGCTCTTTTAAATCATGCCCTAATTTTGAATCATCTGAAGTTTTATAAATCATTGCACCAGCATGAGTCCATTCATGATGTTTTACAGGAACAACTATTGCTTCACTAATCCATGAAAGCTCTTTTACTTTTGCTTCAAGAGCAAAAGGGTTTACAAGCTCTCCACCGCTTTTAAAAAGCAAGTCTCCGCGTTGCTTGAATGAAAAGCTTCCGTCTGGATTTTGAATACCGATATCTTTGGTGTGATAAAAACCTTCGGCATCGACAGCGAGGGCGTCAGTTAATGTTTTCCCTTTTATTAAAAAATATCCTTCAGCATCCAGTTTTACCATTTGTCCCTTGAGCGGTTTTCCGTTCAGCATAACAAGTGAGGAGGCTTCACTCATTCCGTAAGTTTCGAAAACTGGAATATGTTTTTTTTCGGCCGCATTTTTCAACTTATCGTCTAAGGGAGCTCCACCGACTAAAACTCCACGACACTGTTGAAGCTTTTTGGTCTTCAAATCATTTTCAAGAATTCTTTGCAGCTGAAGAGGCACGAGTGAAATAAATTGATAATTTTGAGATTCATCTTTAGTCACTTTTCCGCCGCTAAAAAAAGCGCGCCAGAAAATCATCAACCCTCCTATATGATGATGGGGGAGATTCGAAAAGCTGATATCAGCAGATGTCATGTGAAAAAAATCGATAATACTTTCAGCAGAGTAAAAAACATTATTTAATGAAAGCGGAATTCCTTTTGCCGGCCCACTTGAGCCTGAGCTCATAATATAAAAAGCAGGGGCCGTTGGATCGACATTGATATTTGGAAAAGAAAAATCATCAGATAAATTTAATAAATCATCATCAGTCAGAATTTTGGTAAAAAAAACACTTTCCTGAAACTTTGAAACAGAAGCAGCTGGCTCCTTACTGGAGATGATCAGAACTCTCTTTTGAGCAAGCACAGCACCTAATAAACAAGTGAAAAGCTTAAAAGAAGATTCAATTTTCAAAGCAAAAAAATTATCTGGAGAGTTGATAAAATAATGAGTTCTTAAAAGAGAAGTCTTTATAAGTTCTTCGTAAGAGTATTCTTCAGTCTGAGAATGAAAGAAAATCTGCGGTCCACGCGCGTGGTCAGTTAAAAAAGAAGCGCAATAGACTGTCAGTTGGTTTGGTTTCAAATTTAAGCACAAAGAGGAAGAAAACTTAATTGGATAGGGTCGACCTCTTCTCCTGTTAGAAATCTTACTCCAACACCAAGAAGACGTACAGGGCGGGTTTTTTTAGCAAGGCTTACATTTAAGAGGCGAAAGAAACTGTCGATATTGACGGTCTTATCAAAGATATTTTCATTATATTCAAAGGGAGTGAGGCTTTCTTCAGAAGTCGACTGCTTGAAGTCGTTGTATTTTACTTTTACAAAAATCTTTTTAATTTTTTTATGAGGTTCTTCTCTCAGGTGCCGCTCCACGCGCTCTTTCATTTCTAAAAGCAGCTCTTCAAGATAAAGCTTCATCTCTTCCGGATTCGTCATGTCGCTTAAAAAAGTATTCTCTACACTGAGAGATTTTCTTTCCCATTCATTTTGAACTTCGCGCTCATCAATTCCACGTGAGTAGTAAAAAAGGTCCAGGCTAAACTTGCCAAAACTTAAGGCCAAAACTTCTGGAGGGAATGACCTAATGTCTTTGCAAGTTCGAATGCCTAGACTCTCTAAATGCTGGAGGCAGACTTTACCGACTCCAGGAATAAGTTTCACTGGTAAATCTCTGACAAAATCTTCCACTTCGTGGGGTTTTATCACAAAAAGTCCGTCCGGTTTTTTCCAATCACTGGCGATCTTTGCCAGGAATTTATTGGGAGCAATTCCCACTGAAGCTGTGAGGCCTGTGGCCTTCCAGATATCTTCTTTTATTAATTTTCCGATCTCTGTTGCGCTCACGACTCCAGTCACATCCAGGTAAGCTTCATCGAGGGAAACAGTTTCAACCAAGTCAGAGTATTTTAAAAAAATGCTCTGAATTATTTCAGAAGCTTTTTTATACTTTT
>JACMRM010000054.1 GCA_014376445.1 Bacteriovorax sp. | reverse complement strand
TAATATAAGAAGGAAAAAATGAGTAATGAATGGGAAATAGATAACCTTCCAAATCGCTTGACTATGTTTCGAGTGATTCTGATTCCTATTATTATTTTTTCCATGTTCTCAGTGCTGGTCCACTACGAATGGGCCCTGGCCCATACAAAACTGCTCAACTATATCGCTGCCTGGACTTTCGTTGTCGCTTCAATCACTGACTTCTTTGATGGCTTTATCGCCAGAAAAAAAAATATCGTGACAATATTCGGGTCTTTTCTCGATCCTATTGCAGATAAATTCCTGGTAATCTCCGCTTTGATCATGCTTCAGGCATTAAATCGCGTTCACGTTCTCGTAGTTCTCATTTTAGTTTTAAGAGAAATGTATATTACCGCTCTCAGATTACTTGCTATGGAAAAAGGAATCAGCGTTCCAGTGGGAACACTAGGTAAATGGAAAACAGCTACCCAAATGGTGGGAGTACCCCTTTTAATGGCAAACGATATCCCTTGGGGAATCGATATGCCTCTTTTGGGTACAATTGCTATTTATCTGGCATCGATTTTTTCCCTCTACTCGGCATTCGAATACTCAGTAGGACTCGTTCGTAAAATTCAGAAAATAAGAAAAGAAAAAAAACGCAGTAAAGGAAATTAAAGGAAATTAAAGGAAATAGACGTGAATCAAATTCTCAATGGTAAGACAATTCTTGTAACAGTAAGCGGACCGGATGGTCCCGGTATCACTGCCCGCCTTATGAAAATTATCGCTTCTTACAACGTCGACGTTCTAGATATGGGGCAAGCTGTAACTCACGGGCTGTTGTCACTCAGTTTCGTTCTTGGTTTCAATTCAAGCAGCAATGACTGTGGTAACGTTTTAAAAGATCTTTTATTCGACGCCAACGGAATGGGCCTTACTCTTTCGTATAAAGTTGTTGAAGAAAAAATCCACACGATGGAAATGGAAAGTGATAAGTTCATCGTCACTTGTGTGTCTCCCCAAAAAGTCACAGCAAGTTTCGTTGCAGATCTGGCACAAATTCTTGCGAATTATAAAATCAACATAGAACGCATTGATAAAGTCAGTCCGAAAGAATTTTCTTCAATGGAAATTTCAACGTCGATTCCTAAATCGCTGGACTCAAAAGCGCTTAAATCAGAACTGATGAAAGTTTCAACAACTCATAAAATCGATGTCGCATTCTTAAAAGACAACGTCTTCAGAAGAAACAAGCGTATGATCGTTTTCGATATGGACTCAACTTTAATTCAGGCCGAAGTCATTGATGAGCTGGCAGAGCTTTGCGGAGTTGGTGCTGAAGTTAAGGCCATCACAGAACAAGCAATGAACGGTGAAATGGATTTTGATGAATCACTGAAAATGCGCGTTTCAAAACTAAAAGGATTGAAAATCGATCGAATGCAGGAAGTTCTGGAAAATCTTCCACTCACTCCGGGTGTAGAAGAATTCATCAAGACGATTAAAATTCTAGGATACAAAGTCGCTCTGATCTCAGGGGGATTTACATTTTTCGCCGACGCTCTAAAAAAGAAACTTGGTCTCGACTACTCTTTCGCCAATGAACTTGAAGTGAAAGACGGCGAGCTAACAGGACGAGTAACGGGAACAATCGTCAACGCCAATCAGAAAGCTATTCTTGTAAAACTTATCGCTCAACAAGAAAATATTTCGCTTGAACAAGTTGTGGCCATCGGTGACGGTGCCAACGATCTGCCGATGCTTGCAGCAGCAGGGCTTGGGATCGCTTTCCACGCCAAAGATGTCGTGAGAAAAGAGGCTCAACAACACTTGAGTCACGGGCCTATGACTTCGATTCTTTATTTCCTGGGAATTCCCGGACCTAACAGTGAAGAGAAATTTTAATGTTACGAGAACTTCTGCAAAGTAAAATTCATAAAGCAACTGTCACGCAAGCTGACATCGCTTATATCGGCAGCATCACCATCGATCAGGACTTGCTGGACAGGATTGATTTATGGCCCGGACAAAAGGTCACGGTTGTAAGCAATACGAGTGGTGCCCGCCTTGAGACCTATGTCATTGCAGGTGCGCGTGGTACCGGAGTAATTGGAATCAATGGTGCAGCGGCACTGCTGATAAAAAAAGATGAAGAAGTTATCATTTTCAGCTACGCTTTGAGTGACAGGGCGATTACGCCCAAAATGATATTAGTTGATTCCCATAACAAATATGTTCAGGATCTTTAGATTATGTTTGAATCCAGGAATGAGTTACGCATCAGTATGAAGTGTAACGATGATGACAATCAGTTCCCCATAGAGCTTCTAAACTTATGGGATATGACTGAGCTTGAAATAATCGGCGGAAATTTCACGTATTTTCCCGAAGACATCTCAATCCTGAAAAAACTAAAAAAAATCAGCCTCATCTCCACTAAAATTTCAGTGATCCCAAAAGAAATTTTCCAGCTCCCGGAATTAAAGTACCTGAGCCTGAAAAATAACCGTCTATCATATCTACCGCAGTTGGAATCCAAGTCGAGTTTGAAACAGCTTATTCTGGGAAGAAATTATCTGAATAATAAATCGCTTGAATCATTTTTTAATGAAATGCCAAACCTTCATTTTCTGGATTTAGGTCATAACAATATTTCTGAAATTCCTGAAAGTATTTACCGTCTGACAAAGCTTAAAAGACTGAACCTTGAAAACAACAAACTCCATGATGTTCCACTGAAATTAAAAGATCTCAAAGAGCTCAATCATCTTTCGGTATGCAACAATCCAATCCCTGAAAATTTAAAATCAGAGATCGAAAAAAATTTTAATATTTCATTGGATTAAATTTTGACTCGCGCGTTTGCTTTTCTCAAACGATCAAGCAATGTGTGTAAAAGTGCCGTAAACCATTTTGGAAGAGCTTTTAACGTCGCTTCAAGCGCTTCATGCGGCACAACCACTAGAATAGATTCAGTCATCGCTTTTACCGAGGCAGAACGAGGATGTTTGTCTAAAAAAGACATCTCTCCTACCAGCTCTCCAGAGATAATTGTCCCGATCTGGTTTTCTTTATCACCTTTTCTCTTAAAGACCGCAAGAGTTCCCGACTGAAGATAATACATTTCCGAACTCTCTTCTCCTTCATGAAGAAGATAGTCACCTGGATTTAGCTTAATTGATTCTCTGGCAATAGACATAAATTTCCCTCTTAATTTTTTGCTGTCCCTAAAATTTTCAGAACTTTTTCCTGAAATTGTTTTTCACCAAACGGTTTAATCATAAAATTTTTCACACCGCTTGCAATGATCTTTGTCAGAATATCTTTTTCCAGCGTTCCCGATACGATAAGTATTGAGTCGATTGCATTCTGATTTCCCTGACCGATAGAGCCGATGAGATCATAGCCTGTTTTTTTTGGCATGCTGATGTCCAGGCAGATCAATGCAAACTTCTGGTTGCCAAGCTTTTGAGTGGCAGTGACTCCATCGTAGGCAGTGACAATATTTTTAAAGCATCCCATACTTTCACAATAGGCCTTCAAAATTTCACAAATGTTTTTGTCATCATCACAAATTAAGACATCGCGCTGTAATTTTTTATCTGCATTGTAATTCATTGCTTATCCACAAAAAACTAAATATTATCTTTTACTTTTTGTCTTTGAGCAACGTACTCCTTGCTCAAAGCTTCTTTCTTGAAAATACTGTTCAATATTGTTGCAAGACGAAGGCCTGCCTGACGAAGCCTCAGCTCATACGTAGGTTTTACCTTGTGATGGTATTCATAACCTAAATTTTCACTGTCACCAGTATCATAAACCACGCCTCTCAGGTCCTGAGACTCTTTCGCCCAGTCAATAAATGTACCTTTCGTAAAATCTTTTGTTTCGTCTTTTGTAAAATGATTTAAATATGACGAGTATTCTGTGTATGAAAGCTGTTCGAAATCAATAAGCTTTTCATCCCATATCGCATGAAGATTCGATTCTTCTTTAAACCATTTTTTTCTCAAACTGTTTCCACCGCGGTCTTCTGCAATTCCGACATGCAACGGCTGATGTAAATCCCCCATGTCATGGACCATGAATTTTAATGCAAAAATTTTATCATCTTTAGATGCTTTAGAATCTCTCAGCGTTTCTTCAAAACGAAATAGCGCTTCAATAATATCACCTTCTTTATTACGTTTCTGATCAAAATAAGTTTTGCCATTTGGAATGCTTACGTAATGCCAAGGCCCTGCATAGTCATATTTTTTTTCTGACCTGATCTCGTCCGCGTAGTTTGCGACTCTCGACAAACTTTCATCGCCAAGAAGTTCAGCAATTCCTTTTTTAGCATCATTAGAAATGTTGCGGTCTGCAATCTCACCGACGATTCGGTGCCCCTCTTTTCCCCATGAGAAAGCTTTCGGAGAAACAATACATAATAAACCAATGATAATAATATTTTTATATGTCACACTTTGCTCCAAACAAACATTTTGTTTTAACAGTTTTAGCTACAGAGGCAGGAACAAATTTTTCCCAACCAGGGGCCCCGTCCTGAATCATTTTCAACACTCTTCTAGACCAGATTGAAATCACGGCCGGATCATAATCCAGAATATCTTCGATCAGCTGGTTCTCCTTTAAATAAATTAAAAGAAATGCTAAATCGTCACTGACATTCATTGACTCAATCGTTTGAATGGCAGATCCGGCGTCATCGCGTGCAGGATAAATATAAAGCTTTGTATTGGGCTCTACTAACTTTCCTACTGATCCTATCAGACCCAAACCACATCGGTTGCCTTCATAACGAGTCTTATTTAAGATTTCTTCAAGATTATATGAGGCCATTACAAAGGCAATTTTCTTTTTCGCATACTTTGTGAAGAACATATTAAGATCACTATAGGTTTCCGAGCTTGAAATCAAAACTTTCTGACCCAAGGCCGACAGCAGATCGACTCTCGCGAGAAAATCTTCGTTATCCACTACTCCTCGATCAAGAAGAAGCGACATACTGATCTCAGGAATAACAATAATATTTTCTCTCTCATTGGTATCCATCGATAATTTAAATTTACGTAGACCGCATTCAAGCATGTCCAGACTTAAATTTGTGGGAGGACGGTAACCGCCGCGCACGACCAGTACATTTTTCTTATACAAAACTTCAGAGGCCTGTAAAACATGTCCGTCGACATCAAAAATAACCGCTTCACATAGTTTATTTTTTACCAGCTCGAGACAAAGCAGACGGCTGTCGATACCTTTAAATGCATCACCTGTTACGCTTATCATATCGATCTGAATTCTCGATGTGGTCAAACTGTCCATCAAGCTTGCAATAAATTTTTCACTGTCCTGAGCGAGATAATAAGCGGCATAAATAAGATTCACACCGATGTATCCAAGTGCCTCCTGCTGCTGAACATTTTCAGCGTCTAGCATGCTCACATGCATGATGACTTGCGAAGGTTGAGCTTTCGGTTTGTGTTGAAACTTTACACCAATCCATCCGTGATTTTCGCCCGTACCTTTAAAAGATTTTGCAGAGACTGTATCGGCAAAAGCAAAAAATCTTGTTTCACTCGATCTAATATCCTGCAAACGTGTCACTAACATTTCGTATTCAATATCGAGCATTTTAGTTAAGCGTTCTTCACAAACATATCTTCCAGATTTTTCTTTTCCATAAATGGCATCACTCATTGTCATGTCATAAGCAGAAATACTTTTTGCAATTGTTCCTGCGGCACCGCCTGCACGGAAAAAGTGCCTTGCCACCTCTTGTCCGGCACCAATTTCAGCAAAGGTTCCGTAGATGCTGTGATTGAGATTAATCTCCAAGGCCTTTTGCCTTTGTCCTAGTCCCATAGTTGTCTTCCTTGACTAAAAAAAAATGAAATTGTATCTTCAATAATGATATACGATAATAGAAGTATAAGAAAATACTATGTGAAAAATTACCTCTCATGATGAGGTCTTCCTAATGAATAAATTAAAAGCACATTTATTTGTCTGCACCAGCTGCACTCAAGATTAACCGATGAATCTGCTCAATTAAAGTAGTTCTGAAAATACCCGATAAGTCTTTGTGACCTTTAAGGGAGAATTTTATGAGTTTTATGGATGCAGTTAGTGTTGTACTTGGAACAGGCCTTGTCATGATTATTTTCGTGGCAAAAACAAATCTTGAAAAATCAAAAGTGCGCGTAAAAGTGAAGATTAGGAAGTAACCGAAAAAGTAAAAGGACTTTTAATGGTCATCTGAGTTCGGTCATTAATTTCTGAGCTTCATTTTTTAGCAGCTTTCTATCCACTTTTCCATTTGGAAGAAGCGGGAAATCTTTCATACAGTGAACGAACTGCGGATGTTTGTATCTCGACAATAATGGATTTAAATATTCACGAAGAGCTTCCACAGTGATATAAACTCCGTCAGTCTTTAAAAAAGCAAAACCAACTTCACCCCATTTTTCACTCGGAACCGGAACCACTACGGCCTCTGCAATATCTTTGTGCCCGGTAATTTGTTTTTCAACTTCACCTGGATAAACGTTTTCACCGCCTGAAATGTACATGTCTTTAATTCTTCCTACGACAAAGAAAAATCCGTCTTCATCAAAACGAACCAGATCACCTGTGTAAAAAAAATTATTTTTAAATGTTTCTTCAAATGCTTTTGTATTTCTATAATAGCCGGCACAAACATGTGGCCCGCCTAAAAGAAGTTCACCTGCCTCACCAGCAGAAACGTCTTTGCCTTCTTTGTTGATAACTTTCACAATCGTATGAGGCATTGGTCTTCCAATAGAGCCCGCTTTTCTAACGGCGTCTTTTTCTTCAAGAAGAAAGTCATTTGGACCAACTTCAGTAAGTCCAAACCCCTGCTTAAACATTAATCCTTTTTTCTGATACTCTTCAATCATCAAAATAGAACAAGCAGCTCCACCTGAGACAAAAAAGCGAATTGATGAGAAATCACACGTTTTAAAATAGGGTTTTTCTAGAAGCATCTGGAACATTGTCGGAACGCCGAAATAAACAGAAACTTTTTCTTTTTCAATGCATTCAAAAACATTTTCTGGATTAAATGCTGGAGCTAAAATGGCAGTCCCGCCTAAATAAAGCAGTGGCAATAAAAGAACATTGTACCCGCCCGTATGAAAGAATGGCGTCTCAACCAACGTAATATCATCTGGAGTCAGCTTCCATCCTTTTCCTGTTTCAATCTGATTAGTCAGTAGCATGTTTCCATGAAACATAACTCCTTTTGGAACACCTGTTGACCCCGATGTATAAAGCATCAGGATCGTATCATCCAGAGTCGATTTATTTTCAACATATGAATTATAATCAACAAGATTGATAGTTTTTAAATCGAGATATTTTGCATCGACGTTAAGAACTTTTGTACCTGTGCCAATATATAATTTGGGCTTAAGAAGATTCACAACATCTTCAATTTCAATATTTGATAAACGAAAATTAAGCGGAACAAAAAATGCCCCAATTTTTGCACAAGCAAGCATTATCGTTACATGCTCCAGACAATTGCACGAGTGAAGAAATGCGATCGCATCGTCTTTGCTGACATCATTTGCCTGCAGAACACCGGCCCATGAATCCACTTCACGGTTTAATTCTGCATAACTTATGCGTCGGTTAGATCCCTGATCGATTAAAGCAATCTTATCGTCATAGACGTGTGCATTTTTTTCTAAAAAATCTATCCAATAGTTCATAGTTTTTTCTCTATCCACGGCAAAATCTGTTTTTCCATGATCGAAGGTCTTTCAATGAGGCCAGCGTGTCCGCCTTCCGACATGACAAACTCACCTTTCATTGCTTTTGCCGCCATTTTTTCATGGTTAAAAGGAGGAGTTAATAGATCCTCTTTACCTGCAACAAAAAGCATGGGACAGCCAATGAGACTGACATCAATATCTGTCGTCATCGCCCCTAGCAAAAGTCCGCTTACAACGTGACTTGGAAGACTTCCAGCTTTTTCTCTATAACTTAAAAACAAATCACTTTTCTCATTAAAAACATCTTCACCCCAGATCCAAGGAGTCGCGATATCAAAACGGTGAAGCGGTCCGCCCGTTTCGTGGGCCATCAGCCAGCTTCCAAGTTTTGCTTTAATCATTGGGGTGGCAATATCAAAACAGTCACAAGCGACCACTCCAATAACATCTAAAGGATTAAGACGGGCATACTCCATGGCAATGCGAGCGCCGTTTGATAAACCAACTAAAAGAATTTTACCTAGGTTTTTTTCTTCAAGCAGTCCTTTTAAATCCATCACGTGATCTTCAAGATGATAAATCCCATGTGGCTTGGGAGATTTTCCCTGTCCGCGGCAGTCATAACGAAGATATTGAAATTTTTCTTTCAAATAAAAAACTGCTCCATCAAACGATGTGAGATCAGCGAACAACCCGTTGACTAAAACAATCGTCGGATCATTCGCATTCTTTTTTGAGCCTTCTAGAAGTGAATAAAGTTCTAACCTAATATTGTACCGCCATCAACGTTCAGGCATGTACCAGTGATGTATGAGGCATCATCGCTCGCCAAGAATGCGTAAGCAGCTGCGATATCTTCAGGGTTCCCTAATCTTCTTAGGCTTGCTTTTTCTTCCATCATCGCCAGAACTTTCTCAGGCATTTTCTTAACCATTGGAGTAGCAATGAATCCTGGAGCAACTGCATTGACTCTGATTTTATCCTTTCCTAATTCTTTTGCCATTGTTTTTGCCATAGCAATAACACCTGCTTTAGTTGCAGAGTAGTTAACTTGTCCGAAGTTCCCATAGTGAGCAACAACAGATGCCGCGTGAGTAATTGATCCACCTTTGCCGGATGCTTTCATCTCAAAAGCCGCCGCACGAGATAATTTAAAAATTGAAGTTAAGTTAACAGCAATAACTGAGTCCCATTGCTCGTCAGTCATCTTTAACATTGTTGCATCACGAGTGATCCCTGCATTGTTAACAAGAACGTCTACACCTTTTGCCATTTCAGCTTTAACAGCTTCTAGTGTCTCAGCTTTTGTCACGTCACCAGAAATATAAGTCATACGGTTTGGAAAAATTGCTTTTAATTCTGACTGCTCAAGTGTCGGCATATCAACAAGAATAATTTCTGATCCTTCAGCATAAAATCTTTCTGCTGTCGCTCGCCCTATTCCTGAAGCTGCACCTGTAATGAAAACTCTTTTGTTTGCTAAACCTTTCATAAAATTCTCCTTAAATAATATCTAACCTAAATCTTGTAGTTCGTTTGTATCAAAAGTATTTTTGTCCCATCTAAAAGACATCGCCGACCACATGTACCCAATTCCAGCTGAAGCTAAAACAACATGATCACCTTTTTTAAGAAGACCGCGCTTCTCAGCAAGACCAAGTGACAGCACCTGATCAGGAGCACCAAAGTGTCCATAGTGATTCATGTAAATTGACTGCTCTTGTTTTAATTCCATCGGTTCTAAAATCGCATCGTGTGCAGATTTTTTCATATGAAGAAGAGCAAGATAATCGATTGGTCTATTTAATTCATTTTTCGAAGCTTCGCGAATAACAGAAAGAAAATTCACGATAGATTTTTTCTCTAAACGATCTCTCATCCCGTCAACATCAGGAACCTGAAGATAAGTCATCGAGGGATCAGTGTTGTCACGAGTTGGATGTCTCGTCCCACCAGCTGGAACAATAACGTCAGTTGTAAAGTCACCGTCAGTGATGATCGATGATTCTAAAAGAGGATTTTCTGCGACTTCACTTTTTTCTAAAAGCATTGCAGACCCACCGTCAGCTAAATTAAAAAGGAATCTTGTATTCGGGTCTTTGTAATTAACTAGATCCCCTGTCTTATGACCTCCACAAAGAAGAACACGTTTTAATTTTGGATCAGTCAGCATCAATGATTTTGCTAAATGCAGTCCTAAGATTTTATTTGAACATCTCGCCGAGATATCAAAACTTTTCGCATTTTTTAAACCAAGTTCTCTTTGAACATAAATGCCCGCCGTCCAGACGATGTAGTCTTTATATTCAGAGCCAGTCCAGATCACCATGTCGATTGATAGCGGATCAATGTCTTGCAAAATTTTTCTAGCGGCATTCACGGCCATGTCACCTGGATGAGTATCTTTATCTGCACGACACTTTCTTACAATTCCCATTTTTTGAGATACCACATGTTCAGGAACACCAGACTCACGAGCGATGTGGGCAGCATCTTCAAATCCTTCAGGAAGCCATACAGCTGCTCTTTTAATATTGATAAATGTCATTAAGCTTTCCCTTGAAAAAAATTATTTAATTTTTCGCCGACCAGAACTGGTTTTTCTAAAAAGTAATAGTGATCTGTTTCCGGAATCAGTTCAGTGACTGCATGTGGAAGTACTGACTTAAAAATTGCCGGTGACTGTGGACTGACAAATCTATCTGTCTCACCTGCAGAAATATAAAGCGGGCATTTCAATGCAGATAAATCAAACGGTGTTTCCAGGAATTTTACAGCAGCTCTGTTTTGTCTGATTTTCTCTTCCAGGTCCATCTTGTTTTCTAAACGAAGGTTGATGATTCTCTGGTATCTGTCAGGATGATTTACTTTAAGTGTCGGATGAGTTGTGAAATCAGTCATCAGCTCTGCATAAACTTTTGGATCACAGGCAGCTGAAGCACGAAGGTCAGCTTCGGTTAATTTTTTCGGGTGATCAAAAACCGGAGGCCCTGAAGTTGTGCACATAAGTGCAAGCGCACTCACGCGATCACCTGCAAGCTTAACTAGTTCCTGAGCAATAAATCCGCCCATTGAAATTCCCATCAATCCGAATTTTTTTACCTTCAACAAATCCATGACTGCTAGTGCGTCTGCGGCCAGGTCGGACATTTTATAATCTTTTGTTGTAGGTCCTGATTTCCCGGTTGCTCTGTTATCAATCAACACGACAGTAAAATGTTTTTTTAATTCTGGAAGCAGATCAATAAAATTGTAATGATTGCATCCAAAACCAGATAATCCTAAAAGGTATGGGCCGGCACCTTCTGTGTAGAAAGCAATATCATGTGAGTCCCGCGTGATCCTAGAAAGATTCATAATCATATCCTGACGAAAAAATAATGAGCGCCATGAAAATCGCGCGCCACAACGAAACTGTCAAGGACACACTGGCCATGAAAAATCACTGCAATAGCTTCGATTTTCATTCTTACATTTACTATCATCTTGCACTGAGGCATGTTTATCGTAGCGCTCACTTGAAAACTCCATTATAAAATCTCACCTCAATGAATTTCTAGGAGCTTCCACGTGAAGATACTTTCGCTTTTAATAGTTTCTCTGGTGCTGATGACTGTATGGGGAAACGCACAAGCAGGAATTTGGAAAACAAACACCACCAGCAGCTCAAACGGATTTAATGATTATCGTATTTATATTCCCAGTGATCTACCAAAAGGCCATAAACCTTCTTTAGTTGTTATGCTTCACGGCTGTGATCAAAATGCAGAAGAATTCGCCAAAGGCTCCCACATCGAGGCCCTGGCTGAAAAAGAAAAATTCATCGCTCTATTTCCAGAGCAAAATATTTTAAATAATGCCATGAGATGCTGGAACTGGTACGTGCCGGCCTATAACAGCCGTTACGGTGAGTCCCAGTCAATTATTTCGATGGTTGATACAATTATTGAAAAATATAACATTGATTCAGAAAATGTTTTTGCCGGCGGAATGAGTGCTGGAGCTTCGATGGTCAGTATTCTCGGGAACTGCTACCCGGAGCGCTTTAAAGCACTGGCCAGTAACGATGGAACACAATTTTATGCTACATCATCTGGCATGGATTTTATCAGCGTTGTTATGAAAGGTGCGAGCAATACACCGGCATCAGCTGCCAAGACAGGATTTGAATGCTCTCGGTCCGTAGAAAATAAACCAAAACAAATGCCGATCATTATTTTTTACGGGATGAACAGTCCACTAATGAGTCCGATTCACGCCACACAGATTGAAGATGAAATGAAAGACTTCAATGATTATTTAGACAACGGCAAAAAAGACAATTCAAACATCAAATCAAAAAATGTTTATGCTGTGGCCGCTACAAAAGTATCATACGGATATAAACTTTATACAACTACCAATCAGGACAACCAGGTTTTTATCGAGCGATACATGATTGATAATCTTGGTCACGACTGGAGCGGCGGAGTTTCAGGGGTAAAATACAATGACTCGAAAGGGCCGGATGCCACTGCCCTCATGATTAAATTCTTTAAACGTTTCGGATTATAAAAAGGGTCGCTTAAAGCGCTTACAATAACCAACATTTTTTGATGTGGGGTTTGTTTGTAACTTATTGTTTATTTCTATCTTCATTCACTTCTCTGGCAATACAGTTATATTTGTTCAATTAGTGAATAAATAATTATAAAGTTCCATACGAACCCCAAGATTTTTTCCAGTCTGTGCTAATGTATAAAGATTGCAGCCAGATTTAGATGCAACGATTGTAAGCCCTTCAATCTCACGTACATCATCTGGATATTGAATAAGTTTTTTAACAGCACCCGTTTCTAAATTTATGGAATACATTGCAAAAAGTTTTGAGGCGTCGACGTTTGCATTGACGAATAGGTACTTTCCAACAATCTTACCACCTTGAATTCCTGATATCATTGTAGCAATGTCAATTTGTCTGATTGGCCAAAGATTGGCCATATCATAGACATTAATTTTTTTTACTGATCCAAAATGAGAACTGACAACTACTTTTTTTAAGTGGTCTACCGCAATCCAGGGAACTCCATCACTTTGCCAATCCAGTGGTAACAAATATGTTTTTTTTAATTTTAATGATGAAGCATCGTACACACCAACAATTGGATGATTAAACTTACGAGCATCTTGAAGTGAGGTATAAAGATCATTCTCATGGACATCAATATCACCAATATGATCAATTCCTATTCTTGTAAGAGCAAACGAAAATGGCCAAAAATTACTTATTTCTGCCCAGCCCAAAGAATTAATATCAGATCTAAGCAAAGTAATATTTCCAGAAAACCAAATTTTTCCTTGCCCATTACTCGTTACACCTTGTGCTCGATTGAGGCTTTCTAAAAAACTAAATTTATACGAAGAAACTTTTCTCCATTTGGACATATCTTTATTATCAAAATTACATAAATTACTTTGATTAATAACTGAAGTTGCAGGATTATTGAGCGACGGAGAATTTTTTGAGCTGCTTGATTTATTAGTTTGCAAAAGCATGCTCTCTTTACCACAACTACATGCTATCAAGCCCGCAACTAAAATATAACCTAACTGCATACTATTCTCTCCGTTTCATTTAACTATATTAGAGCATTATTTCAATAATGCGAAATTTATTAAGGCCAAGGACTCAGGGCCTTAAAATTAAAAACCCACATCAAGCGATGTGGGTAATTGTAAGCCGCTTTAAGACCTTTCAGTTTTTTGTCAAAATTGTATTAGTATTAACTAGTCTTGTTTTAAAAGACGTCCGTCACCAGCAATAAAAAACTGTTCACTTGTTGTAATTGTTTTCGTCCAGTTTTTAACAGTATAAGAAATTTCAATTGTCGCACCAGCAATAATATTGTCAGCTGTTCCTACGTTTGAAATCTGAATAAGAGATGAGCTTGCATCCAAATCAAATCCCCAAGAAATAACAATGCTTCTAGCTGAAGCTCTGATACCAGTTAAGTATTTTCCCTTCCCACCGTAAGTTCCACCGTATTGATACGTGATGCTGTAAATGAAAGAGACAACTTCAGAACCTAAGCCATTTGAGTATGAAATTTTGTAGTGTTTTGTAACCGGCATTGTCCAGTCACCCATGTCGTGAACAACCGGATCTTTCGTATCAAGTCTTGGAAGAACTGAAACAGCTGCCATTGGATTATTTGTTACAACGGCCTTTCCTTTCTCGATTGTCGGTATAATTTTTAGTCCGATAGCAATCAGCTTATCGACAACCATAATGATTCCATCAAGAACCCCTGTAGGAGCAGGAGTAGGAGTTGGTATTGCTGTTCCACCGCCGCCTGCTGAAACTAATCCACCGGTCACATCTTTATTGCCATTGCCGATTACTGCAGGTGGCATTGGAGGAATATTTGGAAAAACTGCACCTTTAGTAATGATGCCACCTTTATCTGAAATGGCTTCCTTTGTACTTTGGTATTTATCATCGTTGATGAATTCCATTGATTCTTCATCAGTCAGTTCAACGATTTTAGTCGATCTGATTTGAAAGTATGGATCCGTAATTCCATCTTTATTTGTCGTTAACATTGTTTCTTTAAATTTAGCACCAGCAAAGGCCTCAACACTTAGTAGTTGTGTAACAACTAAAACTGCTAAAGTGACTTTTGTTAGATTCTTCATTTGGTAATCCCCCTCGGAATACTTTTCGTTAAGAATGTTTAGCAATCCAAGCTTAAAAGAACAATTAAGTCTTCTAATACGAGTAAATTTTACATATGTTGAGTCGCTAGATTTACAATAACTGAGCGTAATTTTAAAACTTCTTTATAATGAGTAAAAAAACTATCATTCGAAAAGACGGGCTTTTCTATCACCCGACCTTTGTTAAAAAGACCGAGCGAGAATCTGTGATTGAATGGCTACAGACTTTGCATCCTATCTGGGAAATGCGCTACTCAGAGAACAATCCACCTCCAGAAGGCGACACTCAAAGAAAACTTTTGAGACCAGTCTACTGGCTGGGCAACTGGCAGTTTGCCTGCCTCAATTATTATCATCCACCTAAAGGCATTCACAACAGATGTATTAAGGCCGAAGATTATCCGCCCGTGCTGAAAAAAATGATTGAGACAATTGAAGGTATTACCAAAATGCATTTCAAAAAAAGTGAAATTCCTAAAGGATGGCATCTTAATACATGCCTGATTAACTTTTATGGAACATCGATAGACGAAAGCGGGAAAAAAGTGGATACAGCGAGAGTCGGAGATCATAAAGATTTTGAACTGGGTCCCGTTGCCTCTGTGTCTTTTGGTGAGCGTGCTTTTTTTCAATTTGTTCTGGGCAAAAAGAATTTAAAAAATAATGTTTTATTTGAACAGTGGCTTGAAGACTGTTCTCTACAAATTTTTGCCGGAGATCTTTATAAAGAAAAGGCCTTCCACAGAGTCCAGAGAGTGGAAAATAAAAACAAAACTATTTTTGCACTCAATGTTGGAAACTTTGAGACCCGAAGAATAAATTTTACCTTCAGATATGTTCCTAAGGAACATATTATTCTCTTTAAAGATCTTCCTGCTCCACAAAAAAATGATGTGATGGAGTATATGGAAGCACTCGCAAAAAACTCTACACATTTTGAGCGCGCTTTAAGGCAATAAATCTGGTCAATCGGTATTATTAGAAGATTCAGAAAAATAAAAAATTGAAAAAGACATTACTTGTTGACTTACGTAAAAACTACGCTTATGCTTTTTATATGGCGATTACAAAAAAACAAAAAGAATTCTATGACTATATTGTGGCCTACAACTCAGAGCATGGGCACTCCCCGACTCAAAAAGAGATCAAGGACCATTTCGGTCTGAAATCTTTTGGGTCCGTACAAAAATACCTGCAGTATTTAAATAAAGAAGGTCTTTTAGAAACTCAGTGGAACCAGCGTCGCAGTCTTGAAATTAAATCGACTCCTGAAGTTGATTCAGATTCAGACCTTATCCCACTACTAGGACAAGTTGCTGCCGGTAACCCAATCGAAGCAATAGAAAACCCAACAAACCTTATTACTGTTCCCAAATATCTCTTGAAAGGCGGATTTAAATATTTTGCCCTCACGGTTAAAGGTGATTCAATGATTGATGCCGGCATTCTCGAAGGAGATGTTATTGTCTGCAGATCTACCAAAGAAGCTCGTAACGGGCAAATCGTTGTAGCAGTCGTCAATGGTGAAGCAACAGTGAAAACTTTTTCACAGCAAAAAAAATCAATTGAACTCATAGCTTCTAATAAAAATTATAAACCCATCGTCGTAGACGAATCGGTTGCTGATTTTAAAATTGTTGGAAATTTAGTCGGACTTCTTCGCTCGTACTAGTAACAAAAAAATTTATGCAGAAAAAAATCATCCATGTCGACATGGACTGTTTCTACGCGCAGGTAGAAATGCGTGATCGACCAGAATTAAAATATGTTCCACTGGCAATTGGCGGTGCCCCTGGAACACGCAGTGTCCTTTGCACCAGCAACTATATTGCAAGAACGTTCGGAGTTAAATCGGCAATGCCTACGGATTTCGCCGTCAGGCTTTGTCCTAAATTAGTGGTCCTGCCACCAAATTTTAAGAAATACAAAAAAGCGTCTGAGATCATTCAAAATATATTTTTGAAATACTCAGACC
>JACMRM010000014.1 GCA_014376445.1 Bacteriovorax sp. | reverse complement strand
TTCCAAAAATACGCTAACCTGAGAAAAGGTTAATTTAAAAAAAGGAGCTCCATGAGCTCCTTTTTTAGTATATCTCAAATAAAAAACTGCTCAATGCTTTTGTTCTAATATACTTGATCATTCGTGAGTACTTAGATTCTTCCGCTCCCAATGACTCAAGAGTCGCTTTTTGCGTAATCTTTGGGTCCATTTTTTCTGCATCAAAAACTTCAGTTAATCTTGCAGCAATCGCCCTAGATTTTACTTCAACGACAATCTCATCACTCACACCTGTACTTCCTGTTCCAAAGTTGTGTGAACCGATAATCACATGCTCATCATCAAAGATCAGAACCTTTTCATGAACATAATTAAGTTTTTGATTTCTCTGCCACTGATAAACTTCCAGCCCCTTTTTCATCAAGTCAATAACATCAGGAATAGAATAAATATATCCCCAATTACTCGAAAACTTCGCCGACTCAAGACTGTTGGTGATCATGTCGATAGAGTTTCCTGCTGCTAGGTTTTTTTCCAGGAAGCTGCGCCACCTCGCCGTAGGAATAATGAAGTAGTTATAAGCACGTAGTTTTTTAAAATCAAATTTAATAACCGTATCTAAAATATCATCTTCCTGTAGCAGGCGTTGTTGCTTGTTCATGCCTCTTTTGTACTGATGAATTAGAGCTTCATGAGAAATGATTCTTGCATCCACACCATCTTCATAAATTTTCTGATCAGGAAAATATTTTTTATCTTCAAGAGAAAACATGGTCTTTTTAAATTTAGCAATACACTCATCTATTATGTCTTCACGAACACAACTGGATTTTATTTTTAAGCCTGTTACGAAATCAAACATTTTTTTATAATGATCCTGAACCTGATTGACGACAGGGCCTTCCATCTGGACTTCCATATCTTTTCCTCTCAGGCTGCTGTCGGAAATATTTCTTCCACCAATGATGGCCTTTTCACCATCTACAATGAAGACTTTTTCATGAAGATTGTGAGTAAGAGAAAATTTTGCTCCAGGAGTCAGGGAAACATAGGCAAAGGTTGCATCAGATTCGGCCTTAAGATTTTTTCTTCCAACACCCATTACATCAGTCGATAATGTCGGAACAAAAGTTGTAAGAATGCGGACTTCAACTCCGCGGGCATTGGCCTTACTTAATTCAATGGCCATGCGTTCAGGAATTGTCGAGTTATCCCAGAAAAATGTCAGAATATTAATGTGGTGTTTAGCGTTTCTGATCAGCTCCATTTTATATTCAGCTGATGCGGCAGGATCCTCAAGCAGAGTAAGCTTATTTCCTTCTGTATGATCGTAGACCTTCGCCATAGCGGAGTTCATCATTAAGATCGTAAATAAAAGCAGGCCCAGGATTTTTGTCATGTTCAAATTTTAGCAGAGCTGTAAATTAGTTGGGCAAAGTTGAAAAGATTACAGGGACTATATACGGCCTAGAAACAGTCTTAATTATCATGCACTTAGCGTTAAACGCATTTCTGTCTTTTAAAAATCTAGCCTATAAGGTAGATTTTCTTCATGAAAAAAATATGTGTGATCACTGCCAGTACTGGAAAAAATCTGGAACTTGCCAATGGAATTATGGAGCATTTAAAGAAGCATGATGCCCAGGCAACTCTTATTAATATTGTCGAACTTCATCTGCCGCTTTATTCAACTCACATGGAGTCCCACCATAAAGCTGAAGATTTAGTTGCACCTTTCAAGCACCAGTTGGATGCAGATGCCTTCATAATAGTGGCGCCTGAATATAACGGTGGACCACCTCCGGCATTCAGCAATTTTCTTTCATGGATAAGCCGTTCTACAAAAAACTGGCGCGACACTTTTAATAAAAAAACAGGAATGATAGCGACGGCCAGTGGTGGGGGCGGAATGAATGTTTTGATGATTTTAAGAATGCAGCTTTCATTCATCGGTATGACAATTATTGGAAGACAAATTATTTCAACTTTCAGCAAACCTACACCGAGTGAAGAAATTGAAAAAGTTGTTCTTGAATTATTATCTGCCATCCCGGGTAAATAGTCTCTGAACGGCCGCGGTCTAGTACCGTGGGCACATTTCTTGGTTTAAAGCCCGTTCATAAAAACATTAAACTTCTTATTATTCTCTCTATTTATTTCTTAAGTTATTTATTCAGCGGCCATGGCGAGTGACCTTCAAATCAATCAGCTGTAAACCGATTTACCTTCAGGTCATTATGAAAAATCATATGAATATTTTAGGCATATCGAAAGTTTCAGATTATGAGATATATCTTCGCAACAATTTAAAAAATGATCCGGCCTTTCTTGCAAAGATATTAAAGCTCCAACAGAGAATCAGGAAATTTTGGCAAAAGTTTGTCCAACTCACAGAATCATTCGTGTTGATACGGGTCATGTCGGAGGATCGATGACAACTATAAAGTGCCGTAAGATGATTAAGACCTTCTTTCTTAATTCAATATAAACTGGTGTGATATTTATGCAAGTGATTTGATCATTCTTAAATTTATAAAATAATCTTGAGCTTTTATAATTTAAGCCTAGCTTTAAATTATGAAAGCGATAATCATCAACATCCTATTCATACTAATTATACCCTCTCAACCAATATTTGCTGAAGAAAAAAGTCGTTACTACAATACATACGAAGTAAAAATCCAGATCGCACAATACGATTATAAGGCGATGATTTATGAACCTAAGATGGAAAAGATTAAGGCCATTTTGATTATTTCTCATACTCTTGGAAAATCAAATTCGATAGAAGGCTCCAATGCTCAGTATTTTTCTCAACATGGATACGTTGCTATTGTACCTTACGTTTTTGATTCAGAGCTCGATAAACTGCTTCCCGATACAGAAAAACTCGACAACGATTTTCTTAGACCAATTCCTTCTGTTAAAAGTTTTATTGCGATTGCAGAATCTAAATTGCATTTGCCCAAAGATCTTCCCATCTTTGCCCTGGGTGCAAGTCAGGGTGGCATCACAACTTTAATTCTTACTGCTTACATTCCACGAATTAAAGCGGCGTGGGCCGCTGTTGGCGGAGGAGACTTGCCTTATATATATGCTCATTCAGATTCATCAGGAGTGGTTAAATTTCGCACTAATCACATGAGATTTCTTAACATTACTGATAACAATGAATATGAAGCTTACTTGCGGGCAAACTTAAAAAATGATCCGGTCATTGTCTGCAGAGAAATTAAAGTGCCTTTTCATCAAACAATTGCTCTGAGAGATACTACTGTTCCAACAGTCACCCAAGAGTTATTAGCTGATCAATGCCCACCACATGAAATACAAAGATTACAACTTACTCATACCGGTGGGACACTGACAACTGTCACTGACCGCCAAAAAATAAAAGATTTTTTTGAAGCTGAACTTTAATTAAAAGGCATAAATAAATCGAGGAAATATTAATTTTTTTTGAATCTTCTATTTAATTCTTTTTATTAAATGAAACCCAAACTGTGTTCTGACTGGCCCTGAAATTTCACCTGGCATTAAGGCAAAGGCCACTTTCTCAAATGCCGGAACCATCATGCCTTTTCCAAATTCGCCCAGATTGCCACCGTCTTTTCCAGACGGACAAGTTGAGTAATCTCTTGCCATTTCTTCAAATGATTTTCCTTCAGAAAGTTTTTTCTGAATATCACTGATTTCAAATTCCTGATTTACTAAAATATGTGATGCAGTAACTTTCATAATTATTCCTTAGTTAAAATATTCTAAAAATGTCCAGACCATTTCACGCGATTCATTTACGATTGATGGAATTTTTGAGTAATTTGGAATTTTCTCTCTACCAATTTCTGCAGCAATCGCTCTCGTTCCCGTTTTCCAGTAAAAATAATCCGCGCTGCTTCCTTCTGCCACATAAATGGTAGTAGAAATCTGCCCAACTGTATATTGATTATCTTTTGCCATTGTTTGAACAATATCTTTAAAGACGCCTATATCACCTTTGTTTTCTGGAGCTTTTTTAGTGTAGCCCCATGGATACATCACCAGTCTTCCATAAGCATGCAGATCAAGAGATCCGGTGAATTTTATTTGGTTGGTATAGTTAATCATGGCCCCGATAACATCGACTGTTTTATTTGTTGGGTTTTCCGGCCATGGATAACTTCTATTTGGATCTTGTCTTTGAACATAACGCTCGCGAGCTTCAAAACTATCAGGACTCACTACCGGAATGATATAAATATCACGCCCATCTAAAATTTTTGTAAGACGAGAATCTTTTCCATAACCAGCAAGAAGTTCATTTGTAAGAACAAATAAAACTTCTGTCGTAATCAGTTCATCACCATGAGTTGCTGCAGTCACCATCAATTTTGGTTTATTCTCTCCGCCTGTCGAAAGCTTTAACGAAAAAAGACCATGCCCAGCTTTACTTGCACCGTACGTATCAAGAGTTGCTAGTTTTGGATAAGTTACAGTGATGGTTTTTAAATCGCTTTCAACTTTTGCAAAATTTCTGTACTGAGAAGTGGACTTCTCAAGGTTCTGGAGTTCACTGGCATGAACATTTTCTTCCAGCAAAACTGCTTTAGGAGCAATTTTTAAAAAGGCTTCAACATCCTCTTCTAAAACATAAACTTCAAAACCATGTACAAGCTTTTGTACGACTTCAAATTGTCTTGCAATCTTATCCATCTTTAAGGGGTTTTCTGAAACCTGGTAGCTTCTGATTTTTTCAGCTGCAAATGTTGAAGTTGAAATTAATAATACCATTAAAAGAAAAATCTTTTCAAACATGAAAATCTCCACCATGAGAAGTTGAATTCAACTAGTCTGGCATCGTCTTCATCAATTGAAAACTAACATAAAACCTCAGGACAAAATCGCTCAGGTATTAAATATTTAACCCACTAACTGGCAGTGACTAAATTATGCATCAAGAACTTCACTGGCATAAATCATAGCTCCAAATAAACCAGAGCTGTCTCCCAAGTGATTGATGTAAATGTCAGGACAGTATTCTTTTGAAAGAAAAATATTTTCTTCGAGATCAGTTTTCAAGTCTTCAAATAAAATGCGCTGACTTGAGAGTCCGCCGCCGAAAACAAAATAATGAGGATTAAAAAGATTATTGAGAATACTCATGAATTGGACCAGGTTGATTCTGTAATCGATCATAAACTGCAGAACTTCCTGAGAGCCTTGTGATGCTTTCTCCAGTAAGATTTTTGAGTCCATTGTTTTATTGATGGCCGTTCCTGACAGATAAGTTTCAGCGCACCCCTGTTGTCCGCAGTAGCATTTGTTTCCACCGGACTGAAGAACAACATGACCGACTTCAAGAGCAGATCCATGAGCACCTTTAAGAATTTTTCCCTGGGTAACGAATCCTCCACCTACTCCTGTTCCTAAAGTGATTCCGACAACCACTTGATCCTTGAATGGCACACCTTTATGTGCTTCATAATTTTTTCCTGCTCCACCCCATGCCTCTGCAAGTGTAAAAAGATTTGCATCGTTTTGAGCAACGATTGGTGTTTTGGTATTTAATTTTTTTTGAAGCATCCCAACGATGTCGTGGCCGATAAGAAAAAGTGTATTTCCGTTTAACATAGTGCTGGTCTTCGGGTCCAGAGTTCCCGGGAGCGCAATCCCGATTGCTCTTAATTCATCGATTGAAATTTTTGATTCTGATAAAAGATCTGCGATGAGAGTTGCGACTGAATCGACAAATTCGGAAACATTGTGAATGGATGAAATTCTTTTTTTAGAAAAAACATTGATCGAATGAGTGTGAGAATCTAATTCTGCAACTGATCCCTCAACTTTTGTTCCACCGACATCAAGTCCCAAAAAATATTGTCTTTCCATGGGAAAAATTTAACCTGATAAAAACTTTTTGTCTATAAAAGCTTACCGGACTAACTTTTATGCGAGTCCGGTAAACTGTTAATCTAGTGAGCTGTAACCTCTCTATCATAAGCGTCTACCTGCACCCAGTTTACAACACTCCAAATAGCCTTCAAGTAATCGGCGCGCTTGTTTTGATACTCAAGATAATAAGCATGCTCCCATACATCGACAGTAAAAATTGGTCTGCCTTTTACTGTCGCTACATCCATTAGTGGATTTTCCTGGTTACTGGTCGTTGTGATCGCCAGCTTTCCATTGGCGTCTCTATAGAGCCATGCCCATCCCGATCCGAATTGTGCAAGACCTGCTTTCTCAAATGCTTCCTTGAATTTATCAAATGTTCCAAATGATGCTTCAATTTCTAATTTTAATCTGTCCGGTATTTTCGTTTTTTTATTATCGCCTGATAACAGTGTCCAGAAAAAAGAATGATTCCAGTGTCCGCCGGCATTATTCTTAATTCCTTTTTCTTTGCCGGTTAATGTCGTCAGAATTGTCTGAAGATTTTTAGTTTCGCTTTTTGCAGCGATCAGTTTATTTAGATTATCAATGTAAGTCTGGTGATGTTTATCGTGGTGAATTTCCATCGTCTTTGCATCGATGGCAGGCTCAAGTGAAGCTGCCGGATAAGGAAGTGGTGCCAGCACGAAAGGCGGCTGCAATTTTCCAATCTGTGCAAGCGTTACAGGACTATCGGTTACTTCAAGTGAATGGGCCTCTGTCGTTGTCTGCATCATAATAACTCCTAAAAAATTGTGTGGAATAATTTACGGTATGAATAACCGCGGTCAATAGTAGTTGGATATGCAAAATTGAATCCGCTTATGAAATGACTGATCGAATTATTTATACATTTTAGACTGTATAAAAAAGAGTATTTACAGAAGTTGTGTGAGGGCCACAACTGGCCATGTGTTAAAATACCCCATTTCTTAAAGCTCGTCGTATTTTTTTGAATTACCGCGCGAAAGCTCTACCGGATATTTTTCAATATTTTTTTTCATTTTATTAATCACTGCTTTTTCTAAATCAATATTCAATTTACCGGTTAAGTGAAGCAGGTAGACAAAAATATCGGCCGCTTCATCCTCGACTTTGACAAGCTTTGCCGGATTATTTTTTATCTGATTCGATTCTTCTTCTGACATCCATTGAAATATTTCGAGAAGCTCTGAACTCTCAACTGACAAGGCTATAGAAAGATTTTTTACCGAATGAAACTGATCCCAGTCGCGGTCGCTGGCAAATTTATCAACTTCGGCTTTTAATTTTTCGAGATTCATATGACTCCTAAAAAAACCATGCAACGAAACGGCTGATTTTTTGCCCTTGCTGCATTTCAATGGTTCTTACATCCTTAACATTATTTCTTTTTAGCTCTCCGTAAACACCTGATAAATTTTCTTTTGAAGAAACCAGGGTGGAAAACCATTTGCATTGGGAAGCATACTCTTTACTTTCTTCGACCATCTTTTTAATGAAAGCGCTTTCCCCGCCTTCTATCCAAAGTTCATTGCTGACACCGCCGAAGTTTAAGCCTTTTTTAATTTTAAGATTTTTTGTTTTTCTGTTCGATGATTCTTCTGCTGCTTCTTTCGAAGAATGAAAAGGTGGATTACAAATTGTCAGGTCAAATTTATCATCAGGCAGAATGATGCCTTTAAAAATTTTTGTTTTTTCAGGCTGAAGTCGTAATTCAATCATCTCCTGCAGATTATTTTCATTCACAGTTTTTTTTGCTGATTCTATGGAAATAACATCGATATCTGTACCTACAAAATGCCAGCCGTATTCAGAATTTCCAATCAACGGATAAACGCAATTGGCACCTGTGCCGATATCCAGGACACGGACTTTTTCATTTCGATAAGGCATATTCAATAAATCAGCAGCGTAATGAATATAATCGGCACGACCGGGAATTGGCGGACAGAGATAGTCTCTTGGAATATCCCAATAAGAAATACTATAAACCGATTTTAAAATAGCTTTATTAAGACTTTTCACTGCATCGGCATTCCCAAAATCAATAGTATCTTCACCATTAAATTTATTTTTAATAATGAAAGACTTTAAATCAGGCGTAGCTGTCGCCAAACTTTTAAAATCATAACGGGAGTTATGTTTATTGCGATGATGAAGATTACTTTTTTCCACTATAATAATGCTCTGATTGTTCCTGCAATTCCCAGAACGATGAATAATGAGATCGGAACAACACCCATGATAAAAGGAATCGTGCGTTCTTTAGAGTTTACATAGGCCTGGAAATAAAAAACTCTACCAATCAAATAAGAAAAACCTAGAACGGCCATTAGATATGGCGACCAATACGTCGAGGCAAGAAGAATTGAAGGGATAAACATGACAAGCATCTCGATTGTATTCATCTGTACTCTGTAATATCTTTCAAAATTTTCTTCACCGGAAATAGCTGGAGGCTTTACACCAAATTTTTTTCTCGCTCTTCCAACCAGCACCATAAAAACAATTAACTGAAGAATAGATAAAAGAATAACAAGATGAATCCATACCATTACAACGTCCTTTTAAAAAAATGATTCACATTAGTATAACGGTTCATTACCTGACTAATCAATAATGAGTTTACTAATGCTGAGTGGCATGGTGATTGCTTATATAAAAGAATCAGACTGAATGTCGAAATCCTTACGGAGGTATTTATGTATTCATCAAAACAGCAGGCCCTTAATCATTATAAAGAACTTATGAGTAGCGAACCTATGCACTCTTACAACACTGTAGATCCGATTGTATGGATTAATTCTTCTCAAGTGATGCCTATTCTTCGCGATCAACAATTTAGTCTTGACCAGGAGCCGCTAAAAATGCCACCTATGGTTGAGGCAAATTGGGACACCAACGACACAAAGGAATTTGACCGTCTTTTAAAGAAAATTTTATTTGCTGATAAAAGTACTCTTCATTAATAAGAAATAATTCTTTCGAGAAGGACACCATAATCGCCGGCGTGTGTGCCATTTGTAGTTGTCGCTTTTTGAACAGAGCTGTCTATGTACCAACCTTTTCCAAGTGATCGCCTGATCCCAGCTGAGTTTAAACCGTTGCCGGTTCCCCCAACTCTCAGGGAATTTTTTGAACCTAAGCCAATATGTGCAGAAAGCTCGTTCGATGTCGGATTATAGCCAAGAGATTCAACCGGGCTTCCTGCAAAATAATAAAGAACAGCAAGAGATAATATTCCCTGTGAAAGAATCTGATTTGTATTTCTTGCGGATGCTTTATCTTCAGGATCAAGACCTTCAAGCGGTCTTCCGAATAAAATAACGGCGTAAATATCATCGATAGGAAGTGCCGGCACGCTTGAAAACACTTGTCGCGGCTTTGAGAGCGGGCCTTCAAGATCAAGAGTGATGAGGTACTCTGGTAGATTAAACTGGATCTTAGCGAAAATTTGGGGCCCTAAAGGCGCATTGAAAACAAAACGCACTGACTGCACGATAAGTTTTCTTTTAAAAACCGTTGTTTTAAAAGGCAGGGCCTGCACAAACCCTTTTACAATTTTTCCGTCTGCAATCTCTAGGTCAAAATTAATTTTCAATACTTCATCGAGGAGATTGGTGTTGATATGCAGGGCATTTTCTCCCAGTGCCTGAAGCCTCATCGTTACATCAATTTTTTTGGCAGGTACTTTTTTAACTTTTGGCGGAATCTTTTTTTCATTCAAATTCTCATGGACGATTTTTACTGAATTCTTAAATCGTGAATCTGGAATCAGCTGCGGAGGAAGCCTGGTGCGTGAAAGCTGCGGCAGAAGAATATTTACTTTTTGCAGCTCCAAACCAACAGTCACAGCGCCAATGCTCTTATCACTTACCTTAAACGGGATTTCAGAATTGAGAGCAAGTTTTAGCTCCTGTTTTGGACCGGCCATGTCTAGCTCTGTTCTCACTTTTAATAAGACAGAATTATAATCTTTAGCTTCGTCTGCTGAAAGAATTATTTTTAATGAACCTTCCATCGCATTGATCGGTGCCGGAAGAATATTGAACGGCGGACGTACCAGGTCAGTGACTGCTGATTTTAATTTTTCAATTTCTATCGAGGCACTTGTATCGAGCATCACTTGTCTAAAAAATTTTGGTTTTGAAAGATCTTCCTTCAATGAAGCTTGGGAAATTTTTGTATTTATCTTAAGAACAGCGGATTCCAACTTTGCTGTAGCAATGACAGGAATATCCGTTTTTTGAATAAGAGCTTCCACCTTCACTTCACTGAAATAAAGAGGATATTTAGTCTTCATATCAAATGGCAGCAAAACTTTTTTAGGTGCTATAACTGTAATCTTGTTTTCGGTGGCATGTAGATTAAATCCCATGGCCTCAGCATAAAGATTATCCGGGTCTTTTTTTAACTGCAGATCAAAGACCAGCGGTTTTTCTTTTTTTAAAATTTCAATTTTCGCAAAGTGAATATTCAAATCCGGGACTAGAGGGCTCCATAGAACTTTCCAGTAAGACATAATATCCGGTGGTGGAGTTTCTTTAGGATTATCTTTCGGCCCTACTTTTAACTTAGATGATTCAACAATTAAAGGTTCATAAATATCGTATTTAAATCCTAGTGCCCTCGTCCAATTTAGCTCCACATTCCACGAAACCTTTTCCATGCAGGTATCAACATTTACATCGGGACTGTCGTACACCAGACACAGATCTTGAAATCCTCCGTAAAAACGTCTTTTATTCCAGGCAATCCACTGGTGATTGATGGCCGCTGATTTCCATGACCAGCTTTTCAGCACTGAGGTTTTTTTCAAAGCATAGTCTAAATTTTTTGGATTAATAAATATTGTCGGGTTGTAAAAAAATGTAACGAAGATCACGATAACAGCAATGAGAATCAATCCGATAAATCCGGTGATAATAAGCGATAAACGTTTCAGAATTTGTTTGAACATTTGCATTAGAACATTCCGCCCAAACCAAGATAGAAAAAATTTCCATAATCACGTTCTGATTCATTCGAGAACCCTCGTGCCACATAACCCTGAACCATACCTATAGGAGAAAGCCAGCGAAGGCCCGTTCCAGGTGAGTACCATAACTGTTTATCGAGATTCCATGAGTCCGCTCCGAAAAGCGTTGTATCGACAAAAGTAAAACTTTCAATCGTTGGTATAAAAACATAAGTTTTTCTGAATTCGAATTTTACGCTGAACTTAGTAAGGGCCCCCTGCCCAGTATTTGACGGGAGTGAATTTAATTTAAAACCTCTGACATCATCACTCCCCCCTCCGTAAAATTTTACAGACGGCGGAAGATTGGCGATGACAGAATCTACCGGCACCCACGTGGTCGAAGTGTTCACACGGACTCCACCGATGGCCAGCCCCTTTCCCATATTACCGAGTCTTGCAAGCTTCAAATATGTCAGATCGAGTTTTAAAAGTGGGTCAACAAATCCGAAGGCAGGATGACGAAAATCAAAATGAAACTGCAGCATGTCTCCATCTTCCGGATGAAGATCAAAAAGTTCATAGTCGTGACTTTTTGTTTCCATTAATCCTTCGATTGCGCCAGTATGTATTTTTTGTGTATCTGAATTGTTGCTGTTGGTTTTATATGAGCCAGTGATAAGCGTCGGACCTGTCTCCCAAGTCCATAATCTCGAGCGTCCGTCACGCGTCCATTGGATATGCGGTTTTAACTGCACAGAAAATTCTTCATAAGTAAGCTGGTCAGTGCGGCTGATTTCAAGTGTCGTTAAAAAAGATCTTCTTGGAGAATTTGCCCAAAGAAAATTTTGAGAAAGAAAATTGATATTTTGATTCTTGAAAGAGAACTGGGCATTTGCTTCAAGCAGTGAGGCCATCTCCCCCCATCGTTGGTTGGACCACTTTGCTCTGATCATCGGTCCGACTTCCGTACTCGCACCAACGCCAAGGCGGATGGTTTTACTGTAGCCCGGAATAAACTGTTGCCCCAGAGAGAATTCATTAATTTTAAGATCACATTTTTCCTGAAAATAAGTTCCTTGAACGACGCCGGATCTAATAAATCTTTTTTCAGCCAGCGTGAGTTTTTTTTCTGAAAAATAATCTGTATCAATGAAAGGATAAAAACGAGCGAGCGCTCTGTCATCTATTCCTTCAATATGTTCTTTCGCTATAAAGCCGAACTGAAATGAGTGAAGTCCGGTAACTTTAATAGTGACCTCACCTTTTGTTGCATCAACTGTTGAAGCGAGTTTAGCGCAAGGATAAGTATTGTTTCTTAAAATCGTAAGTGCTTCAGTTTCGATATTGTCGAGAAGCTTTGGTGTAATCAATTCGTTTTTATAGTGCCTCATGATTTCTTTCTCGACCAGCATGCTGTCTGTATCGCTTTCGGAAATCACAATGACTTTTACTACAAAAGATTGCTCGTCCGGATAAACTTCAAGCAGATCATCTTTATAATCGAACCGTGGAGTTGAATATCCGCGCGACTGAAGAAAAGCTGTCAACATGTAGCTGGCCTGATAACTTGGGATAACTTTGTAAGCAACCGAATCCGTGTCTCCACAAATAAGTCTTTTTTCGGTATCTGATAAGTCGAATTTTTCTGCTGAATGAACAGTAATCTTCGGGCAAATTTTTTCTTCGGTAGATTTATGTGCACAAGACTCGAATGTGAGAATGAAAAAAGTCAGAATGATAAGATTAAATAGCTTCATTGGCCTGCGTAGTAAAGAGTCGCTGAAATTAATTCATTTATACGCAATTCACTGGAATTTTTCCAGAATAATCTATGAAAAGACCTGTTTATATTTTAACAGGCGGAAGTCATCAGCAGTGAACCCCGGATTTTTGCTTTTCATTATCAGAAATTCCTTGTTTTCCACCGGCCATTTGACGGCGTTGGGCGAAAGTAAATAGAGAATAGTGTGAGGAATATTCGGGAATTTTCCGATGTATTTTCTGAATTCCTAATACACATGCTTGGATTTAAAAATCAATTCAGTGAAAGATTTTTAAAAATAATTTTCTCCATTTCATGATTATAAACTTTATTATACAAAACCGTATCAGGAGCACTGCCTTTTTTTCTTCTGCACGCTAAAAGAATATCTGTGATAGCAATATGATGATCTGTTAAAAAAAGATTTTATTTCGTGTGCACCATCATGATTCAAATTAAAACAAAAACCGATGAGGCACCAAAGTTTATTAGCAACACCTTTGTAATGAAAAATCAACTTCATTTTTTCATGACTGCGCTTCGGATTGGTGAATTTGCCAAAAGGAAAATTACCGATGATTATTTTATTCAGGGCAAGTCTCTGTGGATTTTTACCCCTAATTCCTAAGTTAGTACGAAAAATCATATGTTTTACAAGTGAAAACGTTGGCATCGAGAGTGCAGCGTAACAATTGTTTTATTACAGAGAGATCTGTAATACGGGCCAATAAGACATGGCAACTATTTTATAATGATCGCCGTTGTGCAGACATAAACTCTGCCCCCAATCATCATCAATAAAAAGCCCACCCTCGGTTGGGCTTTTATTTCAAAGGAGGAAAGAATGTCTAAAGAAAAACAATCAATCAAGC
>JACMRM010000053.1 GCA_014376445.1 Bacteriovorax sp. | reverse complement strand
ATTCAAAATAAGCTCGATCCCAAGAAGGATTGCGATGATATTTTTTCGGGCTATCATAACCATGATCCCGCAGATAAATAGAATGAACGAAATGCCTAAGTAGGCGCCTAAACTAATCATGGATTTCTTTCCTTGGTCTAGAAATAACAGCTGCACCGATAAGGGCACCTAAAAGCAGAACCGATGAAATTTCAAAAGCTAAGATATGATCTGTAGCTAAAAGCGTACCAATTTTTTCAACTGTCGGCTGATTAGCTGCGACGATTAAATTCGGATTGTTTTGGAAAACTGGTATTGTAACTTTAATAATAATAAGGGCCGATACAATTGCAGCGACGGCCGCTATCATAAAAGTTTTCTTATTTCCCATCGCTGGAATTTTTTCTAGTCCGTATCTATTTGTTCTGTTGCCTGTTCCACCAGTAAGCATGATTGCAAACAACATAAGAATGATAACCCCTCCAGCGTAAACCACCAGTTGAGTTGCCGCTAAAAAGTCCGCGCCGATACAAGCATAAAGACCTGCAACACCAAAAAGTGATGCAAGAAGGTAGATACATGCGTGCATTAAGTTTTGGCTGTAAACAACCAGAACTGCTCCTGCGATCGTAAGTACTGCCGATAATAAAAATAGTGTATTTGCAAACACAGTATACTCCCTATTCGAAAAACCTAGTGGTGAGCTCCGCCACCTGCGGTAGCTGCCATAATTAAAGCGAAAATTGATTTTCCATCAAATGCATACATCCAAACGGCACAACCCAATAAATTGAAGATTGCGATTGGAGTTAAATATTTCCAACATAATGTCATAAGCTGATCGACGCGAAGACGAGGTAGCGTCCAACGAACCCATATAACAACGTAGTAAAGTGCGAGTGTCTTTGTGAAGAAAGCACCCAGTTGTAAAAGCTGTCCGATATTTTGAGATAGCATGCTATCAAGACCTAAATTCTTCGTGAAAAACGCGCCTGTTCCAAGATCAAACGGAACGTTGTATCCACCAAGAAATAGAGCAACTGCAACTCCACATACAACGAAAACTTCGATGTACTCAGCCAGAGCGAATAATCCGAATTTCATACCTGTATATTCTGTATGGTAACCAGAAACGAGTTCAGACTCAGCTTCAGGTAAATCGAATGGTGCACGGTTCGTTTCTGCAAGAGCAGAAATGAAATAAACGAAAAATCCGATGAATGCGAACGGGTTGTGAAGAATGAACCAATCTTGCATTCCACCACCCTGAGCGCCAATCAATGTTTTCATTGAAAGACCGCCGGCCAACAGAACGATTGAAATGATTGTGATTGTCGCAGGAATTTCGTAAGAAATAATTTGCGAAGCACCTCTCATACCACCCAGTAGAGACCATTTTGAATTAGAAGCGTATCCACCAAGGAAAACTCCAACACCAACAAGAGAGGCCATACCAACAAGATAAAAAATACCAACGTTTAAATCAGCTAAAATAAATCCGCTTGAATAAGGCACAACCGCTAGAGTTGCGAATACACCAACAAGACACATTACTGGAGCTAGGTTAAAAACAAATTTATCAGCGTTAGTTGTAATAATATCTTCTTTTAAAATCATCTTCACACCGTCCGCAAGGAACTGAAGAAGACCGAAAGGACCAACGCGGTTTGGACCAATGCGAGCTTGAAGATCGGCAGAAATTTTTCTTTCCGCGTATGTTCCAGCACCACCGATAGTTGCCATTACACCAACGATAATTAATGCAACAACTGCAAATATTAAGAAGGCCATTAACGACATAGCATCATAGCCTAAAACTTTAGATAACCATGCGTGCACAATGTGAAATTCATTTGATTGTGAAAGATATGAAACGACAGTTGAATTCATGCCTAATCCTTTTGCCGAAAGAAGGTTGAGTAGGAGAGACCTGATTAAAACTTTTAACCCAGTCAAGATCGCCTTTTTTCCAGCAGTATACGATTCCTGACACAAGAATAAGAACGAAAGTAAAAATCGACATCAGCAGCGTGCCACCGAGACCAATTTCATTGAATTTTTTAAATACTGCGGCAACTGGAAACATCAATGCACTTTCGACATCAAAGATAATGAATATAAGTGCAATAACGTAGAAGCGAATGTTGAAGTTGGCCCAAGCAGTACCAACAGGTTCTTCACCACATTCATATGCTGTTTGCTTTAGTTTATTAGGATTATGAGGGCGTATTAAGCTCCCAAGAAAAAGTGATCCACCTGCCACAAGTAGCGCGAGCGCAATTAAAATTACGACCGGCATGTAGACGTCTAGATTTAATGTCGACATCTTAATCTCCGAGATAAAAAATCCAATTTTTTAGTTTCCTTAGATTACACGAAAATATAATATCTTGGAAATATTTTAATTGGTGAAATGATAGATATATGAGTCACTTTAATTCCCTGCTTCAAAAAATTTTAGAATGGGATGAACACCGTTCATCGCCATTAAATTTATACGGTGCAACCACTGAGCAGTGGTCATTCATTTTCAATTCTTTTTTACGAGAAAATACGAAATTATTTTTGGAAAAATCTCAGCTGATAATAACATCTACGAACGATGAAGCTGAAGAATTTTTCAACTCACTTCAATTTACTCACAGCGACAGTGATGTAGAAGTACTATTTTATCCCGGACTTGATGCATCTCTATATTCTGGAGTTATTTCCTCGGAGAAAAGTTTTTACGACCGCTTCGAAGTATTGAGCAAGCTCAACAGGCAAGATCAAAATAAAACAAAATTTATTATCGTCACAACTTTTGAGGCCATCTCGCTCAAAACTCCGCCGCGATCTTTCTTCAAAGAATTTAGTTTTACAATTCAAACTGAAGACATCATTGCGCCGTTAGAGCTCGCAAAAAAATTAGTCGGTATGGGATATTCTTCGGCGACTTCTGTTGAAGAGCCTGGAACATTCATTCAAAAAGGCCAAATTTTTGATATTTACCCCGTCGGGGCTGATCCGGTAAGGCTTTCATACTTTGATGATTTGATAGAAACAATTTTTCCGATCGATTTAGACACGCAAAAAACTTTGCGTGATCATCCAATGACGAGTGTTTGTATTACTCCGGCCGCTGGCGTTTTAGCTCATCACGAATTCCCGGTCACATTGCGAGAAAATCTTCCGCAACAAGGACCTCAATTTAAACAAAAATTTGAATTCAGGAAAGCACTATTCTCGCGCTTGAGTGATGGACTTCTTTTTGAAAATTATCCCGTTTATATTCCGCTTTTTTTTAAAGATCCTGAAACAATTTTTAGTTATTTCGATCTTGATCGAACTCGCGTTTTTGTTTTAAATGCCAATGAAACTGAACGCTCATATCTCGAGCTGGTTGAAAGCCTGCGGTTTGAATTTGAACAAAGTGAAGAGAATTTAAATAACGAAAATATTCTTCCACATTTTAACAAAATTTATGACTTTTCTTTTTTTAGCGACATAAAAGATCGAAAAGCTGTTCTGGTGGATCAGATCAACTTGAACATGGTCTTTGGTGATATCTCTGATTCTGTCGATTTACGTTTAATAAAAACTAAAATATTTTTAAATGAACACATTAACCCGACTTTATCGAAACCCGATTACATCAAAGCTGCACTTGATTTCATCCAGAAATTTTTCATGTTTCAGGGAAAAATTTACTTTTCTTCATATAGTGAATCTTCAAAAAATGAAATCAAGCATTTAATTGATCTCCAAAATTTTCCATCTGAACTAAAGAACAGAATAGAATTTTTATCTATCCGAGTGACCGAAGGTTTTTATTACGAAGGTGAAAAATTTCTAATTATTAGTGACGGGGATTTATTCGCTGCCAAAAAAACTAAGCCGCAAAAATATAAAAAAGTTGATCTCGATCTTTTCGCTGAACAGATCGCAACACTCAAAGCTGGTGACTACGTTATTCATAGTGAGTTTGGAGTTGGGGAATACTTAGGTCTTGAAGCACTCGATATCGCCGGCGATAAATCAGACTTTCTAGTTCTGAAATACGCCGACAATGATAAGGTCTATGTTCCGGTTTATAAACTAAACCTTATTCAAAAGCATGCTGATTCGACGGCCTCATTAAAATCGGACAGTCTTCGCACAAATAAATTTACGTTGCTTAAAGCACGCGCCAGGAACTCGGCAAAAATTCTCGCCTTTGACCTGTTAAAACTGCAAGCTGAAAGACAATCATCTGTGGCCTTTGCCTTTTCTCCCCCAGATCATTTATATAAAGAATTTGAATTAGCATTCCCTTTTGAAGAAACTCCCGATCAAGCCCGGGCGATTGAGGAAGTTTTAGAATGTATGCAAAAGCCAGTGCCCATGGACTTTTTAGTTTGCGGTGATGTTGGTTTCGGAAAAACAGAAGTCGCGATGAGAGCTGCCTTTAAAGCAGTCGAAGATCACAAACAAGTCGCTATTTTAGTACCGACGACAATTCTAGCTCTTCAGCATTTCAATTCATTTACTAAAAGATTCAAAGATTTTCCAGTTAGAATTGAATTTATTTCTCGTTTTAAATCAGCAAAAGAATCAAAAGAAATTTTAGAAAAAGCAGCACGTGGTGAAATAGATATTTTAATCGGAACTCACAAGCTTTTATCAGATAAATTAAAATTTAGCGATCTGGGTTTAGTCATCGTCGACGAGGAGCAACGCTTCGGTGTCGGTCACAAAGAAAAACTAAAGCTGATGAAAGCTTCTGTGGATTTTTTGACGTTAACTGCGACGCCAATTCCGCGCACATTACAAATGGCGTTCTTGGGCCTTCGCGATTTATCACTGATCAAAACACCTCCACCCCGCAGACAATCTATAAAAACTTACGTTATTAAAGAAGATGAACTGACAATTCAGATGGCCCTGCAAAAAGAGCTTCAGCGTGGAGGCCAGGTTTTTGTTGTTCACAATAAAGTTCACGATATTGAACAGTATGCTGCCTACATCAGAGAGCTTGTTCCTGAAGCACGAATCACATTTGCTCATGGACAAATGGGCGAGCGTGAACTTGAAGATCGCATCAACTCTTTTTACGCCGGTAATTATCAGATTCTTATCGCAACAACGATCATAGAATCGGGAATCGATATTCCAAATGCCAATACAATGATTATTGATCGCGCCGATACATACGGGCTCGCTCAACTTCATCAATTGCGCGGACGAATCGGACGTTCAGATAAAAAAGCCTATGCTTATTTTGTCGTACCAAGGATGAGAGAGATCTCGACAATTGCCCAAAAAAGACTGCATGCTCTTCAAACATATGCAGATATGGGTTCGGGATTTAATATTGCTTCTGTCGATTTAGAAATCCGGGGGGCAGGGGATATTTTAGGCGCTACTCAATCAGGCCATGTTGAAGCTGTCGGTCTCGAACTTTATATGGATCTTCTAAAAGATGCTATCCATGAACTTCGCGGCGAAAAGAAAATGCTCAAAAAAGACATTGAAATCGTCACACCATTTCCGGCCTTTATTCCAAATCATTATATTAGCGATGCAAGTGAAAGACTAAAGCAGTATAAACGCCTATCAAACTGCGAGTCGCAGTCTCTGCTAGAGAACATCCGCGACGAATTTCAGGATGTGTATGGAATTTTCAGCGACGAACTAACAAATTTATTTGTTGTACTTGAAACCAGAATTTATCTTCAGACACTCGGTCTAAAGTCAGTACAAGTTGGCGGCACGGCTATTAATTTAAAATTTGATAAGCAATTTTTAGAATCCAACACAGAACTTCGCGACAAAGTTGTTAACTTTTTTATTTCAAGACCAAAAATCTATCAATTTACTCCAGATTACCGCGTGATTTTTAACCAAAAAACTGCAGTCACTCAGAATGATTTACTCAAGTTTTCCAAATCGATTAGTGAGCATTTAATTCCATCATAGCGATTTTATTCTTTCTTTTTTTAAATTCTGATATCATTAAAGAGCAAACCAATTGATATACTAGATGAAGAATTAACTTTTCTGAGGATAACAGTGATGAAAACATCAAATTTCTTAGCGATTTTCGCCCTGACTTTTTCTGTCGCATCTTTTGCAGCAGATGATAAAGAAGCCGCGCCGGCAACTAAATCAAAAAATACAAACGGTGAAGCAGTCGTTGCGACGGTTAACGGTATAGAAATTAAAAAGAATCAGCTCGACCAGGCGTTCGAAGACAACTTAATGTATGTTTCGGATAAAATAGTAACTAAAGAAAAAGTTCTTAACGATATTATTGCCCGTGAAGTTGGAATTAAGAAAGCAAAAGACGCTGGCCTTCAAAATGACCCGATCGTTAAATCAAAAATGGAAGATGTTCTTTACCACGCTCAAATCTCCAAAGACCTTGAAAAGAAACTTCTGGCGATTCAAGTTGCAGACAAAGAAGCGCAGGAATATTACTCAAAAAATAAAGAGTATAGAACAGCACATATTCTTTTTCGCGTAAGAGTAGCACCACAAAAAGAAGAAACAGAAGAGGCAATGAAGAAAGCTTTAGAAGTCTACAAACAAGTTCAGGCAAAGCCACAACAATGGCCGGAATTAGCAAACAAATATTCTCAAAGCTCAACTGCTCCAGCGGCCGGTGATCTTGGCTACCTTCCCGCTATCAAGTATGCTCCTGAATATTTTAAAGCAATCAACGGAAAAGCTATCGGATATATCTCGCCACCAGTTAGAACTCAATTTGGTTATCACATCATTAAAGTTCTAGGGGTTAAAGATTGGAAAGAAGTTGACCCGGCACTATATAAGAAGATTGTTTACGACCAGAAACGTGACAAAATTCTTGAAGAATATTTTGCTGACCTACGTAAATCTGCTCAGGTAAAAATTAACAAAGAATTTTTAAAATAGTTTAGTTCCAAATTCGTTCTTAGCTCTTGCGACTTGCGTAGAAGAATCATATAACTTACTCTAAATGGCCAACAAAGCTATCAATTTGAGTAGGTTAAAATGAAATTCGCAAGTCGCTTTTTTTTTCTCTTCGTTCTTTTTTCAAGCTTTAATGTTGGAGCAAAACTTCTCGATAAAATTGCAGCCGTTGTAGATGACAACATCATCTCCCTTTCACAGGTTATTCGTGTAAACAATAATCTTGCGATTAAGAAAAATGTCGCACCGATGATTTACGACAAGGCATCTTATACCAACGAAGAAATTCTCAATATCTCGATCAATAAATATTTAGTGCGCTCAAAACTTTCTGACATCGGTTACACAATCACTGACGATCAGGTTGAAGCGCAAATTAAAACAAACCAGGAACGTCTGGGTGTTGATAGAAAATCTTTAATGGGATTTTTAAAGCAACAGGGAACTGCATTTGATGAATATTTCGAAGCTTTACGCGAGGCCATTGAATACAGTTATTTCGTCAACCGTGTTATCTCTCCGATGATTTCTATTTCTGAGCAAGATGTAAAAAACACCTATTACAAAAACAACATCAAAGATTCGCGCATGAACTTCAAATACTCGCTCATTGACTATGCGATTTCAAAAGATTCTATTTCCAAACCAAGCAAAGGCCAGATGGAAGAAATCGTAAAACAATACCGTATCAACAGTAACCTACCCGAAGCTTATTCAACAATGACTGTTTCAAATCTTGATGACATCACAGAAGAGGGTATTGCTCCTGAAATGAAAAACCTTCTTAAAGTGACTGATGAAGGTTCAATGACAACTCCTATTCTATTAGCTGGCAGTTTCCATATTTTCTACCTTGCCAAAAAGGACTTGGTGGAAACAGAAGCATTTGCTTCTCAAAAAGATAAAATTAAAGACTCGCTTTTTGAAAAGCAGGTTAAGGCAGAAATCGCTGTATGGTTTGAAAGAGAAAGAAACAAGCACTATATTAAAATCTCTCTCTAATGGATTTAATAGATGATCTATGTTACCCAAGGCCACGAAAGAGGGATTGGACTAGAAATCTTCCTCAAATCGTTTCTCCTTTTATCTAAAGAAGAAAAGGAAGGCGTCACTCTTATTGTTGAAGAGAAGGACCTTGATACAAATTTATCCGACCTGAAACTTTCAAAAATTAATTTTAAGTATTTAAAGACAATTCATCCAAAGATGGCGGCAGCAAAAATTCCATCTTCAACATCATCGCTAATAACAGCACTTGAACTGATAAAGCCTACTGATATTTTAATCACACTTCCCACATCCAAAGATCAGCTGATCCTCAACAATAAGAATATGGCGGGTTATACCGAATTTTTTAGAGGTTATTACAAAAACGCAAATATCGCGATGACCTTCAAGGGTCTTTCGCAAAATGTTTTACTGGTCACTGATCATGTTGCACTTAAAGACGTCTCAACCATGATTACAAAAAAACTTATCGTTGATAAAACAAATACGACAATAGAGTTTTATAAAAAGTACTTTTCTGCATTTGATGAAGTAGTTTTCTCGGGCATTAATCCTCACGTTGGAGAAAATGGAATCCTTGGAAATGAAGATTTTATTATTCAAAACGCCATTGACGAACTAAAAAACAAACACATATTACAATTTAGTGGTCCATATTCAGGCGACACACTTCATATGCATGCAAACGATAATAAAAACCAACTCTTTGTTTACATGTATCATGATCAGGGTCTTGCGCAGTTTAAGTCTCATCATGGATTGATAGGATTAAATATTTCCATGGGTCTTCCGTTTCTACGTCTAAGCGTTGACCACGGCACTGCCTTTGATTTGTATGGTAAAAATAAAGCGAACTCCACAGGAATGATCTTTTTATTTAAACAAGCTTTTGAGGTTTTGAAATATGTCGATAAACGAAATTAACGTTGTTAAAGCAGCTGTTCATAATTTAAAAGACGTCTCAATCTGTATTCCAAAAAATACTCTGACTGTTATCACCGGCCCATCAGGTTCTGGAAAATCCTCTCTGGCGTTCGATACAATTTATGTTGAAGGGCAACGCCGCTACATCGAATCGCTTTCTAGTTATGCCAGACAATTTTTAGGACAGTATCAACCGCCGGAGGTTGAATCAATCACTGGATTAAGTCCTGCTATTGCTATCGATCAAAAAACTTCGAGCAAAAATCCGAGATCAACTGTTGGTACAACAACAGAAATTTATGACTACCTTCGTGTTCTTTATGCGCGTATTGGAACACTCTATGATCCGGACACGGGAATTGAAGTAAGACGTTATACTTCTACTCAAATTGTAAAAGAGCTGATGAAGCTTGGTGAGAAAACTAAACTACAAATTATGGCGCCCATTCCATATAAAGAAAATATGAAATTCAAGGACCAATCGGCAAAATTTCAGACAATGGGGTTTTCAAGAGCGAGACTAGACGGTGAAATGGTACAGCTAGAAGATGGATTAAAAGCTCCAAAGGGAAATTTTCAATTGGATATCGTCGTTGACCGTATTGTCATCAAAAATGAAATCGAAAAACGCTTAGCAGACTCTGTTGAATATGCCCTTAAGCTTGCAGAAGGAAACGTTCAGGTTCTGGTAGATGATAAAAAAGTACTAAATTTTTCTGAGCATAATAAATCTGCAAAAGGTGTCATTTACCCAGAGCTTGAACCAAGATTGTTTTCATTTAACTCGCCAATCGGTGCTTGTGAAGTGTGTAACGGCCTCGGTGAAACAAAAATCTTCGATGTAGACTTGATGCTTTTTGATGAAAACCTCCCACTGCTTGAAGGTGCGATCACTCCATTGTCAAAACGAAATTCATTTCTCTTTAAAATGGTTGAATCTATTGCTGATGCTGAAGGTGTGGATGTCTCTGTTCCATTTAAAAAACTGCCCAAAAAGATGACAAATATTCTCTTTAACGGTTCTGAAAAAGTTTACCGATACTCTTTCACTTCCGAAAACTCTCATTTTGAATTCTCAAAAGCATTCCCTGGATTATCTCCATGGCTTGAAAAAAAGTATCTTGAATCTGGTTCCGATAAAGTTCGTATTGAGCTTGAAAAGTTTATGAACATCAAGACCTGTCCTTCTTGTAGAGGATTGAGACTTAACAAGGTCGCACTTTCTACAAAAATCGGCGAACGAAACATTATGGATCTTTGTACACTTTCGATAGCAGAATGTTTTACCTATTTAAGCTCAATTAAACTTGATGGCGAAAAAAAAATCATCGCTGACAAGCTTCTCAAAGAAATTGTTTCCCGCCTAAAATTCTTACTAGACGTTGGACTAAATTATTTAACTCTTAATAGAGGTGCAATGACTCTTTCTGGTGGTGAATCTCAAAGAATTCGTCTTGCGACTCAAATTGGCTCGGCGTTATCAGGTGTTCTTTACGTTCTCGATGAACCAAGTATCGGACTTCACCAAAGAGATAACGACAGACTTATTAAAACGCTACACACGTTAAGAGATTTAGGTAACACCGTTTTAGTGGTTGAACACGACGAAGATACAATGAACGCCAGCGATTATATTATCGACATGGGCCCCGGTGCCGGAATTCATGGAGGCACAATTGTTGCTCATGGAACTCTAGAAAAAATTTTAGCTGATAAAAAATCACTAACTGCAAAGTTTCTAAATGGTACAGATAGAATACAAATTCCGGCAAAAAGAAAAAAAGCTACAAAGTTTTTAAAACTGACTGGAGCAACTGAGCACAACATTAATAAACTTGATGTCACAATTCCACTCGGTGGTCTAGTGACTGTGACGGGCGTTTCCGGTTCAGGTAAGTCTACATTGATTCACAAAATTCTTGTTCCTGCTGTTAAAACTTATTTAACAAATACGCACAAGACTCTTTATTCTAAAGCAAACTACAATTCACTTTCAGGTATTGATGAAATCAAAACCATCATCGAACTTGATCAATCACCAATTGGAAGAACTCCACACTCAAACCCTGCTACTTATACCGGGCTATTTGATGAAGTCAGAGATATCTACGCTTCTACCAATGAATCTCAAATCCGAGGATACAAAACTGGAAGATTTAGTTTCAATGTTAAAGGTGGACGCTGCGAAGAGTGTGAAGGCAACGGAGTAAAGAAAATCGAAATGCATTTTCTTCCAGATGTTTATATTACATGCACTGAATGTAATGGAACCCGCTACAATCCGGAAACATTATCTGTTCTTTATAAAGGAAAAAACATAGCCGAAGTTCTGCAAATGTCGATTGAAGACGGATGTGAATTCTTCAAAAACCACACAAAGATGGCAAGAATTCTTGAAACGATGAGATCTGTTGGTCTCGGTTATATGAAACTCGGTCAGCCAGCTACAACACTATCTGGCGGTGAAGCTCAACGCTTAAAGCTTTCTCGCGAACTATCAAAGAGAACAAAAGGTCACTGCTTATATGTTCTGGATGAACCTACAACAGGACTTCACTTCCAGGATATCAAAATTCTTTTAATTGCTCTTCAGCAACTCGTTGACCAAGGAAACACTTTGCTAGTTATCGAGCACAACCTTGATGTTATCAAGACTGCTGATCACGTAATCGATCTAGGTCCGGAAGGTGGTTCCGGCGGAGGAGAAATCGTTGCGACCGGAACACCTGAAGAAGTTGCTAAAAATCCAAAATCAATCACCGGCAAATATTTAAAAAAAGTTCTTAAAGCATGATACTCATCAATGATGCCAATGATTCCCGAATTGTAGAATTTATTTCAATTCGGGATCATGTTTTAAATTCTAAAGACTTGATCGTTGCGGAATCGGAAAAACTTTTTTTGCAGTTTAGGTCAAGCGGCAAGATTATTCACAAAATACTTGCGACACCTGCCTTTATCGAAAGATATAACCTTGAAGGAGAAAATATTTTTGGTGCAGAAAAAAAAATACTCGAAAGTGTTGCGGGATTTAAAATTCATTTTGAAATTCTTTTTCTAGCGGAAAAACCTAAAGATACAAAACTAGATGCTCTTGATAACCGAATTATTCTGCTGAATGGTTTAAGCTCGCCGGAGAATGTTGGAAGCATTGTCCGCTCGAGTGCTGCATTTGGAATCAAATCCATAATCCTCGACGAAAAAACATGCTCTCCTTACCTTAGGCGTTGTATTCGTGTTTCAATGGGCAATGTTTTTGCGATGAAGACTTATCATGCGATTAATCTTCGTGGAGACTTAAAAAAACTAAAAGACTTAGGTTATGCCATTCTCTCAACGGCTAACATTCCAGGCTCAACTGATTTGGCAAACTACACTTTTCCAGACAAATGCGTTCTTATCATTGGAAGCGAAGGTCATGGCGTTGACCAGGATATTATCAATTTTTCAGATACTATTCTTAAGATAAACATTGATCTACAAGTGGCCCATCTCAATGCCTCCAATGCCGCAGCCATTTTTTTATCGCACATGAGTACTATTTAATTTTCAGCTGAAAATATTTTTATTAAATATTTGAGAAGTCATTATTAATTTCAACAGGATCAACATGGAAACTAAGGTAAAATGGAATTCTAAATTAAGCTTTACCGGCATCGTTCGTGGACATGAAACTAATCTCGATACAACATTTGAGAATGGAAGTCTAAACCGCGGACCTAATCCAAAAGAAATGATACTCAATTCATTGTGTGCATGCGCCGGTATGGATGTCGCTTCAATTCTCGAAGGACACAAAGAAAAATTACTTACGCTAGAACTAAATGCCAAAGCCGTAATGACAAAAACCACTCCGACATATTTTTCTTCAATCATTGTTATTTTTAAACTTAGTGGTCAATTAAAAAAAGAATCCGTTATCAAAGCATGTGAAGCTTCGATGACAAAATATTGTGGTGTAAGCTACATGCTCTCAAAGGTTTGCCCTATTACTTATGAAGTAGAGTTGAATGGCGAAAGTATTTTTACAGGTGAATCTAAATTTGATCTGTGAAAATACTTTTTTTCCGCTGTTGACAAAAATTTAAATAACATTTATTCTAAAAATAGTTATTACTCATACTCACAAGGGAGGTACATTTATGATTTCAATTACAAAAATGATTAGTACCGATCTTGTCGTCTCAATTTACCTTACGGTCTTTTAGATTTCCCAACTTTAGTACATTCAGGTTTTCTTATTAAATCACGAACATCTATGTAGTTTTGATTTTTTTTATTATTTTTTTTGGCTTATTAACTTTAAGGAGTTTTTTATGGAACACATGTTTCACAGGCACAGGTTCGCTTTTTTTCTAGAATTTAAATTGTTTAGCTTCTTCGTTCTGAAAGCATCAACTAGCTTTCTGAAAATGAATTTTGAACTACTATGTCTTTTAAGGTTTTTGTTAAATTGTCTTTGGCATCTTTTTTTTGAGGGGCCATCACTTTACAAGTGGCACTCGCCACATCACAAAACTCAAGTGGAAAGAAGCAGTATTGCTAACTTTCCAAGGTCGATCTATTGATGAAAACACTTTTAGGCATAAAAAAAGGGAGCCCAAAAGCTCCCTTTTTCTTAAACTAAATTTTAATTAACTGGGTAACAATCGTCGAACTCTAATACATTATTCGGTGTTATCAGCTTGTAAAAAAAGTAAAAACGCTCACGCATTTTTTCGACAATTACACAAGGAAAGTTGAAATAAGAGCGAAAATTACAAGTGACTCCATAAGTGCAAGAGCAAGAATCATTGGAGTTTGGATTTTATCAGCTGCAGCTGGGTTACGAGCGATCCCTTCTAGAGCAACTGCTGCTGCTTTTGATTGACCAGTTGTACCACCGTAAACTGCTAATCCTAAAGCAAAGAAATAAGCGAAATACTTAACTGCTAATGCAGATCCTAACCATCCACCAGTTGCTGCAGCTGCTGCACCTTCTTGAGCGAATACTGACCCAGCTGCTAGGGCAAGAGTTACAACTAAAAGAACTTTTGAAAACTTTGACATAAATACTCCTTACAGAAAATTAATAATTGGTTTTTGTTAGTGGTGAGCGTGTCCGTCCCCATGATCGTGGGAAGCGGTTGCTAAACTAACATAGACCATGGAAAGCATAATAAATACGTAAGCCTGGATGAACGACACTAAAAGACCAAGCAACATGAAGATGATTGGAACGAGAAGAGGTGCCAGGTGAGAGAACGTTCCAAGAACCATATGATCCCCGTACATGTTTCCATATAGACGAAGAGCAAGTGAAACTGGACGAATACAAGTTGAAATAATTTCAATTGGGAAAATCAAAATCGCCATGTACCAAAGTGGGCCTGCAAAGTGTTTTATATAATTAATAGGTCCTGCTTCTTTCATCCCTTTAATGTTGAAGTAAAGAAACGAGAACACACCAAGAGCAAGTGTTGTGTTGATTGATTCTGTAGGAGGTAAAAATCCAGGAATTAATCCGATCGCGTTCGATAAGAAAATACAGATAAATACTGTTGCTACGAATGGGAAATATTTTGGGCCTTCTTTTTCACCAAGAACTGCCTTAACTTGAGCGTAGATAAATGAACCGTAAAGCTCTACGACGTTTCTATATGTGATTCCTTTATCAGGAACAACTGCCTTTTCATGGTTCTTAGTAATAGCTCTGTAATAGAAACCAGTCGCTACCAAACAAAGTAATACTAAGATGAAAGTTAGAATGTGATCATAGTGGTGAAAAGGAGTTTCATGAAGAGCGTGATCAAGACCTGTCACTTCTCCAAGTTGAGTCATCCAAGTAAATCCTTCAGACGCTTTTGCGTTTGAAGTTAATAGAGCAAGAAGAGAAACTAGTGAAATTTTTTTCATTATTTAGACCCAGGTTCCGCCTTAGAATTTTTCATACTAAGGTAGAGGACAACTATTTGTAATATATAAATTAATACAGGAATTATTACCCGTTTTCCCATGATTTGTACACTGAAAACGAGTGCAAGAATTAAGACGATCATTTTGCCGACAGACATTAGCGCAATTTTAAATTTATTAGGATGTTCATTGCCTGCCGCTTCTTTTGTAATACTCTGAACAACTCGCACTAAAAGAAATTGATTGAGACACGCAGCTAAAAAAACTATTAGCATGACTTTCAACTCATCTGTATTACGTGCAAGAAAATATTCGAGAACTAATAGAACTGCAGAAAACAGAAAGTATTTTTTGAAATTAATTTTTTCGCCTATAAGCATAATAAACCATGAGGAAAAGTAGACTGCAAATAATCACCAGAAAAAGCGCCATAGACTGAGTTCTGGTTAATATCCCCATTTTAGTGAGTTGCATAGCCCCCCAAACAGCAATAAAAATAGTTGAAGGAAGACTCATGGCAATGGCCATGATTTGAAGCCATTTTTTATTTTTCATTGATTATCTTCTTCTCGAAACTCTTCGAGCGTAAAGCGCATTTAAGCGATTTTGAATAACATCAGGATTCGGATAATCGTTCGCAATTGAATAATAAATATCGTAGGCCATCTTTAAATTCTCAGTCGATTCATAGGCATTCGCTACCATGAATTTCGTCTGAACAATGTATTCTTTTTTTGTCTCACGCTTTAAATATTCCTGCCAAACGTAAAGCGCCTTACTAAAATCTTTCTGCTCAAAATAAATCAATCCGACATAATAAAACGAACGAACAAAATATTCGTGATTCGGATCGGCTTGAATTTTAGTTAACTGAGCAAGTGCCGCCTTTTTATCGTTCAAATAAAAATCAGAAAGAGCGATTTGCAACTGGAAGAAATCGAAGTTTCTTAATTTCGGTGTAAATTCAGAAAGACGAGCATAATTTTTGATTGCAGCTTTATAATTCTTCAAATAGTTAAAGTTAACATCAGCAAGTTTCTCTTCAGTCTTAATCAGCCAAAGCGGATCTTCAGTTAATTCCTTAACCTGATTGTAGTAATAAACTGCTTTTTTATACTGGCCTAGATAAATAGAGTAGAGCTCACCCAACTGATAACAAATCTTCAAGCGCAAATCCTGTGAAGGATTACTCTTTAAAATATCTTCATACAGATAAGCAGCTTTCCCATATTTCTGATCAGTAATATAGTTTTGAGCATCGATAATTTTGCGATTAATAGGCGGGGTAAAATCACACGAGGCAATAAGTACGGTCATTATAAGTGTAAAAAACACTGCTTTCATGAACTACCCTAATAAGTAAAATTCGGTGATTTTTTTGTAACTTTAAAATCTGTAATTCTAAATAGTGCAATTTCTTGAATATAAAATGGATCTTTCGGCCTTGAATCTTCGAAAGCTCCCTTCGTGAGCTGCTCATCTAAAAAAGTGCGATGAGCTTCGAGGTATTCCTCTTCATCACTCATCGCTTTTTATATGTCAGTTCTATTATAAACATTATTCTTCTGTATCTTCCGGAGTTTCATCATTCAACTCAGTATCTTCTGCATCGCTTGCCGGTGAAGTATCTGATGCGATCGGAGTTGGTGCTGAGGCACTTGATCCCTCAGACACCATAACAACTGCTTCTTCATCATCCGGATCGATAATCTTCTCAACTGCCACAACTGCTTCGCCGTCTTTTAGCTTAATCAGACGCACACCTTGGGTCGTTCTTCCCATTAGAGAAATACCAGAAATTTTCGTTCTGATTACTTGTCCTTTATCTGAAATGATCATTAGATCGTCTTTATCTGTAACCGGCTTGATGTCGATGATGTCACCGTTTTTCTCAGTTAATCTCATAGCAAGAATACCTTTGCCTCCGCGAGATTGTTTTCTGTATTCAGACACTGAAGTACGTTTACCGTAGCCTTGTGACGTAACAGATAAAATCTCAACAGAATCATCGATAATTTCCATACCGATAATTTTTTCTTCATCGCTTAACTCAATCCCTTTTACACCTTGAGAAACACGTCCAAGTGGACGAGCATCAGTCTCAGCGAAACGGATAATTTTTCCTGATGAAGAACATAGAAGAACATCCTTCGTTCCATCAGTGATTCGGACAGATAGAAGATTGTCACCTTCGATAATCTTGATAGCAGTTAATCCTGATTGACGGATATTTTTGTATTCAGAAAGTTCAGATTTTTTCACGATTCCTTTTTCAGTCGCAATCATCAGGAATTTTCCTTCGATATTGTCTGGAAGAATCATAATTTTCTTAACTGATTCGCCCGCTGGAATCTGAATCAAGTTAACAATATTTCGTCCCTTAGTCGTACGATTTCCTTCTGGGATGTTGTAAACCTTAATCGAGAATACTTGCCCTTTATTTGTGAAGCAAAATAGTGTCGAGTGAGTGTTCGCTGTGAAAATAGATGTGTAGAAATCATCATCCGCTCCATCTGCACCTTTGACACCTGTACCACCACGTTTTTGCGTGCGGTATGTATCCATGGCCATGCGTTTCACATAACCCTTATGAGTAATTGTAACAATGACGTCTTCTTGTTTTACTAAATCTTCCATGTGAATTTCGTCAGCTTTCGCGACAATTTCGGTTCTGCGTTTATCACCAAAATTCTCTAGAATTTCCTGACATTCTGTACGGAT
>JACMRM010000052.1 GCA_014376445.1 Bacteriovorax sp. | reverse complement strand
AAATGCCAACACTTCAAACAAGATAATTTAATTAACTCATTAATTGTTCTATCATTGACTGCTAGATATTTTTCTTTTGGTGTCTTGTTAAAAATTTGATTGTTCATAGTTTTTATTGTCTTGTAATATACATATATCACAATAAAACCATTTTGCAAATTTTTAGCCGAATTTTTCACCCGACTTCCTTTTTTATTCGTTTCACTCATAGAGAGAAGTACTTGTTTACACAAGTAGTTAACACTTCGTGCATATCTGTATGTCTTTCTATATCGTCACTATTAACTATCAACAGTGTCAAATTTAGAACCAAAAAAAATATTTCTCCTCTGAAAAACTAGAACCATTTCTATACCCCCTAGAACTAAATTTAGAACCAAAAAAAGTATTTCTCTTCTGAAAAACTAGATCCACTTTTAGAACCACTTTTTAAAAGTAGTAGAACCAAGCTATTTTTAGGCGAAAAAAAACCACCTGGCTGGTGGGTCTCTTGTTGCTTGGCATCTCCCTTCGTAGGGTGTGCATTCGCCCTCGTGCCGTTCAACAGCTCAAGTGTTTCATTGCAAAAGTCTCCCGGGTGCGTTAGCATGCGCTGGCATGCTAACAACCATGAGGGTATCTATGACTTGGGATAGAAACAAAAGCGCACTTGAGACTTTAATGATTGCAGTGCTTAAGAAAAAAAAAGTTGCATTGAGCCTTCAGGAAATCGTATTTGAGATCCAAAAAAACAGTCCTTCCATTTTCACAGGTTCGACACCTAGAAATTCTTTGTATTCAATCGTCTTTCGCCGCGAGAAAAGAAGAACTTCATTAGGTAAAGAAACTCTTTTTATTCGCCAAGAATGCCGTGGCGAAATTCTCTATTCTATCAATATAAATAATTCGGAAAATAGATGATAAATGTTCCACATGTGATCCCATATCAAGGTAGCAAGAGAAAACTTGCTGAAGATATCTTGTCTTTCATGAGTTTTGATATTAATACACTTTATGAGCCATTTGTTGGGTCGGGTGCTATTACTCTTGCTTCAGCAGTGAATGGAAAAGCAAAAAAGTTTGTTGTCGCCGATAAACTGGAACCATTGGCTGAACTTTGGAAATTGATTATTGATAATCCGGAAAAATTAGTTAGCGAATATTCCATTTTATGGAATGAGCAGTTAGATGATCCTCGGGGATATTTTAATAAAGTTAGAATTGATTTTAATAAAACAAAATCACCATCTAAACTTCTTTATCTCATTGCTCGTTGTGTAAAAAATGCGATTCGTTTTAACAATAACGGCGATTTTAATCAAGGAGCTGATCACAGACGATTAGGATTAAAGCCAGAAAAAGTTCAAAAAGAAGCCAATCAGATATCCAACCTATTGAGGAATAAAATTTCTGTTGTGGCTGGGGACTTTCGGGGTGTAATAAGCTCGGCTACTGAGAATGATCTTATTTATATGGATCCACCATGGCAGGGTACAAGTGGTAAGAAAGATCCCCGTTATGCTTTTCTTTTAAATATTGATGAGCTCATTGAAGAGTTGCATAAATTAAATGAAAGAAACGTGCCTTACATGCTAAGCTTTGATGGCACTTGTGGCGATAAGTCATATGGGGGCGATTTGCCTACTTCTCTTGACTTGTTTAAAGTCGAGCTAAATGCAGGGCGATCTAGCCAAGCGACTCTACTAGGTCGTGATGATGTAACTATTGAATCTCTTTATCTTTCTCCGGCACTGATGAGAAAAGAAGTAAAAAAGAAAATTAAGAAAACAAGTAAGCAGTATGACTTTATCGAAGAAGGAAATTAATTTCCAAGATTTTTCTTTATTTCGTCTTGAATTGTCGTGTTATTTAAAATAGCTTGTTCGGTTATTTTTTGATATTGTTTTAACTCATTTCCAGAAAATACTATATCCACTCTTCGTTCTTCTTTTGTTGCAACATGTGTAAAAGATTCAGGATAAGCCCAATAGCATGATTGGCATACACTAAGTTGTTTTAATGTTAAGTAATTTGGGCAATGTTCGCAAGCCCATGATTTTTGTCTTTGTGCCGATCCGGATAAAAGCATAAAGTCATCTGAACTTCTTTCATCACCAGAATCTCCTGCAATTCTATAGGGAACACGATGATCTATTTGTAGATGTGACTCATCGTAGAGCTCCGAAGTTATTGCACATCTTGGTCCGAATTTTTCAATCAAAGCTTTTTTCAGAAGCTTCGGTAAAATTTTTCTCCCGCCCAATTTTCCGTCTTCAATTTGTGATGGGTCACCAAATCTATAAGCCGCAATTTTCCTTCCATCGCTCCCGGTAACTTTAAAAGTTTCCAGGGGAATGCCCTGATCTCTTACATCGCCAGCGGCTCGGGGTGGGTGGTTGTACCCATAAGTTTCCTTTAGATCTTCTGTGCTGATGAATCCGTGGGCAATGATGTGATCTATGACCGTCTTAGCACGATGGGCTGTGACTTTTTGAGCGGCTATTAGTAGTTTTGGGTCGGTTGCCATGGGTTACAAAGGGTTGGTTGACAAACCCGGGATTCTACGCTTGTACATGAATGGCTGAGAACTGTTTCTTTTGTGTTGTCCTTAAAGTGATTTCCTCCTAATTGCGCAATTAATAGAAATAAAAAAACCAGCCTAAGCTGGTTTTTTTAAGACTTTTTGAGATCTTAATTTAAAGCGTCTTTGATAATTTTCATCATTTTTAATTTCTCTAAGTTACTCATAACACTAGTTACTCCACTTTCTATAACAGATAAAGCAGTTAGAATAACATCATTGGTAAGATATTTTTCGCTATTCGCTAAAGTTGTAAAACTACAGCATAGAAAATTATCATCATCACAAAAGAAATATAAACAAGGTACTTGAATATTTACTTTAGTTAAAAAATCAGGTGGAATATTTTTTACAGTTTCAGCAGTTAAGAATCTAAGTAATGAAAATCTTACATAAGCCAAATCAGAAGCTTCACCACATTGACAAATATAAGTTGATTTATCTACTCGCATGACCAATGTATTTTCGTCAAATCGATGACTATTATGAATTAGTTTTTCAATAACCAAGAAACTTTTATTTCTGAACTGCTCAACATTAATTTTCATTTGATAGCCTTTTTAAATAAAAAAAACCAGCTAATTAGCTGGTTTTGTAAGACCTTTTAAAGTCTTATGCTTTTGTTTTTTTACCTGCTTTCGTTACAAGTTTGTTTGTAACTTCGTGCAGTTCTTCAATTTCTGGATAGAGCTTTTCAAAAGCTAATGTAACTCGTCGGTCATCTTTTGCAATAGTGTCAAAAAGCTTTGCTACTGCTTCTTCTCGTGTTGGTGCAATCTTGTCAGCAAGTGCCTTTAAACCTTTTTCACCACCTTTTATATCTTCATAGTAGATGGTAGAAAATTTATCAGAAGAAATGCCTTTTACTGTGTTTTTTGCAATCTTAAAAAATGGTGTTTTCTTTGCTCGATTTTTCGTATTTTTCAACTCGTTAAACTCGCTGAACCACTCTTCAAGTGCAGTATCTGGAATAGTGCCGAAGATTTCAAAAGGTGTATAACTTGCTCCTGAAACTTGACCCAGTGCAGTTTTTAGACTGTCAATAAAATCGTGGGGCATGATTTCAAGTGCTTTGATTTGTTCAGCCACATTTTGAACAAAACCGTTTCGTTGTTCTTCCATTTTTTCTTTAAGAACAATGTCAAGCTTTCTTGTTTCTTCTGCAATTTTTTGCTTTTGTGCAATGATTTGCTCTGCTGTCAATGTGCTGTAGTCAGTGCTTGAAGTGATTGGATTGAAAGACATTTAAAAAATTCCCGGTGGTTGATGATGTATCTATTATAACAAGTCTTTTAAAAAAAGTGCATTGTATTTTAACAAAATTCCAGGTGTTTACACTTATTCTTTTTTAATAACTGCTTGCTTAAAAACAATGTTGTAATAGCCCTTTGTTACTTGTGTAGAACTATGCCAGTTCTTTACTGCTTGCAATTGTGTTAATGGTTCAGTTGGAATTATATTTGTATGAAGTTCTTCAAACTTTTTAATAGATTGAATACCTAAAATTTCAGTTGCTAAAATTGTGTTATCGCCCAATTTAGTTAAAAGTCTTGAGATATTGGTTCTTCTAAAATCGTGAAAATGAAAATAACCTAAATTATTTTTAGTCATAATTTCCCTAAACATTTTATCAAAACCTCCGATTGTGTAATTAAAAAATCTGCCGTCCTGGCTGGGCTTTAGACTTGCAAAAAATAGCTTGGCTTGTGCTGTTAAATAAACTTTTCTAGCTCGTCCAGACTTTGTATAAATTAGGTCTATGTAAGTTTCTTTGATTTGATTTTGTGTTAAGTAAACAATTTCTGACCTTCTCAAACCGGTCAAAACAGAGCATTGAGCAATTAAAAATAATTCCTGATTTTTTCTATTCTTCAATACTTCGTAAACTTTAATTTCGTCATCTTCTGACAAAATAACTTCCCTTTTTACAACTCTATTTTTTAATAAATCTCGGTCATAAACTAAAGTAGGGTTTGCAATATCTGCTAAGTCTTCATTAAAATATTGTAATTTTCTATAAACATTTGAGATAAAGGAAAGTTCACGGCTTACGGATACAGGTTTAATAAAATGTAATCTTGATTT
>JACMRM010000013.1 GCA_014376445.1 Bacteriovorax sp. | reverse complement strand
TCGTCATCTCGTATCATTTTAAACGACTAGAGGAGAGATTGAAAGAGTTCAATATTTGTTTTAGGCTAAAGGCTTCAAGAGGGGAATTATGAAAAATTTATTGATAACTGTATTCTTTTTAGTCTCGATGAATGTCTATTCTTGGGATGCATCAGAAATTATTGAAAATGCCTGCTACCAAGGTTGCACGCCTGCCTAAGATGGAGAAAATGTTCGAAGATTTTCAGGTTACCAAGTCACTCCGGTATTTATTCCAGGTTTGTACTCTGGAGAATGCCATCATAGTTCATGGGCGCTAGATCCTGAAACAACTCATTATGTCGGTCTGCTATTAGATCAGGACTAAAAGTTGCCTGGCATCTAACTTCCTTAACTGCACATGTTAAAGACGAAAATGGCAATCCAGCTTTAGTTTATTGGGCCCGTCAGAATCCCGTAACCAAAGAAATTTATTTCACGGCCTTTATGGCCGGTTTCTCCACTGCATTTTGTATGGCACATCCGAATGTGAATGGTTTACCAAGATAAAATGGAACCATTAAAAAATATGTTTAATAAAAAGTTAATTGAGTTAATGCATTCGTTTTTTTAAAGCTTAAATAATTTCATTCTATCTCTCAATTAATTAACTTCTAAACTCTCATGGGTTTCTATTTTTGATAGTTTGCCTTATAATTCATGTCTGCCTAATTTGCAATTACCTAAATGATCAAGTTGATATATCTAGGAGTGCACGATGAAAAAGATTAGAAAAGGATTCCAGTTAAAACTTACCAATCCAAAAAACGCAGGTCGTCCCGCAATTCATGATCAAGGTATTCGCCACACAAAACGCGAAGAAATCTCACGTCCTCGCCCTCTGCATTTAACTATTAAATTAATTCGGGCAGACATCCAAAATAAGATCTTCTTAAAAGCACTTAGACACGCTATTGTCAGAGCAAGACTTCAGGGGCTCAAGATTATTCACTATTCCTTAGAGCATGATCATATTCATCTTTATGCTGAATCTTCAGATAATAAAACTCTTGGGAGTGGGATGAAGGCACTTGGGGTGAGTCTTGTGAAAAAGATTAATATTTATTTTAAACGAAAGGGGACTTGTTATAAAACGAGGTATCATCTTCGTATTCTAAGAAGTGCTTCAGAGGTAAAAAATGTAATAAACTATATTCTTAAAAACGGTATTAAACACAAAAGAACAAACTCTGTAATAGATCCATATAATTCTGCGCTGGTTCTTCATGATTTTAGGATTGTGGGAATGAAAGTAAAACCGGCAGACAACAAAATAGTCAAAAATGAACAAAGTCTATTAAGAGAAGTTCTAGATGAATTAAGCCTCTTTAGAAAGGAGCTGAGATTTATATAATTGTCATACACTTGATACTCAAATTGACTGTCATTTAGAGTTGGCAGTCGTTAAAGAGGTGTGGTTCCTATTTATCAGACACTTATCTCTAAAAGCTTAATTGATTAGTTTAATAATTGGACTCATCTTAGACTTAATAAACTTCTGAAAAAATCCGACAAGTTAACTATGAAAAATCCAATCATAAAAATCACAGATCTTGAATACTCTTATCCTGGATATGAAAAACGAATTCTTAATAAATTTTCGCAAGAAGTTTATCCCGGAGAAATTTTAGGAGTCATTGGAAAAAATGGAGTCGGTAAATCGACGTTGATGAGATTGATAGCTTCTATTCACCAGCCACTAAGTGGAACCATTGTGGTCAACGGAGTAGATTCTTTGGAATTTGAAAAAAGAAGAGATTATCTTCTCAACTTCGTTTATCTCGCTCATGATAAAACTCTTCAAGAGGATTTTACCTTGAAGCAATATTGTCATATCTATTCTCCACTATATCCCAACTACTCAAAAGAGACAGAAACGCAGTTGATGGAGAGGTTTGAGTTTAACCCGGATGATAAAATATCTTCTTTATCGACGGGAAATAAAATGAAGGTCTTTTTACTTTTTGCCCTTGCGACTCGCGTCCGTATGATTTTAGTTGATGAAATTACGGCGGTGCTTGATCCAGAAAATAGAGAAGAGTTTTTTCATATGGTAAGACTTTACGCTGATGCCGGTGTGACATTTATCGTGGCCACAAATATCGTTGAAGACTTGAATGGATTTGCGGATAGGGTTTGGGTTATTGATACCGGAAATTTAATCGAGACGACTGCTGAAAATCTGAAAGGACATTTTAAAAAGAAGGCGGCATGATGAGTCCATATTTAAGAGACCATTTACTGAGGAAACTCGCGCTGCATGCGAATGAATTGATTATCATTTCATTTTTGTTTTTGTTGGCACTATATATTCATAATTCAAATTCAAAACTGGCACTACTAACACAATTCTTACCTTTCGTATATTATCTATATCTAAGATTGAGTCGATCTCAAATTATAAATATTCGTGCACAACAAGAATATAGGCCAACTGAAACATTTTTATTACCAATTTCAAAAAATGAAGTTTTAGTTTTTGAATTTTTTAATATCATAATAGCTTTATATACAATTTTTGTGGGATTTGGTTCTTTGCTTTTTATAGAAAGTTTATTTGAAATAAAATCGATTAGAATATTTCAGGTTAGTGTAGTAATGTTCTGTGCTTTTATTTTTTTAGAGATGATTTACGATGTACATTTAGGTGTTCGTTTTAAAAAAACAAAACTCACTCATTATATAGTCAGGATTGCGAGAGGCTTTAGCAAGTTTTTCTTAATTATATTAATTTTAGGAATGGGAAGTTCCTTCGATCAAAAATTCAAGACTAACTATTTTTTTCCATTAGCTTGTTTCATTTTAATTTTGTCATCAATATTTTTTCTGTTTCATAACTCAGAAAAAGTTTATTTTAACGAACACAAAATATTTAATAATAAAAACTTTAAATGGTTCGATCTAATTGGATTATTGCCACTATTTTTGTTCATAGTAGCATTTGTACATTTGCTCAATACAGACGAGCATAAAAGAAAACCATCATCTTTAAAAGCGCCTGACCATCAACAATCCAACAACGCGAACAAACAACTCGAATAGACTTCATGCTCATACCGTAGAAACAATTCTTAAAAAAAAGAGAAATAAATTCAAGAATACAATGATCAAGACGGTGCCAAGCCATGTAAATTGATTCGTCATTTTTTTAACCTCTAATTTTATTTTTTTATTCCCTACCTTAATGCTAATGAGTATTTCTAAAAAGAAAAGCGTATATTTTGCGTAAGTTAAAAAATGCAAATAATATTAGTGAGTTAGTGTCTTGAAATGACTAAGATTTCATATCAAGAACAAAGCGATACTTCACATCACTATTAAGTGTCCGCTCAAACGCTTCATTAATTCTACTCGGTGCAATCAACTCAATATCACATCCAATATTATGTTTCCCGCAGTAATCAAGCATCTCCTGAGTTTCAGGAATTCCACCAATCAATGAACCAGCAAGAGTTTTTCTTCCGAAAATAAGATTACCCACTTCAATATGAGGAGGAACATTGGGAAGACCAACCAGCACCATTTTTCCATCGCGTTTTAAAAATTGAAGATAGAGATTAAGATCATGTGGAGCAGAGACTGTATCAATAATAAAATCAAATTTACCAGCGTGAGTTTCTAGAATTTTTTCAGGGTTAGTAGTAATCGCCATTTCAGAGGCGCCTAATCTAAGGGCATCTTCTTTTTTACTTATTGAACGACTAAAGACAGTAACTGTCGCACCGAAAGAGTGCGCGAATTTTACGGCCATATGGCCTAAGCCTCCAAGACCAACGACACCGACTTTTTGTCCTGGCCCAACACCCCAATGACGAAGTGGAGAATAGGTTGTTATGCCGGCACAGAGAAGTGGAGCTACAGTTTTGAGATCTAAATTTGTTGGAATTTTCAAAGCGAAATCTTCACTGACAACAATACATTTTGAGTAGCCCCCATAGGTTCTGGTGACTCCATCTTTTTCAAGACTATTATATGTTCCGACAGATCCGTTTTCGCAAAATTGTTGGAAGCCTTCTTTGCAATTGGCACAGGTTCTACATGAGTCGACTAAACAGCCAACACCTGCGAGATCTCCCACAATAAATTTAGAAACATTGGATCCGATTTTTGTTACATGGCCTACAATTTCGTGGCCTGGAACCATGGGGAAAGTAGCATTGCCCCATTCATTTTTTACCTGGTGGATATCGGAGTGGCAGACACCACAGTAATCAATTTCAATTAAAATATCATTTGGTTTTGGTTCTCTTCGAGTAAATTCAAAAGGAGCGAGTGGGCCAGTAGAATTGAAAGCTGCATATCCGGATGTTTTAATCATAATTTCCTCACTTGATAGTTCAGACCAATAAGATAGATGAAAGAAATCAAATGAGAAAGAAAAAATCAGTTATAATTTTTTCCTATGGATTAATCTTAAATTACTTGCAAAGAATATCTCCGGCCAATTGATCTATTCGAAATTCCCCGCTTGGATGAACACCATCATCTTCGCTTACACATATATCATTGAGTGAGCCGGATAATAGGTGAGAGCGCAGACCTTCATTAGAGATTTTATCTGTGATTATTTTTGCTGTCTTTAATCCCCACATATCTGCTATGATCTCTGACATATAATTTTCGAGATTTCCTTGAAGTTTATCTTTTATGGGAATAAGAGATTGCATGCATTTCTATTTTAAATTCAACCGGGATTTCGGGCGAATTTTCAATCGCTAGGTGTAGGGCCTCGCGAATCATGTCAAATCCTAAATTTTCGGGAAGATTGCCTTTTTTTATATACACACCAAAAGCAACTCGCAAATTTGCATAAAATA
>JACMRM010000012.1 GCA_014376445.1 Bacteriovorax sp. | reverse complement strand
CTAGATGCAAAAGCAGCAAGAGACATACGTGCACAATTCGAACTTGATCCAACGTCAAAAGAAAATTATATCCCTGCTCTTCTAGATGCTCGCGATATGAAATTCTACAATCACTCAAATGTTGCAGTGATTGAAGCTGACATTACTAAACTTGCTAAAGGGAAAAACGGCCAGGTTGGAATTAAACTTGCGATCACAAACCTTGAAGCTGATTCTAAAGGTGACGACTTCTTAGCTAGCCACGGTGAAAAGTGGCAGAAGATCAGCCTTGCTGAAAACGCTCTAGCTTTCTACGATATGCCTGAGACTGTTACAGTAAAAGAAAACGATGTTGAGAAAATCTCTATGAAGCGTGGATTAGGAAACATGAGAATGTTAATCCTCTACCCGCACAATACGCCAGTTGCGATCAAAGACATGCAGTCGCAAATTCTTACTGAAAAATTACTTAAGTTAAAATAGCTAGGCCCTCTTCGGAGGGCCTTTTTTTAATTCTTCTTCCAGTTTTATAAGTCAGAATATTGTTTGAAATCATAATTACGTTGAAAAATATAAATACATAGGCCCACTGTTTAGAACCAATATGATGTTTGCGACTAATGTTATTTACAATTATGAGGATTAATATAAATCCGTTGCCGACTCCAGTCGTCCACACTGTACTTATGAATTTTCTTCTATCGGATAGATTTAAATAGTTTAAGCAAAATCCCTTATCAATTTTTGATTCATCAGATTTCATAAAGCCCTTTAATTAATTCCAATATTGGAAAATATATAAATTAATCATACTCGAAATTTAAAATTTTAATGAAATTGATGTATGGAACTTGAAAAGGCTAATCAAGAATTTGAGAAGTTTTCTAGCGGTAGAAAGAAAAGGACCTGCAAGTTTCAATTTAACTACCGCTAGTTTTTTAATTGTATCAGAACAAGCGATCAGCATCAAACATGTTTTACATTGCGCGCTATTGAAAAAAATTTAAAGATTGAATCTTATAATAAACACTTATGAACCTAACTCATAGATTTTACTCATCAAATTGTTGACGATTTTCCTCTCGTACGGTACATCTAACTATTCGAATTTTATTACTTATTTCTAACATGGGGTATAGCAATGTTCAGTTCAGCGCTAATCAACTCTCCGATCTACGTCGGTCTAGTTGGTTTAATCATCGCCGTCTTTTTTTACATTCGTGTAAAAGCACAACCAGGCGGAAACGAAACTATGGAAAGAATCGCTTCTTACATTCGTGAAGGTTCAATGGCCTTCTTAATTCGAGAGTACAAAGTTCTTTTCGTTTACTCAATCGTAGTAGCAGCAGCTCTTTGGTATGCGCTGGGTATGATTGCAGCGGTTTCATTTTTAGTTGGAGCATTCCTTTCACTTCTAGCGGGATTCGCCGGAATGAAAGCTGCAACATATGCAAACGTTCGCACAACTCAAGCAGCTTCGACTGGATCAAAATCAGCAGCACTTCTTGTCGCACTAGATGGTGGAGCGGTTATGGGTCTTGCAGTGGCTTCACTTGGACTAATTGGACTTGGATCTATCTACGTTCTATTTAAAGATTCAAATGATCTTGCAACTATTCTTCACGCGTTCGCAGTTGGTGCTTCATCAATCGCTCTTTTCGCACGTATCGGTGGTGGTATTTATACTAAAGCTGCAGACGTAGGCTCTGACATCGCAGGAAAAGTTGTAGAAAACATTCCAGAAGATGATCCACGTAACCCGGGTGTAATCGCAGATAACGTTGGTGACAACGTTGGTGACGTTGCAGGTATGGGAGCTGATATTTATGAATCAATGGTAGCGGCCATCGTTGCTGCTATGGCAATTGCAATTACAATTCCAGCTGCAGGGCTCGCTAATTTAATTACAACTTCAGATGAAACAGCTGCTCGTTTAGCTGGTATTACAATTCCACTTCTTCTATCAACTCTAGGTATGATTATTTCTCTTGTTGTAATCTTCCTTGCTCGTATTTTTAAGAATTCAAAACCAGCTAACGTTTTAAGAAACGCTTTAATTGTTCCACCAATCATTTTAACTATCGCTTCATACGTTTTAGTTCCAATGTTTGGAATTTCTCAAGGTGTAACGATCGCACTTGCTGCCGGAGCTTTCGGTGGTATGTTCATTGGTCTCATCACAGAATATTATACTGCTGGTAAACCAATTCGTTTAACTGCGGAAGCAGCAAAAACTGGAGCTGGTACTGGTGTTATCCGTGGTCTTGCTGTTGGTATGGAATCGACTGCAATCCCAATGTTACTTGTTGTGGCTGCCGCATACATTGCAGATAAATATTTAGGTCTTTACGGAATTGCACTTTCTGCTGTTGGTATGCTTGCAGGGACTGCTGTTGTTATGACAGTAGACGCTTACGGGCCAATCGCTGATAACGCTGGTGGGATTTCTGAAATGTCAGGTCTTGGAAAAGCAACTCGCGATATCACAGATGAATTAGATGCTGTAGGTAACACTACTGCAGCTATCGGAAAAGGATTCGCTATCGGTTCAGCTATTTTAACTGTTCTTGCACTTTTCTCTGCCTTCACAATGGAAGTTAACCACGTAAGAGAAGCTGCAGGTCTTGCAAAAATGTCTTTAGAATTAACTTCATCTGGAGTTTTACTTGGTATTCTAATCGGATCAATTCTTCCATGGCTTGTTGGTGCAACTACAATGACTGCAGTAGGTAAAGCTGCTCAGGCAATCGTTGTTGAAATCGCTCGTCAGTTCAACGAGATCAAAGGTCTAAGAGAAGGAAAGGCAGAACCAGAAGCTGGTAAAATTGTAGATATCGCAACTAAAGCTGCTCTGAGAGAAATGATCCTACCTGGTATGATCGCAATCTTAGCTCCAGTTGTTGTAGGTTTCACAATGGGACCTCAAGCTCTAACTGGTATGCTTGCTGGATCTCTAGCAGTTGGTGCAACTATGTCGCTTTTTATGGCAAACGCTGGTGGAGCTTGGGATAATGCTAAAAAGTTCATTGAAAAAGGCGGCCTTCCAGGTCACCCGAAAGGATCTGAAACTCACAAAGCAGCTGTTGTCGGTGACACTGTTGGTGACCCGTTCAAAGATACATCTGGCCCAGGTGTTGCGATCTTAATTAAAGTTATGTCGGTTGTTTCACTTCTGATTGCTTCTTTAATCGCTACCATTGGCGGTTAGTTCGAAGGAGCAGTTCCCCATAAAGGTTCCAGCAGACTTGTGGTAGCTCACATGCGTTAACACTTCTGCAGATTTTAAATTTACTAAAGTAATGGCCCACATTGAAAAATGTGGGCTTCTTTTTTCTGGGCAATAAAATGAAAGTAGCAGCAGCATTAGCATTCGTTTGTTTCATGGGAGTTTCGGTTTACGTTCTTCTCAATGAAAAAAACTTGAGGAATCCTCATCCTGTTGTTCATATGGAAAAAAATCCTGGCAGAAAAAAGATTGGCGAGCTTCGCCGTGGAGATCTTCCTCCATTCGAACTTCAGCGCAAGCGAATAGATGGGACTACCATCTATAAATTTGAATCAAAAAACAAAGAAGATAATTACGCACTTGATGAAGATCAGCTGGATGATTTCGCCAGAAGCATGAATAGTAAAAACTCAAATGGGCAAAAAGAGTATTATCAATTTGACCACGAGTAATTAAGATTTTTAACATTGAATTTTAATGGAATCGTAAATTTAGTTCCAGTCTTTGCTTTAAGCGCTTTATAATTGTAGCTTTGAAGTTTTTTCTCCAGACAGTTTTTCAAATTAGCATCCAGCTTATTCACTTCATCAGAAACATCCAGAAATTCAACTTTCGCTTTGGAATTAATACCTACAACGGCACATGCATAGAATTCGCGTGATTTGTCTGTGTAGCAACTTTGAAGATCAGCTTCTTTTTCAACTAAGTAATCTACAGTTCGAATTTGAAGCTGATTGTGCTCATACAGAGTAATTTTCTTTTCGCGCGCTTCATCTCTTTTGTTCACGTAGGCATAAGCTTTTGTAGAGCAGTTTTTTTTATCATGAAATGATAATGGTTTTGCTACAACGACCTCAGGAGTTGGCCGGAAAAGTGAACAGCTGGCAAGAGTCGTAAGCAATAACATGTTGATCGTTTTAATAAAAACTCCTTCAAGCTATGTAAAATTAAAAAGGGCGATAGAATTTTTATAAGCATGAATCAGAACTTCATCCAATGTAACACCTTTTACTTCAGCAATCTTTTCAGCGATAAATGGCAGATAGTAAGGAGCATTTTCTACGCCACGATAAGGATCGGGAGTCAAAAATGGCGAGTCTGTTTCTAAAAGAAATTTTTCAAGTGGCGTGATTCTTAGAGCGTCGCGAACATTTTCTGCATTTTTGAAAGTAATGATGCCGTTAAATCCAAGATAGAATCCTTCATCAAGTGTGAACTTGGCCAGCTCAAGTCCGGAAGTAAAACTATGGATTACACCTTTGCGTTTTAAAGTCGTAGAGAAGTTTTTTAGAACAGCGATTGTATCTTCATCAGCATCACGTGAGTGAATGACAACAGGAAGATTAAAATCAACTGCAATCTGCAGCTGTTCTTCAAAAGCTTTTAGCTGTTCATCTCGGGGGGATTTTGAATAATAGAAATCTAGACCGATTTCACCGACAGCAACAATCTTTTTATTTTTTGCAGTATTTTTCAGGTTTCTGATGACGTGAGCTTTTACTTCATCATTCCATTCTTTACCTTCGTGCGGATGAAGGCCTTGCGTACAGTAAATTTGCGGAAATTTTTCAGTGATAGAAATTACTTCATCTAAATTTCCAGGATTAGTTGAGATTGTAATCATTTTCTGGATGTTATGAAGTTCTGTCTTACCGACGATCTCTTCGCGCGAAAAAGCTTTCAGCATATCGAGATGAAAATGTGTTTCGATGATTGGAAGAACTGGAATGGGAATTTCACGGCGGGCCTTACTCATAGAGGATATATTAACATAATATTTTCTAGAATTAATCTTAAAAAGACTTGTGATTACGCATATGAGCTACCACAAGTCTGCTGGAACCTATTTAGGAACCTATTTAGGAACCTATTTAGATCTTTTTAATATTTCATCCATGATAGCGAAAAGCTGATCAGAAGGAAGTACTCCTTCGATTTTCACTCCGTTAAGAATGAAAGTCGGTGTTGATTTAATGTTGAAAGAATTGGCCGCATTGATAAGCGAGACAACTTTTGCTTTCGTTGCAGGATCAGCAACACATTTTTCAAGTTTATTATTTTTAATTGTTTCATCCAGGTATTCAGGCAAACGTTCCTGGTTATGGAAAATTTCGTCGTGAACTAAACCGAAATCTTTTCCTGTAGCTGACTGGCAGACAGCAGTGTAAGCGCCTTTACATGCGAACTGGTGCATAGCTCGCTCTATTGAAGGATTGCAGGCATTATCAAGCGGATAGAAGTAGTAAGAGATGTCAACTTTTCCGCCATAACGTAAAAGAATTTGCGGCATTAATTCAGAAAGAGCACGGCATGCAGGGCATTCAAAATCAGAAAAAATTTGTATCTTGATCGGTGCGTTTGCTGCTGTTGCGATTTTAAATTCAGAAGGAATTGTCGGAGCTCCAAGGTTAGGAAGACCGTAGTATTGCTTAATTAAATCATTCGCAACAGCACTTGTTGCTTTAACTTTGCTGTTGTTGTTCATTCTCATGGCAAAAGCTGAAATTAAGACGATGGTCGCGAAAGTGACAACGATCGGGAAGTGCGGGAAGTAGCTTGCACTTTTTTTATAAAAGATTAAGAGGATAAGTCCTGAAGCGATATAGTAAAGCGTGCAGAACGGGCAAAGTCCGCCAAGAATGAAAAGTGAGTAGCAGAATAAAACTACGCAGCCGACGAAGTTTAAGATCAGCATGCTGTAGACAGTTTTTTCGTAGTTTTCATTTTTAACAAACATTCCGATCATTGTAAGTGCACCAACGATAATTCCGAAAAGAGAAATGGGAATTCCGCCGATGTTTGATGCCGGTGAAAGAGTTGTTTTATCACAGTTAAAAAAACTGCTGATGTTACAAAGTGATCCTGATTCAAGTCCTGTAGGAAATTTTAAATCAAAGTAGTGGCCTGTTAAGTAGATTGAAAATCCAATCATGAGTGCCGAAAGAAGAAAAACCGCGATAGTTGTGTTGATTGTACTATCTTCATAAATCGATTTTTTAGTCATAGTAAACTCCGTCTTATTTGGGGAAATAGATATTCCAATTTCTATTTGTCGTTTTGTCTCGTCTGTAACTGTGAAACTTCAAATCACTAAAAGTGTCGAGTCCACAGTCTTCAATTACTATACCGGGATATAGTGCTTTTAACTGCGTTGTTGCTACATACTCTAAGTTAAAATAAATTTTCTCGTTATGTACAGAGAAGGCACCCTGAAGGCCTTCGAAATTGACATAAAAATCACTTTGGACCTCATAATGCTCAGGTCTGATGTGTGGTCCAATGAAAGCGTAGGTTGGTTTGATCGCGACAACGTCCGGATGGCCTAAAATATTTGTGGCAAGGCCTTTCCATCCTGCATGAATGACAACGTGTGCGTTAGCGCCGATTAGAACCAGTGGGACACAGTCTGCAGTAAGAATCGCTTTCGGGGTATTGTTATTGCCGAAAATTCCGTCGCCGATTTGCTCCACGCCGCATTGGTCTTCATTTAAAACGATATCGGAATGTGTCTGTTTAATTTTGAGTAATTCAAATTCTGGGCGGGAGTTAAAAACTATGAAGCGCCCTCTAAGTAAGGGCGCTTCAAACGTAATCTGTTCAATCATATTGTAGATTCTTCGCTTTTCTTATGTGAGTACGCCAGGAATTTTCTGAATTCTGGTGGAGGTGGAATTTCAAAACGAAGTCTCTGGTTAGTGATCGGGTGGATCAGTCCTAAAACTTTAGCGTGAAGGAAAGGGTAAGGATAACCATCGATCACTTCTTTATAATCAAGACCCAGTTTCATCATTTGTTCATTGGGAGATCCATACATTGAATCACAGATGATCGGCATTTTTAAAATGTCGGCCGTGTGAACTCTTATCTGGTGAGTTCTACCTGTTTCAAGTTTAAATTCCATATGAAGATGACGTTCGAAAATTTCGACAATCTTATAATGAGTGATCGCAGTTTTTCCGCGAGTCGTTCCTGTTTTCATTTTTAAACGGTTGTGTGGATCGCGCCCGATTAAACTTTCTACTGTTCCGTATGACTGACAACGGTGTCTCATGACCATCGCTTCGTAAACGCGCTCGATATCGTGAGAAGAAAATAGAAGTACAAGTCCTTCGTGTGCTGCCTGAGTTTTGGCAATAACCATAACTCCCGACGTTCCTTTATCAAGACGGTGAACGATACCCGGACGTTTTGTATCACCGATGCCCTGAATATCTTTGCAGTGATATAAAATCGCATTAACAAGTGTCCCGGTATAATTTCCCGGAGCAGGATGAGTTACCATTCCAGCTGGCTTGTTAACGAAAACTAAATGTTCATCTTCATACAAAATTTCAAGCGGAAGATTTTCCGGCTCAGCAATTGATGGAAGCATTGGTGGAACAAGAATTTGAATAACTGTTCCGGCCGGAGGCATCTTTTTTAATTCTAAATTGGGCTGCACTGTTGAATCTTCACTGACAACGATTTGTCCTTTAGTGAAAAGACTTTTTAAAAATGTGCGTGAGTAGCCGTCGACTTTTTCTGCAAGATATTGATCTAAACGTTTATAGGTTTCTCTATCTTCGTTTGTGACAGTTAATGTGGAAAAATCTTCAGCATCCGATTGTTCGGTCTGAGTGTCAGCTATTGTTGTGTTTTCATCATTCATTTTTAAGGCTTCAGTTTTTTCATCCGTGCCACGTAAGAGTTGGCGACGACTTCAGGTTTAAGTTTAAGACATTTTGCGTACTGAAAAACAAACCCGCGCACGTAAACGGCCGCCGGAAGTTTTCCGAAGTCTTCTAATTCGATTCCCTGAAGATAAAGACGAGAAACTTTTGTCATATCACTTAGACGATCAAGATCCAGATTTTTATATTCACGGATTTTTCGAAGGAAATCTCCAGTGAACTCTGTAGCATCTTCTACTTCCTTTTCAAAGTCCGCATTGATTACATAATCGAGCGCAAACCTCTTTTGAGTCACTAATTTGTTTACATTGGTCGTAGTTGTCGTCTGCCCAAGTGATTTCAGGGCCGGATCAGAGCCGGTTGACTGTGAATTCAACGTAAATTCGCTACTTATATGAGCAGTAGAGCTCGGCATTTGAACCGGGAAGGCTTCAGTGCGCCCAGAGCGCAGAGGGGCCACGCGGTCAGAAATCGTATTGTAGCTCATAGAATTGAAATCACGGTTTAATCCACGGGCCTCATCATATCGTTTGCGTTTATTAGGATCACTTAGAATTGAATAGGCTTCTTCAACCAGCTCCAGAACGTTTCTGCATTCTTCCGGGCTCATCAATGAATAAAGCGCTATCGAGTCTGATGAATAGGCGGCTTTCGCTCTTTGGTAACTATGATAGATTTCTTCCGAGCGAGCGGCCGCTGGAATTTCTAAAACTTCATAATAATTTTTTAAATCAGTCGTCGGATTATTCATAAAACTCTTTTTAGTGAATAGATTAATTAATATTTAATAAGCGATGAATGATACGGTCAAAGTTATTGACCAGTGTAGAATTTGGAAACTCCATCAATAGAGGTTTTCTTTTCTTCACCGACTGCCATACAGTCGCATCGTAATCCAGGTAACCAACATAATCGAGATTGATTCCGAAATATTTTTTAGAGATCAATTTCATTGAGAAACCGATATCAATATCAGACTGCGTACGAACTTGATTGATAATAAGTTTTGGCATTAGTTTGTTAATTTCAGAACGAAGTTTTTGTCCAACAACCGGATTGATTTCAATCACGCGATTGATAAGATCAGCAGGAGTAGAGTTCTGAGAAAGTTTGGCATTCATCGCCTGGTCGATCAGGGGTCCAATCTCCAATAGCTCTTCAGCCATTTTTAATTTTCTGTGATAAACCGTTTTAATAAAGCGGTATGAGTTTTCAATTGAAGTCGGTTCAGGAAGAGTCGTAATAATTCCCTGGTCGGCAGCAATGAAGAAGTCGATTGTGTTAAAAGTTGTTCCTGCGCCAAGATCCAGAAGAACATAATCCACCGGAAGTTCATTGAATTGATTCAAGAGCTTTGCTTTATGCATTTGTTTTAAATTAGCGATTCCTAAATCATCCTGAGCACCTGAAATAATAAAAAGATTATTGATCGCTGTGGGAGTCAAAAGTTCAGTGAGGGATCTTACTTTTTTAGAAAGATAATCAGAAAGCGTTTTTTCAGGAATGGGTACTCCAAGGCATGTGTGGAGATTCGCACCACCGAGATCGAGATCGATGGCAGCTACCTTATGGCCCATTAACGCTAAGCAAATAGCTAAGTTCGCCGTAACTAAACTTTTTCCAACTCCACCCTTACCACCACCAATGGCCCAGATTTTTGGGTTCCCATGGTTAGACATTTGCGTCTGAAATTGATTAGTTAGACTATTTTCGTCATTGTTAAACACAAGATTCCATTCCTTTAAAACATGCGGCTTGATTACACTCAATTGTATCTGTAAGACATATTATAGGAAGAAAATCCTAGAATGTAAGGGAAAAAATAGCAAAGTGTTTGATTCTATTATCAGTATAATTAATGCAGGGAGATTTACTAGATTGAGGTCTTCAGATAATCTTAAATTCAATAAATTAGATACTTGAAAGGAATAGGCGACTTTGGAACTTGGTTATTAAAGAGTTTTGAAAGTTCGAGTTAAAACTTAGGAGCCTTAAATGGGTCAAGCGTTTATGTCACAATTTAGAATATCTTCTCCGCTTCGTTTGCGTTCAGATTTGCACTTAACTCGCAAGGCCTGGCATATTTCAACAGGCCTCATCGGTCTGTTTATTTACAAAAAATCTGGTTTCACTGCTGAATCAACAGCTTCAATTCTTCTGGCGTTAGCAGTTGCTGCGTTTTTGTTTGAGTTCACTCGTTTAAGAAATGAGAAGATCAATCAGTTTGCCTTGGTCCTGATGAAGCCGGTGATGAGAGAGAGCGAGCGAAATTCAGTAAGTGGATTACCTTTTTATGCTCTAGGAATTTCTCTGGCACTTTTTTTCTTCCCGGAAAGAATCGCTATTCTCGCTACATTATTTTTAATCTTCGCTGATCCGATCGCTTCATTTTTTGGGATCCTTTATGGAAGAGACAAGATTCTTCCAAATAAGTCTCTTCAAGGAACAATTGCGGCCTT
>JACMRM010000051.1 GCA_014376445.1 Bacteriovorax sp. | reverse complement strand
TATGAAAACTTTGATTTGCTTCGCCCGTTTTTAACTTTTATCAAAACTATAAATTTAAGAAGATCATACTGGCTGAACTCGAGTGTTCTGCAGGTCTCTCTCTTGATTCTTTACTTTACTGTTTTATACCGCTGGCTGTTTTCATGGAAGATTCAGCTGAAAGAAGGATTCATCGCGGCCCTGGCCTTTTCGATGTCGGTATTCATAGGTAAATCTATTTTCTGGGTCTACATTTATTATGTCCGTGGAAGTCTCATGAGAAATTATGGGGATCTTTATACATCCGTTGTCGGTGTGATCTGGCTCTTTTATTTAATGTGCTTTTTCTTTTACGGAGCATGCGTCTGCCATGTGTACCGCCAGAGAAGAGAGATCGCTAATCGCAGGTATTAAATGAAAGGTTACATCCGTTTTTTTATTAAGATCTATGCTTTTGTCATCCTTGTCGATGCGATTTTGAGCTATTTTCCAGAGACAATGAAGCATGAATGGCGAAGAAAAATAAAAAAGTGGAGTGATTATACCTGTGATCCCATCAGAAAATATCTTCCGTCATCTTTGCCTGTAGATATTTCTCCCGTCGTCGCTGTCTTTCTTATCTTTGTGTTCATCGAAGTTTTTACTTATCTCTGGTGAGTATTTGCTAATTAGAGACTTGTCATAAGAGTCATTTATTTTTACAATTAATACTGAGATTAAAAATTTCCTTTCATAGGATTTGAATGGGCCATGATGACTTGAGCTTAGATTTACTTCTTCAAGAAACGCTGGCACTCAATGAGTATCTTCGCTCTAGCACTTCTCCAAAAAAGAAAGATGGGCCTGTGCAAACGTTTTTTTTAGCAACTGAAGACCTCGAAGTTCCCGAGTTAATCACTCAAGTGGAAATTTTTGCTCATGACGAAGAAGAAAGAGAAGCTGCCATTTTTCTTTATCCGGAAACTCCGGGGATCATTTATAAAATCGACAATGGCGCCAGCACTTTCTGTGTTCGCGGATATTCAACCGTTAATATCAGAGAAGCATTCCAGGAATTAAAAAACGTAGATTCAGCTAAGAGACAGGTTCTAAAACTTTTAAAAGATGAAGACGGCTCAAGTGTGATGTTTTTTGAAGCCAAAACTTTTGAGCTTGCAGAAGCCGTCCGTGAGCAGATTATCAACCGCCGCTTTCCACATCAGGAAGATGCTGTCTGCAACATCAGCGACCCTGGTTTTAGCTGGTGGATGGACGTGAGAGAAGCTCAGGAGAATGGATCAAAGCAGGGTAGATTCGAAATTTTTTTCCGTTCTCACGGAATTAATCGCGCAGAAAAATACATCCAATTAGGGCCTATCGGCGACGGCGGAATTGCCGCTTTAAGACTGAATCAAGCGAGAACGTTACTTAGAAGCAGTTTTCCGATCAGCGAATTTTCATGCGACGATAAGAGTTTTACAGTCGCTTCACAGAAACCTGACCATTTAAGTTTCATCTCTTTCAAAAATATTTTTATTGAAGGAATCAACAATACTGAGCTCGAAAATTTCCCGGATAATTCAATTGGAAGAACTCTTTTTTACTATTTTCACGAACTCGCAATAGTTCGTAAATTTTGGATTGAAGTCAAAACCAAGCTAGGTTAAAATTAATTAACTAACAGGATGTTAGTTTTTATACATAACAACAGGATGTTGCTTTGGAATTCTCATACGATCGTTCAAAAGACTCTCTACGTAAACCGGAAGAGAGAACAGCTCAAACACAACAACAAACTCCGCCGCAGCCTTCTGGTGTACGCGCCGGCCCTGATTTAAATACAGTTGATCCATCGACGATTGCGAATGAAAGACTTCGTAAAGCAATCGAAAGAAACAGAGCGAAGCAGGGGATCAGAGCAACGCAAGCAACGCAAGTTCATGAGCAGGCCACTCAAGGTGAAGCCCCTCAATATGAAGAAGAGCAGCCTGCGAGAGAAATACCAAGAGAAGCTCCAAGAATGAGAGCACGCGAAAGAGTTTCCACTCCACCGCCTCCACCAAACAACACGAGTGTAGTAAGCAGACGTTCAGTCGCAAAACCTGAAGACACAGAATTTATTCCGGTAAAAAGAACACAAAGAAAAGTGGCTTCGCAAATCAGCTACACGACAACATCGACAAGGAAAAAACAAAAGTTTCTCGATCCAAAATACCAAGGGTGGTTAGTAAAAGGTTCATGGATCTTTTGCGGAGTTATGGTTTTAAGATTGATCTTCGCCGCCGGCGGAGTGACAGATTTTTATTCTCAAAAAAATTCAGTAAACGCTCGAGTTGCAGAACTTTCTGACATCAAGAAAGAAAATATGCAGCTGGTGCGCGAGATTGAGCGCATGAGATCCGATACCGGGTTCCAGAAAAAACTTGTGCGCGATAACCTAGGGTTTATAGCCGCTGACGAGTTTTTAGTATTATTTCCGAAATAGGCGTCTTATTCATCCATTTTAATTTATCGCCGGCCTTGAGGTCTTTACTGAAAGGCGCTTTGGCATTGGTCTCCAGAATATACTGGGCCTGGTAAGATTTTGTACGGTAAATGACCGGTGGCTCGATAAGACCCGGGTGTGCAGGAACATTTCTTTCAAGATCAACTATTCCAAAATCCTGATCCAGAAAAATAATATTTATATTAAAATAAGTGTCTGGCATCCAAAACCTGCGGGTTCCGATCCCATCATTTACAAAAAGCATCCCATCGTTGTTGGAAAATTGTTTTTGCTTCAGGCCGCTCAGACCTTTTGAGTGCTCATCTCTCGTGAGGGCCAGACGCAATGTAATCTTCTGCCCTTTAGGATTTTGCATTGTAAAATCACTTTTTGCCAATGCAAATGCCGGCACCATCACAGCAATTAGCAGGAGATTTTTAATGAGCTTTGAGCTCTTTTGATATATAGTGATCATTAGTATTCCTGGGAAATAGTTTTCCACGGAATTGTCTCTAAAACGCAGGGAGAAAGCAATGGCCACATCAAAAATCGAAGGACTCTTAAGAACACATCACTGTGGAGAGTTACGAGATTCTGACATCGGCAAGAGTGTTGTGCTTTGCGGTTGGGTTAATAAATATAGAAATTTAGGAAGCCTACACTTCATCGATCTTCGCGATAAATATGGTATCTCACAACTGGGCTTCGTGGACTTCAAAGGAAATTTTGATGACCTGAAAAGATGCTCGTTAGAATCAGTGATCATGGTGAAAGGTAGTGTTGCATCTCGTCCGAAAGAAGCACAGAACGCAAATATGGATACTGGTCTGGTAGAAGTTCAGGTTGAAGAGCTAACTGTTCTTTCTAAATCTGACATCGATTCAATACCGTTTTTACCTTTTGGTTCTGTAGTGGCAACGGAAGATTTACGTTTGAAATACAGATATCTTGATTTGAGAACAAAAAAACTTCAGGACATTTTAAAACTAAGATCAAAAACGATGAATACCATTCGTCAGCTTTTATCTTCAGAAGATTTCATCGAAGTTGAAACGCCAATTCTTTATAAATCGACTCCGGAAGGAGCGCGCGATTATATTGTTCCCTCACGTGTTCACCCGGGACAGGTTTACGCTCTTCCACAATCACCACAAACACTTAAACAGCTTTTGATGATTGGTGGAACAGATAAATATTTTCAAATCTGCAGGTGTTTTCGCGATGAAGATCTACGTGCCGACAGACAACCTGAATTTTCTCAGGTGGATATTGAAGTTTCATTCGCTACTCAAGAGTATGTGAAAAATCTTGTGGAAAAAATTCTTATAGCTGTTTTTAATAAACCGGAAAGTTTTAAACTTCCGATGATGAAATATGTCGATGCTATGAATGCTTACGGATGTGATAAACCAGATTTGCGTTTTGGTTTAAAGCAAATGATCGTGACTGATGTTTTCAAAGGATCTGAGTTTGCAACCTTTGCAAGCGTTTCCGACAACGGCGGTATTATCAAAGCGATGTTCGTTCCTGAGGCCATCGGGCAGTTCACGAGAAAAGATACAGATGGCTTCGTTGAAATCGTAAAACCTTACGGTGGAAAAGGAGTGGCCTTTTATAAACTTTCACTTGGTTCCAGAAGCACTGGTATCTCAAAATTCATAACTACAGAAATTGAAGCAAAACTTTTTGAGAAGTCTGAAGAAAAAGGCGACGGGACCTGGTTGTTCTTCGCTGATAATAATCACAGCACGGCCCATGCGAGTGCAGATGCTCTTCGCCGCAATCTGGGACAAAAATTAAATCTTATTGGAAAAGAAGATGCTTTTTTATGGCTATACGATTTCCCACTTCTTGAATGGAGTGAAGGAGACAAGGGCGAGCCGGGAAGATATACAGCTGCTCACCATCCGTTCACAATGCCATCGCGAGAAAAAATGGATGTGTTCATGAATTCTGATCACAAAGATCCCAATGGACCATTGAGGACACTTACTGCTGAGGCCTACGACGTTGTTTGTAACGGCTATGAAATCGGCGGTGGATCAGTTCGAATTTTTGATAACTCTGTACAGGATAGAATGTTTAAAGTTTTAGGATTCACTCCGGAAGAAACAAAAGCACAGTTTGGTTTTTTCATTGAAGCACTAAAATACGGCGTTCCTCCGCATGCGGGATTAGCTTTTGGGTTGGATCGATTGATTATGATTCTGACCGCGACTGATTCAATCAGAGATGTTATTGCTTTTCCAAAGACCGCATCAGCAAGTGATTTAATGTCACAAGCTCCGTCGCGTCCAAGTGAAGCACAGTTGAAAGAACTTCATTTTAATTGGAGTACAAAAGCTTAATAATATAGTAATGATGATTGGTAAAATCTATTGGTAAATCGTTCTAGTTGATTTCACCAATGAAACTAAAAATGTGATACTATTATAGTGTTACGAACGTTTAAAGGAGATATATATGAAATCAAAAATCGACATTGGAATTGACGAAAAACACCGTGAAGAAATCGCAGCAGGACTTTCAAAAGTTTTAGCTGACACTTACACGCTTTATTTAAAAACTCACAACTACCATTGGAACGTAACAGGTCCAATGTTCCAGACTCTTCACATTATGTTCGAAGGACAATATAACGAACTGGCCCTCGCTGTAGATTTAGTTGCTGAAAGAATCAGAGCACTGGGTGTTAAAGCTCCTGCTACATACGCTGAGTTCTTAAAACTTTCTTCCATCAAAGAAACTCACGGCGATTTATCAGCGGCGCAAATGATTGCTGAACTTGTTTCAGGACAAGAATCAGTTGTCAGAACTGCCCGCGCTACATTTGCTATTGCAGATGAGTGCAATGATCAGCCGACTGCTGATTTGTTAACTCAGAGAATGCAATCGCATGAGAAGACGGCGTGGATGTTGAGATCGATGTTGGAAGCTTAGTTGGGTTTCAAAAAAAATTATTTTTTTAGAATGCCTCAGAAAATTCTGGGGCATTTATTTGTCTAAATCTATCTTAATAAACCTCAAGAAACTATCAAGAATTAATCGTTTAATTGGCATTTCTTTATAAATCTAATGATTCAATTTTTTGACAGTTTTGAAATTAACAATTTTCTCTTCATCTAATAAATTTTTTAGTTTAACATGTTATCAAAGGTTCTCTTATTGCAGGTGTAATTATGAAAAAAATCCTTATTGTTTTATGGTTGTTTTTTGGATTTTCCTCTCAGAAATCATGGGCACAAACTACTCATCGTTATATTATCTCAACCAATGATCAAACTCATTTCTTATTAATTAAAAATCAAATTAGCGACTATACTAAAAATCAAAAATTTATTCAATCATCACTGGCACTTGATCAACTCAATGTTTTTATTATTGATTCAGCTCTATCACTGAACAAAATTAAAAATAGTTTTGAAGATACTTTAATTGAAGAAGATTATTTATTTCCGATTCCTAAATGGAATAAAAATCTTTTTAAAAAAAATGAATCTAGACATATAAACTTATTTACTGACCCCACATGGAATGTGCAGTTTGTGAAAGCTCCACAGGCTTGGGCCCAGGGGTATTTCGGTCAAAATACTAGGGTAATGTTACTCGATTCTGGTATTGATAAAGACCATCCATCAATTAAAGATAATTTTGAAAAAGGGCAAGATTTTGCTGGCGGTGTTAATAAGCCTTATGCGTATTTTGATTCTATTGGACATGGTACCCATACTTCTGGAATTGTCTTAGGTCAATCAAGTCCTAAAGGCTCAATAGGAGTTGCTCCCCAAGCAAAATTATTAATGGCACGTGTTTGTTCATCTACCTCTTGTTCGGCCAGTGCCGTTTTAAAAGGACTAAATTGGGCCTTACAAGAAAAAGTTGATGTCGTGAATTTATCGCTTAGTAAACCAGAAAGTTCACAAGCTGAAGTGAATGCCATTAAAAAATTAGAAGATGCCGGGATTGTGGTTGTTGCTTCTAGTGGAAATGACGGTAAAGCTAATGTACTTTATCCTGCAGCACTACCGACAGTCATTTCAGTTGGCTCGGTCAATGAAAATTTAGCCAAAAGTGTTTTTTCTAATTGGGGAGAAACTCTTGATTTAGTTGCTCCTGGAGACAATATTCTATCAGCGAGCCCGATTGGTAAAGGAGCATTGACTCAAGTGTTGATTGATGAAAAATCAATTTCATCAGCAACTTTTGTAGGTGCTCCAATTACGATAACTTCATTTAGCTCTGAACTTATTAATTGTACGAATGGTCTTCCTACCGATTTTCCAAATGAAGTAAAAGGGAAAACCGCTTTAATAAAACGAGGTGATATTCGTTTCATTGATAAACTGAATAATGCAATTAAAGCTGGAGCCAAAGCAGTTATATTTTACAACAATGAATCGGGTCTAGTCGTTGGTGATTTGCACGGCAAAGTTCAAATTCCCGTTGCTCTTGTTTTACAAAATGATGGTGAAAAAATTATTCAAGATTTAGCGTCTGGGCAAGTAGTCCATTCAAAAATTTCTAATTCAGTTTCAGATTATGTTTATAATTCTGGTACTTCGATGGCCACTCCACATGTTGCAGGGGTTGTGGCATTAATCAAATCAAAAAATAAAAATTTAACGCCAGTTCAAATTCGAAATATTTTAGCAAACGGTGCTGTTCCATTTCCAGTTGGTCCCGAAAATTATTTTGGAGCAGGTTTAGTTGATGCTGAAAAATCATTACAGTTAACTCCAAATTAATTATTTATTAAATTAATGATCAAACACGGCTGAGTATCTTTTAAGTATTAAAAACGGGTAGCCTTCAAACGAGGTCCAATACAGATCGCTAAGCTTTATAGTAATCAAGGATTTAAACTTTTCTGTAAAATTAATTAAAAATCCCAAATTTGAGCTATAAGATATATTTAAAGTAAGGATTTTATGAAAAAAAGAAAAATTTCTATAATAAGTGTAATCGTAGTATTTTTATTAATTGTCGGTTTTTTCGGGAGAGGCTGGTTGTTTTAGCATGAATAAAGAAAAATACTCAATACTTCGTTTGGTAATTTTCGGCGTGATTGCATTTTTAGCGGCCTTTACTGCTGGCTACTACTTTGGAAAAGAACGCAAATCAGCCGTCGTCATTCAATCCTCACCTGAAGGAGTCGCTTCATTTGAATCAACTAAAGTTTCAGAAGCTGACTCTAAAGCATGCAACTTCAGAATTGAGCCGGGCAATAATAACGAACCAAAGTCTCTCAACATCGATAAATTGAAATTAGTCGACATTGATAGCTACATTGTTATAGATAAAAAGATTTTTTATTCAACCGGCCCTGTTTATGGAAAACCAGAAATAGGGGTGATTGATTGTATCAGTGCCCAACATAAAACCATCGTATTTCCCGAACATACAGAAGGGTCATACGCTTATGGATCTGATTATTTTAGGATAAAAAAAGTGATAAAAGAGATAGGCTCTCATTCATACGTCATAGAGTATTATTATGGAGCTGATATCGCTAAAATCGACTTTAAGAATTTTGAAGCAGCTGCTAATTTAAAAACATTCAAATATTCAGAAAAGCAGTGATCTTTCTTATTAAGCCGCTTTGTTTTCTTCAAAGTATTCAACTTCTTCTTCAGTTGCTGCTAATTCCTTAACAAGCGTCAGCTGAAACTCAGTCCCTGTGCTTTCAGAAACCTTATCACTCACAACCGTCGTCCCCGAAAAAACGTCAGCTAAACTCTTCTCATCTTTTCTGATGAAAGAAAGTGCGAATAAAAATGATCCTGTCATCGCACAAGTGAAGTAGGCAAGAGCTCTGTACATTGACTGATTTAAAGTCATGTCCGATCCATCTTCAGTTTTCACACGAAGACCGAAAAAACTTTTACCCATTGTGTGGCCATTCGTTAGAAAATAGAAAAGTGAAAAATAAGCGAATGTAAGTGTCATTAATGAGATTGAAGTCATGACCTCCATCTTATCAATCAGCATCAGCTGAAATCTGATAGGGAAGTGGAAAAACATTGTATGGATGAAGCTTGTACCAGCTGCCATTAAGAAATAATTGCATGTGGTAACGATCGCAAGATCGGCAGTTAAAGCATAGACTCGTTTTTTTAAAATTGAGATTTCTGGTTTCATGCTTTTCCTCCTCTGGTGATACTTTCAAACTTATCGTCACGAGAGAAGAAAAAAATTAGTGTAAATCGAGATTATTTTTCAGCTCATTCAGTTTTAAAAGAGCATCGATCGGAGTCATCTTCATGACGTCGATTTTCATCAAATCTTCCTCTAATTGCTTAAGATGCTGAGGGATTTCTGCTACTGAAATAATGTCATCTAGGAAGCATAGTTGAGTGTTCTTGTTTTGTTTAAGAACCACTGATGCCTCCTTCATAGCAGATGTTGTTACCGGATTGTGATGATGCTTTTCAAGCTGGTTTAAGATCTCTTCAGAGCGTGCGAGAACTGAAGCGGGAAGACCTGCAAGCTTCGCCACATAAATACCAAAGCTCTGAGAAGCTGGTTGTTCAATTAAGCGGTAAAGAAACTGAACGTTGCCGTTATGGTTCACAGTTTCTACCGTTAGATTTTTTGCAGTCTTATAACCTTCTACCACTTCAATCAGTTCATGATAATGAGTGGCAAATAATGTGAGTGCTTTTGTTTTTTCAATGAAGTGCTCAACCAATCCCCATGCGATTGAAAGACCGTCATATGTTGAAGTTCCGCGGCCGACTTCATCTAAAATGATCAGTGATTTTTCGCTGGCGTGGCGTAGGATTTCTGCAGTCTCTGCCATCTCAACCATGAATGTCGACTGGCCTTTTAGAATATCGTCGCTTGCTCCTAAACGTGAGAACAGAAAATCGCACATGCTTAAATCTGCAGATTTTGCTGGTACAAAAGATCCGATTTGAGCGAGCAGCTGAATGATTGCAACTTCTCTCATGACGGTTGTTTTACCGGCCATGTTGGGGCCTGTGATCAGACCGAAGAAAGCTTTGTCATCAAGGTTGATATCGTGACAAACAAACTGATCTTTAATGAGAGATTTAATCAGAGGATGGAAGCCTTGCTTAATACTCAGGATTTGCTTTGTCGGGTGAATGTTCGGACGAGTGAATCCTTCAGCGAGAGCAATTGTTGCTAAACTCTGGAAGCTGTCGATGAAGGCAATGTGCTCTGACATGAAGAGAATAGAGTGATTTGCGTCTGAAACGTTGTTGATTAAACCTTTGAAGATTTCACGTTCAAGTTTTTCCAGTTTTGTTTGAGCAGTGATCGTTTCTTTTTCCAGCTGAATAAGATCCGGAGTTGTATATCTTTCAGCGTTTACTAATGTCTGTCTGCGCTCGAAGAACTTTGGAACTTTTACAGAAGAGCCTTTAGAGACTTCGATAAAAAAACCTGAAACGTTATTTGATTTGATTCTTAATTTCTGAATTCCAGTTTCAATTTTAAGACGCGTTTCCATCTTCATCAATTCTTCAGCTACATTCAGATGAAGCTTGGCCAGGCGGTCGCGGTTTTTATCGACACCTTCTTTAATCAGATTTCCTTTTTCAAGGCTTGCTCCGATTTCGTCGTTTAATGTTGCCGTAATAGCGGCAGCGATGGCGCTCAGGTTTTTCAATTCAACTGGAGATAATACCACTTTTACAGGAAGAACTTTTACGTCTTTTAAGATTTGAACGTAAGAAGTAATCGCTGTTGATAAGTTGATTAAATCTGAAGCTGAGCCTTTGTTCATTGAGATTTTCGCAAGAATTCTCTCGATGTCACGGATCTTTGAGAGTTCAGCTCTCAAATCTTTTATAAGGGAGTCGTTTTCAGATAAAGCTGAAACGATGTCCAGTCTTTCTGCAATTAAATCTTTATCAAAAAGCGGGTTTGAAAAAAGTGAACGCAAAAAACGTGCACCCATTGCTGTTTCCGTTTTATCGAAGAATCCTAAGAGCGATTCGCGATAAGTTTCACGGGATTTTGGAAGAATCTCCAGTCCAACTAAAGTAGGCAACGTCACTTTCATCACGTTTGCTTGAGCAATTAATTTGAACGGGCGGATGTGAATGAAGCTTTCTAGTAATTGAGTCGAGCAGACGTAGTAAGCTAGGGCACCGACTGCGCTTAAAATATCTTCATCAAGCTTGATGATTTTATCGCGCTTAAAGCCCGGGATAACTTTTTCAATGTAAATGTCTGTGAACTTCGGATTAAAATACTCTTCGCTTAAGTGAGTTTTTAAAACATCATAGTGATTAAGAATCGCTTCAACATCTTTTCCTTCATCAGCTTCTTTTGTCCACTGGCCCATGTAAGTAATAAACTCGCGCGGAGCAAGCATGCGAAGACCTTCAATGAATCCTTCGAAATGATCATATTTAAATCCGTTAAAATCACCGGTCGTGAAGTCCAAAGCAACGAGATAAAATTTATTATTTTTTTTAAACGCGCTAACCATGAAGCGGTTGTCATGGCCTTGAGTTTTTTCCAAATCAAAGGGCATTCCGGGAGAAACGACTTGAGTGACTCCACGTTTAACAATTCCAATAGCATCTTTTGGATTTTCGATCTGTTCACAGATCGCTACTTTTAAACCGCGATTTGTAATGCGGTCAATATAAACGCTGGCAGCGTGGTGTGGGATTCCGGCCATTGGAATTGGTGTATCGCCGATTTTTCCACGGTGAGTAAGAGTGATGTTTAAAAGTTTCGCAGTGGTCTTCGCATCTTCGAAAAAAACTTCGTAGAAATCTCCCATGCGAAACAGAAGAAGTGTGTCAGGGTAATTTTTTTTAATCTGGAAATACTGCTCCATCATAGGAGTAAGTTTTGTTCCCGAATCGACAATTGCCTGTAGATCTTTTAATGACACGCCAAAGCCTTGTGTGAGTGCTTGATAAATATACTCAAGTGTACCTTCAATTCAATGGTTTAGTAAAGATTTGAAAGCCATTGTTTAAAAAAATAAATGCTTAATTTTATAAGGATAATGGCCTAAAATACGATAAGATTTGGGTGGGAGTTATTTTGAAAACACACCAGTATACAATCATCTTTTTATTCATTTTGATCACCGTAGGACTTTCAGTTTATTCTTTCGTTGGAAACTTTGAAAATCTCGATATGAATGAAGCTCCTAAAGAAGCTAAGAACGACAGCAACGACGAAAGCTTTTTTAAAATCGTCGATTATTATCTTATCGATAAATCAAAACCGTTTTTGCAGCTGGAATCCGCAGAGCTCACAATCTCCCAGCAAAATACAATTGTCTCTGCCATAACACCTGTGGGAATTATTTATCGTCGCAATGAATTGGATGAAGATAAAGAAGAAGATCCGATCAATTTTAAAGCGAAGCATTCGCAGGCCGTTTTAAACAGTAAAAAGCTTTACCTCAAAGGTGATGTTGAAATTGATACGGCCAATTCAAATTTAAAATCCAATGAAATGACAATTTTTGATAATGGCAGACATCTTGAAGCAGTTGGATTAGTTCGTACTAATTCATTTGATCCAAAAACAAATGACCAGATTTTGATCAGTTCTGACCAGGCCATCTACAGACCTCATGAGCAATTCTTTGAATACCAGAAAAACGTCAAAGGGCAGATCCAGAGGAAGCGTAAATATGAAGAAAATGTGAGTTTTACAACCGACCATTTAACCCTTTCCGGGGCCAGAAGTGAGGTGGATATGAAGGGGAGTGTGACTTTTAAAAAAGGGAACTTAGACGCTTCTTCGAACCAAGGCAGTGTATTCCTGGAAAACTATAATAAAAAACTCAAGTATTACTCATTATCTGACGATGTGAGATTACGGGAGACTCTGATTGTCGGTTCAAAGACTGTCATCAGAAAGGCCTTTTCTGAAAAACTTGAAGGGCTTATCAGTGAGAAAAAAGTGATTCTCACAGGTCTGCCGAAAGTATTTCAAGAGAAAGATGTCATCAAAGGAAACCGGATTACAATTCGCGAGAATGTAGAGACGGTGGAAGTTGATGATGCCAATACGAACATCACACTGGACCGTGATAAAGAAAAAAATATCTAAGGAAAGATTGGTTATGGATGCAGTAGTAAAATTAGAGGCCTTTGATTTAAAGAAAACTTACGGCGGAAGAACGGTAGTAAAAGGCGTAAGTTTAGAAGTTTCTCAAGGCGAAATCGTGGGCCTTTTGGGGCCTAACGGCGCGGGTAAAACCACAACGTTTTATATGATGGTAGGTTTGGTGAGAGCAGATGAAGGACGCATTGAAATGAGCGGAAAAAATGTAACGGCAGAGCCGATTCATATCCGTGCATTAAATGGAATCGGATATCTTCCGCAGGAAGCATCTGTATTTCGCGATCTTTCAATTGAAGAAAATATTTTTGCAGTTCTGGAAAATAGAAATTTATCCGGACGCGAAAGAAAAGATCAGATGGAGGCTTTGATTCATGATTTTAAATTGAATCATGTGAGGAAGTCGAAAGGATCAGCGCTCTCAGGTGGTGAAAGAAGACGCGTGGAGATTGCGAGAGCACTCGCACTGGAGCCGAAGTTTATTTTGCTGGATGAACCGTTTGCGGGTGTAGACCCTCTGGCCGTTGCAGATATTCAGCATTTAATCCAGAGCTTAAAAAAAAGAAATATTGGAGTTTTAATCACTGATCATAACGTTAGAGAGACATTAGGAATTGTCGACCGAGCGTATATCATGAACAGTGGTGAGTTACTTGTAAGCGGCAAACCGAACGAACTAATTAACGACGAGAGAGCAAGGAAGTTCTACTTAGGAGAAGAATTCAGGATGTAATTCGAAAATAATTTTATGGCCATGAAAATATCACAAGGTCTAAAGCAGTCTCAGAACCTGGCGATGACTCCCCAGCTTCAACAGGCGATTAAGCTCTTAACCTTAACACATTTGGAAATGACGAATGTGATTGCAGAAGAGATGGTGGAAAACCCGATGCTTGAAGAAGCAGGCGTGGACTCCGACGTCGACAACTCTGCTGACACAGAAATCAGAGAGGCCACATCGGACGATTTTTCAGAAGCACCGCTGATGAAAGACAAAGATGATTTCGACTGGGACTCATACGCTGATTCCTTCAATTCAAATTCATCGACAGCACCAAATATGGCATCTCCATCAGGAGATTCTGATGAAATGCCTTCATACGAAAATATTGTTTCGAAAGGAATGACTTTAGCTGAGCATTTAGAATGGCAGCTAAAAATGGAAACCTTATCAGAACAGGAATGGGTACTTGCGAACCTGATCATCGGGAACATTAACGATGATGGATATCTCGATGTAAATTTCGAAGAACTGATCGCTGAAAGTAATCTTGATCGAGAAGATGCTTTCGACGTTTTAGAAATTGTTCAAAGACTGGATCCGGTTGGATGTGGAGCGAGCAATCTTCAGGAGTGTTTACTTGCACAAGCAAGAATTGCAGAAGAGAGGTCCCCTCTTCTTGAAAAAATTATTCGCGATCACTTAGAAGATCTTCAATCGAAAAGTTTTGATAAAATTTCAAAAGCATTATCAGTAAGTATTGATCAGGTAAAAAAGACTGCATTACTTCTTCAAAACTTTCACCCGAAACCAGGACGATTAGTTGCGACTCCAGATACACATTATATCTTACCGGATATCTATGTTGTTGAAGCAGGCGGAGAGTTCGTTGTACAAGTTAATGACGAGGGTATTCCGAGATTAAAGATTTCAAAACTTTACCAGGAAATGATCAAGAAAGGTGCGGGACATAAAACGGATGAGGCATCTGAATTCGTTAAAGATAAACTTCGTGCTGCCGAATGGTTAATTAAGTCGATTCAAAACAGACAAAAAACGATTGAGAAAGTTTCGAAGGCAATCGTTGCGAAACAGCAGGAGTTTTTCAAGTCAGGGCCTAAGCATTTAAAGCCGATGGTTTTAAAAGATGTGGCGAATGAAATTGGAATGCACGAATCGACAGTATCGAGAGTGACGACAAATAAATACATGCACACCCCATTGGGTACCTTTGAGCTTAAATATTTTTTCAATACCGGAATTGGAGGAAAAGACGGTGGTGTTGATATAGCGAGTGAAGTTTTAAAGTTAAAAATTAAGGCGATTTTCGATGCAGAAAATCCAATTAAACCTCTCTCTGACCAGAAAGTTGTAGAGATTTTAGCAAGAGAGAACCTTACTGTAGCAAGAAGAACTGTGACAAAGTATCGTGAGATGTTAGGTATTGCGCCTTCATCAAAACGAAAAGAAAAGAACTAGTTTCTCTATTACGAACTTAACGTCTTACGGGGTAAGACTAAACGAGAAGAAGGGCATTATGAAAATTACGACAGCATTTTTACACTTAGAACACACAGCTGCACTGGATGAAAAAATCCATGAATCTTCAATGAAAATGGAGAAATTTTTTAAAGATAAAGGAACGGTTAAGTGGTCTTGTTATGTAAAAAATGGAATGCATTTCGCTGAAATCTATTATCATGCTCCTCATTGCGAGTACCATGCTAAAGCTGCATCTGATAATCTATACCATTCAATCGATATGGCCGTAGAAAAAATCGAAAAACAGGCTTTTAAGAAAAAAGACAAATTTAACAAAATTCACAGAGAGCATCATGAGATAATTATCCTTGATCCGGATTCAGCATGGCAAGACCACGCTGACATGGACGATGAGGATGTAGCTTAATATAGCCTCGGGTTTTTCCTGAAATGCTCAATCAATAATTGATATTCTTTCGGGTGAACAGGGTAATTTAAAACCGGTTCACCCGCTTTTGTTTTAGGCTGCAAATCAATCCATCCGCGCGTGATCTTCTTTACTGTTTCAATATTTAAAACCACAAATTTATTCGTCGCAATTTTAATAGGTCTTTCGTAGCCAGATAATGCTTTTCCATCAAGCTCAATATCGTAAATCCTGTTCACGAATGGAATTCCCCATTTTCTGATTTTAAAGCTCAAATTCGAAGAAATAGCTGGGGAAAATGAGGTAGAAACATAAGTGTAGATCTCCATGAAATTGATAATCGTTTTTACTTCTTTTGGAGTTAAATAGAAGGTCACAACATCCACACCAGGTTGTTTATTTGAATCGTATCCTATCGATACCGCTTCAAAGATTTCTGCGCGCGTGTAGGGAGTATTCTTGTAAAATGAAGTTCTCACTAGTCCCATTGAAGTGAAATAAGCATCGACAGGATCTTCAATATTCCCGGCCTGTTTGATGTCTTCATTGAGTTCAGTTCTAAAAGCATTTGTAATCAGTTCACCCATCGGATTGGGAATGGCGAATGATCTTACGTAGCTTTTTTTCGGAATAAAAACGATTTCGTTCGGATCAGTTTTTCCCTGACCCATTAATTTAAAAGCTTTTGTTCTCCAATGGTCAACTCTTGTTTTCCATTGGAGATTTTCCTGGATTTTATCTGTGACAGTGATGACGTGATTGCCTTCGGCATTTAAAAATCTAAGTTTTTTGGCTTTTGAATCAAAAACAAACTCTAAATATCCTAAATTCTCTCCGTAAGATCCGGTTTGATTGATGACAACGCCATTAACAATTGCAAATTCTTGATTGTGAGTATGGCCTGCAACCAGAATGTCGAGACCTTTAAGTTTAGCAGCAAGTTCATGGCTTTCTTTGCCGCCTCCATGCATGGATAAAATGACAATATCTACTTTCTCTTTCTGTCTTAATGTCTGAATCATTTTATTTAAATGATCTACCAGCTTTCCCAGCTGCTGTTTTGAATCGTGGTCATCAAATCCTACAAAGTGGACATCTCCGCGTGTTGACCTGCTCACAAGACATCCATCAGGGCCTAAAACACCTAAAAATCCAACACGCAAATTTCCTTTGGAACTTTTGAATTCTTTAACCAGATAAGGTCGAATTAATTTATCATTACCTATGTATTTTTTCAGAGGAGAAAGATCTGTTGTATAAATATTGCTGGCGATTAGAGGGATTTTTCGCGGGTTATTTTCCATTTTGTTAAGCATGTATTCCAGCCCATCATTTTTCGGGTCAAATTCATGATTTCCTAAAGTCAGAAGATCGTATTGATTCTCAATAAAATACTGATACTCAGGAAAATCTTTTTCATTGGAGAGTGCAATAGCAGAAAAAATGGTTCCTGCGAAAAAATCACCTGCATCTACGCCAATAGTTATTTCATCTTTTTTATCGTTTTTTATCTTTGCAATTAATGTTGTTAAGCGAGCAAAACCTCCACGCTTTTCGTAGCTATCGCCAGAGGGAACTTTTAATCCATCCAGATGAGAGTGCAAATCATTGGTGTGAAAAACAGTGATAGGGATCTCATCAGAGGCCCATAAATTAAGTGTAATAATGACCGTCAAAAGTGCCAGGATTTTTAAATTTTTCATCCTATGGTTTTATCTTATAAGGAACTGTTTTTCAAAGGAGAGTTTTTATGGCATCCCGCTTGTAATAGTAAGTTTAAAGAAGCTTAAAAGGCCTCTAAATATGAGTAATAAGAACGCCGGTTTTTAGTATAATTAGACGACTGTCAAAAAATGAGACAATTAATGAAAAATGCAATGATTGGCCTGGTTTTAATACTAACTACTTCGTGCGGTGTGAAGACCAATCAGAGACCGTTAGTTTTCCAGTCTGATGCGATTTTCGAGCAAAAATGCCTGAGCAATGGCAACGTGGATAAAGTTACAGAAGAGCTTGGTAAAATCTATAATGATTTTACAACGAAATCACCTATGTCTTATTATGTTATTCCAAATCAAAATTACGATTATAAAAATCCACTTGTCATCGGTCTAAGGCAGCTGAAAGCAAATCTTAAAAAAATTCAGGATGAAATTAGTGATGATACTTATTTGCAGGCCAACTACACAACGGTTGCTCTCGATGCTTATTTTAACTACCAAAATGCCCTGCGATTTGAATCTAAAAAATGTGCCTTTAAACAGCTGATCGCCCAGAAAAGTCTGGATATAACTCCTTATATGAGTATGAAGGATTTTTGCCTGAAAAAAAACAGCGAAGAAATGTGCAATGTGGAGATGTTATTTAATCTTTCTCCAAATGAATCTTTTCTCGTACAAAACGATACCATATTAATGTGCCGGTCATTAACGGGTAATAGTCCTTCTTGTTCAGCTAATTATTCACCTTCTTTGACTGTTAATTACCAAAAGCAATTTAAGACTAAAAAATTCGACAAATTATTTTCATTAAAAGAATCACACTTAAAGTTTATCTGTGAAAAAAATGAAGATATAACGACTATGAAAGTAAAGGTTTTAAAAGGTGGTATCGATATAGATAAATTAAAATTTTTAACTGCCTATATTGCTAAAGCATGGACGAATTCAAACTTTATCATATCGATTGAGTTAACTGATAATAAAACAGATGATGTAATAGAAATAATACCTACCACCAGAGTTGTCTCATATGTGCAGAGTGATAATTTCCGAAAAATATATCTAAGCACCATAATGGACAATATGACTGCAGCAAAAGTTATTGCCCACGAGTTCGGTCATGTTTTGGGATTCCCGGATTGCTACACCGAATTTTATGATACTGAGAAAAAAAGCCTCATTTATTATGAGATTTCCAAAGAAAATACCAACATCATGTGCTCTATGAAAAATGGTGTCACTGTGCCCGTTGATTACCTTGATCAACTTGCACAGAAGTCTTGCCTCTTCAACTAAGAAAGTGCGATAATTAACGGCATGACAGATCACAATCCAAAGCATGATGAAGAAGGTGGCACGGCCACAATTATCCGCAAGAAAGTACAACTTCCTAAAAAATATAAAGTGCTGCTTCATAACGACGACTACACAACGATGGAGTTTGTCATCTATATTCTTCAGTCCGTTTTTCACAAAGATATTAATGAAGCAGAAAGAATCATGATTCAAGTTCATCGAAATGGAATTGGTGTCTGTGGTGTTTATACTCACGAGATCGCAGAGAGTAAGGCAAAAAAAGTTGAGCGAATGGCGAAAGAGCATTCACACCCGCTACTCTGTACGATCGAACCAGAATAGGAAATTATTATGACAAAAAATGCAAGCAATCCAAACAATCTACGTCTAGAAGTTATTATCAACTCGGCAGTGGTTAAGGCCAATAAACTAAGGCACGAATACCTCACTTTAGAAATCATGTTTAAGTCCATGCTGGAAGACGGTGCCGTCAGAGGTATTCTTGAAAATTGTGATGTAAAAATCCCGGACATGGAAAAAGAGCTTGATGCTTTTATCATGAGTAATGACAACTTCAGCATCCTTTCTGAAGATGATGTGGACGAGCTTTCAAAGAAACAATTTGTCGATGCAGAACTCCGCGAACTGGCCCGTGAAAGTGGCATTAGTTATCAACCGGAAATTTCCCTGGGCCTTCAGCGTGTCATCCAGCGAGCTGCGATTCATGTGCAGTCATCAGGTAAAAAAGATATTCTCGGCGTAAACCTTCTGGTCGCATTGTTCAGCGAGCCCGAAAGTTTTGTATCTTATCTGCTGGATTCACATAATGTGGAAAAATTTGATGTCGTGAAAATCATCGCTCACGGTGCAGACCGTCCGGTGAATGCGGAAAGTGATTCAATTAATGAGTCGATCCGTTCTGAGTTTGGCGAAATGCCTGAAAAAAAATCAAGCGCACTTGAAGACTTCTGCACAAATTTGAATGAGCAGGTGGCGAAAGGAAAAATTGATCCGATTGTAGGACGAGAGATGGAAATTGAGCGCGTTGCTCAGATTTTATCACGTCGTAGAAAAAATAATCCACTCCTGGTCGGTGAAGCCGGAGTCGGAAAGACAGCAGTTGCTGAAGGACTCGCTTATAGAATTGTTCAAGGTGAGGTTCCGGATCTTTTAAAGAATGCCATTGTTTTTAGTTTAGATTTAGCAAGCCTTCTTGCCGGTACAAAATACCGTGGTGATTTTGAACAGAGATTAAAAAATGTCATGAAGGAACTTCGTGCTTATAATGAAGCCGGAATTAATCAGGCCATTTTATTCATTGATGAAATTCACACAATTATGGGCGCTGGTGCTACCAGCGGCGGATCGATGGACGCTTCCAATTTATTAAAGCCAGCACTTAGTTCAGGTGAGCTTCGCATGATCGGAAGTACGACCTACGAAGAGTATAGAAAGTTCATCGAAAAAGATTCGGCATTCAACCGCCGTCTTCAGAAAGTGGATGTGATGGAGCCGAACCCGGATGATACGCAAAAAATCCTTTTAGGGTTAAGATCGAAGTTTGAAGAGCACCATAATGTAAAATATTCCAATGCGATCATTAAGTTAATCGTAGATCTGTCGACCAAGCATATTACTGACAGAAAAAATCCTGATAAATCCATCGATGTCATCGATGAAGTCGGGGCCATGATCAGAATTATGCCTGAAGCGAAACGTCATATTAACATCACTAAAAAAGATGTTGAGGCCGTGATCGCGATGATGGCCAAAATTCCTAAGATGTCGGTGGCCACTGATGAGCGCGACAAACTTAAAAATTTGAAGAGCAATCTGAAACGTCTAATCTTTGGACAGGATGCTGCTGTTGAAAAAGTTGCCGATGCTATTTTATTATCGAGATCGGGTCTTTCAAACGAATCAAAGCCGATGGGATCTTTTTTATTCACCGGACCTACAGGTGTTGGTAAAACTGAACTCGCAAGACAGCTCGCTCTTGACCTCGGAATCCATCTTGAACGTTTTGACATGTCAGAATTCATGGAAAAACACTCAGTAGCAAAGTTAATTGGTGCTCCTCCGGGATATGTAGGATTCGATAACGGCGGTCAGTTAACAGATGTGATGAAAAAACACCCTCACGCTGTTTTACTTTTGGATGAAATCGAAAAAGCTCACCCCGATATCTTCAATATCCTTCTGCAGATCATGGATCATGGAACTTTGACGGACTCTCAGGGCCGCGCGACGGACTTCAGAAATGTTGTCATTATCATGACATCAAATGCAGGTGCAAAAGAGATGGAGTCAGGCTCGATCGGACTTGGAAAGGGCAGTGATCTTCATGAAGCGCAGTCGCACAAGCGCGATAGAGCAATTAAAAACTTCTTTTCACCAGAGTTTCGAAACAGACTGGACGCAATTGTGCACTTTAATAAGCTTGGTGAGGATCAGATCTTAAAGATCGTCGATAAATTCCTTATTCAGCTTGAAACGAAGCTGTCTGAAAAGAATGTTGAGCTAATTGTAGAGCCTGAAGCACGCGCACATCTCGCAAAAGTAGGCTTCGATCCACAAATGGGTGCTCGTCCGTTATCAAGAATCATCGATCAAGAGATTAAAAAGCCACTTTCTCACGAAATTCTTTTCGGAAAATTGGAAAAAGGAGGCGCTGTTGTTGTCTCAATCGATGAAAAAGAACAAAAAATTGTCTTCAAATTCCCAAATTAGGATAATTTTTGCCCAATCTGGGCATTAATTTCAAATTATTTTTCGGCCCTCTTCATTTATTTTTAACCCCATCAAATATTTTTTTAGGCAGGCCCAAAGGGTCTGTCTGATCATTTTATCAAGTCTCATGCCAATTGTGGAAAACTTCTGAAACATCGATGAATAAAGCGTTTCAGCGATTCTTCGAGAGAGAAAAAATGATCAAAGAAAAGACGATTGAAGCAATCATTTCGTCATCGAAGTGGTCTTGAAATGATCTTTGATGAAAAAAAATATTAAAGAAAATAAAAAAAAATACGAAAAATAAAACATAAGTGTACTTTTTTGTTTGCACGAAAATAAAAAAATGTTTATTCTATTAGAAAGAATAAACACTTCTGGAGGGTTTTATGGCTGTTAAGAAAGCAACAAAGAAAGCTGCTAAAAAAGTAGCAAAGAAAGCAACTAAGAAAGCAGTAGCGAAAAAAGCTACAAAGAAAGTAGCTAAGAAAGCTGCTAAGAAAAAAGTA
>JACMRM010000050.1 GCA_014376445.1 Bacteriovorax sp. | reverse complement strand
TATTTTTTTATTTCTATTCCCTGGACTTGAAAGTCTTTGACTCAATTCTTCTCTAGATAATGACTCCCTTGAATCTGCCGTAACGGAAATCCCTGCGATTAAAACAGCTTTGTTCACATTAAACTTTAAAATTTCAGGATGACTTATTAATAATGCAACAGCTTCAGCCCCTCGTGATATTCCAATCAAGGATATATTCATTTCTTGATATTCTAATTTCGCCAAAACCTTTTGTATTTTTTCTGAAATTAATTTTAAATCAATCAAGCGAATGGGATCCAAATCATCTGAGTAATTTTTATTACAGTTATACCAACACAGATGAACAACTTGATAGCCTGATTTTGCCATTGAAAATGCTTGGCTTACTGTATAGGTAGTCGGTCCACTAGATCCTGGTAGGTAAATAACGAGCTTATCGCTATTCTGGTTTTTAACATCTGGTGTGATTAATAAAGTATCTTTATCTTCATCTAGAATTAATTTCGATGTACTAGGACCTCGATCATAAGCTGGCTTCCTCAAGGAACTTGAGCACCCATTGAATAGCAACCAAGAAATTAGAATTAGAAAAAAGTTTAAATATTTCATCGACATCTCTTTTTAAAAATAGCATTAAGAAAGACAGCTTATATATAATAGCTACTATATAGTGATAGCATATAAAAAGAATGACGCGCCCATTCGCCAGAATTATAAACAATGAGATTTATCCGTTAATGAATACACCTCTGACTTGATTCTATTATGATTAAGCTACTGAACACCTTTAAACCGGGGTTGAAGTGAAGCTTCAATACTTCCAATTCCAGCATGGCCGCAAACAACAGATGCAGCTTCAAAAATTTTAATAATTCCGTTTTGACTGGCTACGAATCGAAATGGAACACTTTCTCCAGCCCAAGAAATATGATTGATCCAATCTGAAACTTTCGTCCCTGGAAGTTTTTGAATACTCCAATGCAAATGGCGATGCCCAGCTGCGCCTGTCATCCCCTCTACTCCAATAGCATCTCCTTTACGAACAAAAGTTCCGTTTGTAAGAAGAGGATGATCTAAATGGACATAAAAACTAACGTAGCCTTCTGCATGCAGGACTCGAATATGATTTCCCCACGATTGACCACAAGTTGATGACTCCGATTTAGCAGATGTCCCAATAGGTTCTGGACATAATTTTCCATTTTCACCCATAAAAACATATGCTGTGCCATCAGCTGAAGCCCGAACAATCGACGCTGGCCTTGCATAGTCAGTTGCCAAATCTAATGCATAATAAGCATTAGGACCTGAATGGCTTCCCGATCCAGATGAATGTGTACAAACAACTTCTGTATTTGAATCGAAGGGTAATGCAAAGCTTAAACTTGGCTCATTTGGAATAGAAATACAATCTGCTCCTTTATCAGTAAAAGTATTCATACAGACTTGATCGCTAGTACATGTAGCTACACATTGAGGATTTTCAACCGATGAAGGATTTCTGATTTCTAAGTGACTTGTCACCAATGCACAGCCTAACAAGCAAGGAACAATAATAAAAAAAGAAGCAATAGATAATTTATTAAACATACTTAATTTTTCCTTTTATTTCAGTTTGGTTTTAAAATTGAATGAAATCCTTCATCAAGATTCTTTCCCATTTTTTCTATCAATGCGATTGTCCTATTAACCACGTCACTTGATTCTCGTATCGCTTGACCTGAACGAACAGATACATCTCCGCTCTCTTTGATATATCTATCATCAACAACACCACCATTATGCTCATAAACATGTCTTCTTAAAAACATCTTTCTTATGAATTGCTTATCATCTGGATGAAATCCTTTAAATAATCCGATATCAAAATTATTATCTAAAGCTTCAGCAATACCATCTAGACTATGAAAAAGTTTTCTTTCCCATTCTTTCGTTCTTTTTTCAGTCATTGGAATTCTTCCAGCAAATTGTTTTGAATAGCTTCTTCCGACACTATCAAAGATTGCAACAGCTTCTCTTAAACAGTTTTCAAACTCTCCACTTGATATAATCTTTTGCTTAATTCTATTAAGCTCTTCGGATAACTCAGAAAGCCCATTATGTTTTCCACACCTAGAACAATAACCAAACCTTCCAAGAATATCATTGTAACACTCACAAGAAATACAATTGAATCGTTTTTGTTGACTCTCTTCTGCATAATAGAAAGTCGGCTTCTCAACATCTCTGCCCGCTGAATCTGCAACTTCATCCATACTTATACTTGCTTCACAACTTTCAGGGGAATCGAGCTTCTCACCAATTAACTGGCAACATCTTTCAATATATATTCTTTGTCCTTTAGTGAGGAATTGAAATCCATCACCAAGAACACCACAATATGGACAAGTTGTTTGCTTGATAGCAGAAGGCCCTGATGATCTCCAATACCCTTTGCATTCTGGGCACTCATGGCCAAATTTTCCTTCTACGTCTGATGCAATAAAAATAGAAAAACAATTTGGAAAAGGTGCTGAATTGAACTCTTGTCCAATGCCACCAAGTCTTATCATTCCAACAGGGATACCTTGCGGCAAAGCATATAATGCAACAATGGAAGCACCAGTGGGACGATCATGACTGAAACCTAACTGATATCGCCTATTACCATCGGGACTAATTTCTACCTTAACGGTAAACTTACCTCCGCAATGGCCAATTTCTTGAAATTCGTTTCTTGGATTTGACATCTATATTCTCCAGAGATTTATAATAACGATATGCTAATTTCTAATCCTAGAAGTTTTCTTTTTATCAGCTTGAATAAGCTTTATAAGTATTTGGTTTTGACTTACAGACTGTTCCATTAAATGTAGCTTTTTCTCCTCCAATGCATTTTTTTTATCAAGAGATTCTTTAATCATTTCAATATGAGGAACTAAAGTTTTCCCAGCATCAGAAGTATTAAAAGCCAAGTAAAGGCTAAATGAAGAAACAATTAATCCAATCATAGACAATCCGATTGTCCATTTTAAGCTCTTCACTGTTACCTTTAAGCTTTGTACTGTTAATTTTAAACTTTCGCCCGCATCGTCACTTGATCCTTTTAGCTCACTTAACATTAAGGTCATCACTGTTATTGCTTCATCCATTTTGGCAGGCATTGTAGATATTTGATCATCCAACTTTCTCAAAGCTTCTAGCTTATGATCTTTTATTAAACTGAGATCAGGAAGAAAAATTTCTTTAGGAATTTCCTGAATAACTCCTAATACTTTGTTATCCTGCCCCCGAAATAATCCCCTTTGAGATACATTTAATTTATCAAGAGTATTTTGAATATTACTCATTCCGCTCATCATACTTGAAAGTTCCTTATTTAAAGAACTTGAAAAATTTAATTTATTAGCCAACCTTTCACTAGTTTTATTAAAACGTTCTTCATGAAGAATATTAAGTCGATAATAATAATCTGATAAGGACTCTTCTTCATCCTGAGGAGTTTCTATTTCACCATATCCAATTTTGATACTCATCTTACCATCTTCATCAGGTGTCTCTGACGTTTTTTTACGATTAAGAGCAGGATTAATTTCGATTAGAGCGCTAATTATTAAGTCTTTATCCAAATCTGATATTTTAGTAAACCGGAATTTTTCAAGATATTTGTCTCCTATGTATCGTGACATGGCTACGTTCCAATATTTTACAGCTAGCAGAATTGGTGAGGTAGCTGGTCTTCAATGGCCAAATATAGATTTTGAAAGACGTGTGATTATAATTAAACAGACATGTAGATGGGATATGTCTACTAAAGCATTTATGGAGTTAAATCCACATCCTAAAAATAAAGAAGAGCGCCATATTTATATGACTGATGAACTTGCAGAGATACTTCAACGAATGGCCGTTTTTAGAATTGAAGGGAATAACTTTGTATTCCATCTTAATGGTAAGCCTTTAAATTATTCCACCATTCAAATTAATTTTAAAACCGCTCAACGTAGAGCTAAAATTCCTCACACTGGAACTCATATGTTGAGACATGAAATGGCGACTCTCGCCAGACATGTATTTGGAGGTTTAGATGGTGCAATTGCAATGACTGGCCACAAGGACTATAAGCTTGCAGATCATTACTCTAAAGACCTTGGTAGTCTCCAGAAAGAGGTTTCGGTTAAAGTCATGGCGCATATTAAGCAATATGAACAATCCAAAAATATTAAGTTAGGTAAAGGCAAAACTCCTCAACTTCATCCTCCCAAGAGGAATTAATAATTTTTCTGTACCTCAGGGTGCCCTTCTGGGTACTCTGAGGTACTCTTGATATAGAGATGCACTTTTTATAGAATTATTTCAATAGGATAAAACCCATTGCCAGAACTACCCGAAGTCGAAACCATAAAACAACAACTCACACCAATCTTACCTTTTAAGATTGAAGCGGCCATGTTCTCTCCGCTCACAAAACGAATTGTGAAACAAATAGACTTCGACCTCACTAACTTCACCATCATAAAAATCCGTCGACACGCCAAGTGGCTCATCTTCGATTTAAAACCATACGGCCACATCCTTTCTCATCTCGGCATGAGCGGCTCATGGCAAATGTCTCACGCTCCTCTCGATGAAAAACATGGTCATATCGAATTCATAGATAAATCAAAAAAAGACTTCGGCGTTCTGACGTACATAGACCCTCGCCGCTTCGGCCATTTTTATCTGCTCACTGACGAAAATTTTAAATTGAAAGAAGATAAGCTTCCCATCGACATCACGTCACCGGACTTCGATGTAAACCACATCGCTGAAACTTTTTTTATGTATCCGAATAAACCAATCAAGCCTTTCCTTCTCGATCAAAAAGCATTCCCCGGCGTAGGAAACTATATGGCCTCAGAAATTCTTGCGCGTGCAGGAATTTTACCGACACGATTATCCGGTGACATCGATGCTCATGAGATTGAAAAGATGAAAGCTGCGATGGATATTGTTGTAAGCGGTGCCATTGAAACAAAAGGAACTACATTCAGTGGCGGATACAGAGATGCGAACGGATCAAAAGGTGAAGGTGTAAAACATCTCGTTGTGTTTTATCAGAATTATTGTCAGATGTGTTTGGAGAAAGAAAAAGTGACGAAAGTCATAAAGACTATTCAAGGTGGCAGAGGAACTTATCACTGTCCCGTCTGCCAATTATGAAATTCTATTAACTATCTGGACTTCATTTGACTTGAGCTTTGATTCACACAAGCCGCATAACCAGAGTCATTTTTATAGTAAGAGTATCCGCTTCTATCGACACATGCTGTGGAAGAATTTGTATTTGTCTTTGCAGGTGCATCAGTGCGATTAGTCCCTCTTCTTGTCGAAGACTGTCCTGTACTGATGGTATCATTGTTTCTAGTTCCCGTTGATTCTTCACCGTATGTTGATCGTGTAGAATCATTTGCTCTTCTGTTTATATCAGACATACTTGCATTCGTTGAGCTATCTCTTCGTGGCGCTGATTCAGCACCCATATTATTACTACTGCCCAGCTGAACTGCGTATGAAGTTGTTGAGAAAAGGATAAAGGCCATTACTGTAATTTTTTTCATATAATCCTCCTGTTAATTTTTTGTTCTGTTCGCCTGGTCTACACATTTTCTGTAGCCCTTCGATGTAGGATTTAATTCTTGTCCAGTTCTATTCATGCAAATGGTTCCTGTGATCGAAGAACTCTTTTGAGATTTTTCAATAGCATCCGCAGCATAAGTGCGTTTATCTTTGGACTGCCCGTTTATCACGATATCATCGCGGTAAGCTCTGGCATTAGGTAAAGCTTCAGGTCTTGATTTAGTGGACTGCCCATAAACTTCAAATATAAAAACAAATAAAAGTAGTCCGAAAATTTTCATTATTACTCCATTCAAATGAGCTCTATTAAACAGGATTCAATTAACATGCCAGATGGTAAGTGGAATAAAGAAGGTGAATGCTTGACTAGAGTGAGTGAGTGTTGAGACAAATTGCCCGCGTGGAGCAGGCAATAATTTTTTATTTTTCGAATTTAACGTCGACGTCAGCTTTCGGATCTTTTGAGTTTTTCTTATCTGATTTTACTTTTTTCAGGCAATCTTCGTATCCGGTGTCGCCTTGTTTCATTTCATGTCCGTCTTTGGCCTTACATGTAACATACATTTTAGCGACGTCTTTATCAGACAAAGTTGCAGTCTGGTCTGCCATTTCTTCGGTTTTATTTTTTGGATCAATATCCATTGTACCTGTGCTTTCAGATTTCACTATGTTCTTTGTTGTCGATTTCATTTTCGAGTCAGCAGCATGGGCAGACGTTGATAGAACTAACATCGACAAAATTAAATACTTCATAAAACCTCTTCTTGATTAACGGTTACTGAAAAAAGCATAGTCTAATAAAACAGTAAATACCAAAATTATTTTAAAAACTTCCAGAAAAACATGTAGTCGAGCGCTTTCATAAAAGCGAGCTCCTTCATATTCGAGGCACCTGCGTGTCCACCTTCAATATTTTCGTGATAAAAATATGGGTGACCATACTCTTCAAGTTTTGCTGCAAATTTTCTTGCATGACCCGGATGAACGCGGTCATCCTTCGTTGATGTATTGAGAAAAATGACGGGATAATTTTTTTCGTCTTTTTTTATACGCTGATATGGAGAAAGCGCACGGATATAAATTCCTTCCACTTCATCGTCAGGATTTCCATACTCCGCCACCCAGCTGTGTCCTGCAAGCAGTTTATGATATCTGTGCATATCGAGCAGAGGCACTCCACAGTTGATAGCTTTAAACAGATTCGGTCGCTGTGTGTAGCAGACTCCCATCAACAGTCCGCCGTTACTTCCGCCCCACGCACCTAGATGCTCGCGTGAAGTAATTTTTTTCGAAATCAATTCTTCTGCAATTGCGAAAAAATCCTGGTAAGCGCGGTCGCGGTTTTCTTTTAGAGCGCATTGATGCCATTCAGGGCCGTATTCGCCACCCCCGCGAATGTTAGAGAGAACATACACGCCGCCTTTATCGAGCCATGCATATCCTAAAAGATTACTGAAGTGAGATTTTAGGGAAACTTCAAAGCCGCCGTAGCCATAAAGGATTGTCGGATTTTCCCCGTCGAGCTTCAAACCTTTTTGATGAACAAGAAAATAAGGAATCATTGTTCCGTCTAAACTTTTTGCGAAATGCTGCGAGACCTCGAGTTTATCATAATCAAAAAATGATGTTTGTCTTTTAACAACGCCGTTAATTTTTTCTGCTGAACCGGAATAGTATGACAGAGGTGAATTAAAAGAATCGTAGCCTATGAAATAATCATTGCTGTCTCTGTCAGTCTCAAGAGCATCAAGTGATCCATTTTCAGGAAGATCTATCTGAATCGGTGTCCACACCTCGTTTTTCTCAGTTAAGTATAAAAGTGTACCTTTCACATCTTTATCGATGATAAGAAGGATTCCGTCTTTCGTTAATCTGCTGGTGTAAATCGATGTTTTCTTTTCCGGAGAAAAAGCAAGCACTGTTTTTTTAGTTTCAAAATCATAAACAACATAGTCACCCGAGCGAAAACCATTCCACTCCTCTCTCAACGTCAGGTGAAGTTTTTTAATATTAAAATTTTCATCACACTTCTTAGGCAAATCCAGCTTTTCGCATTTGCCATTTTTATACTCCAGAATTTCTCCTGAATAAAAATCAATGCGTCTTTGAATCAATGTTCTCGACTGCCCCTGATCATGAAGCGTGTGAACATTCAGCATGGTATCAGTTGCAGGAATTTCAAAAATAACTTTTGCGTCCTCCAGCTTCACTCCGCGTTTCCAGTGCCTCACCGTTCTGGCATAACCGGATTCAGTAAGTGAGTCCGGACCGAAATTTCTTTCCAGCAGCAACTCATCATCATTCAGCCATGAAGCTCCGCCTTTTGATAAAGGCAGCTCAAATCCACCTTTGACAAAAGTTTTAGTCTCCATGTCAAACTCGCGCACGATATCAGCATCACTGCCACCTGGAGAAAGAAAAACCAGCGCTCGTTTTTTATCGGGAGAAATGGAAAAACCATTATTAACCCATTTTTCGTCATCGATGCGTGACTGTTCATCATAGCCGAGAATTGTTTCCCACACAGGATTGGGTTTTTTATACTCTTCAATTTTTGTGCGGCGGAGAAGCCCCTGAATATTTTTGTCATCCGTCCAGTGGTTATAGACGTACCCATTTTTAATAAAATGAATGGTAGGAATTTTATCTTTGGAAGCGAGAATATCAGTCAGTCCATCCACCAGCTTTTCAAACTCAGGTTCATTCGTCAGAGCTGCGAATGTTTTTTCGTTTTGCAGTCTCGCCCACGAAAGGCATTTCTCATCCAGAACTTCTTCAAGCCATAAATATTTATCTTCCATAAAATCCCCTAATTAAAAAACAAACCCGACAGTGCTATAAAGCATGTCGCTGGTGCGGTAGTAGCTCCAGTAAGAATAGTTATCAGGTGCCTTGAGTGCTTCAAGCCCTAAAGCAATAATAACTTTTTGCTCAAAATTATACTTCACTTCACCTTTAACAATATTATCTTTTCTGATGACGTCATACTTCAGATCAAAACCAATATCAAAAGAATCATTGAAGAAATATTGAAAGCCTCCGCCGAAGGTACTTTTCCATTTTACTGTATCACTGAAGAAGTCATCACTTCCGCGAATATTATGACTCAACAAATGAATGTAATTCAATGTAAGCTTATAAAGCTTCGGACGTTCATAATTTAAACTGATATGAGCGTAGGCTTCTTTGTCATAGCGGGGATGAATATTAAAATAGTCAGATGTAAAAGTTTTTCTGGCGTTTGCTATATCAAAAAGAAAATCTTTTCCAAGCTTTGCATTCGGGTCGACATAACTCACACCTCCGCGCGCTTTAATGTCTCCGAAATCCTGATAGACCTGAAAACCGTAATAAGCATGATGATTCACAGTGGGTGCGGCCGTTACAACAACTTTTCCAGTAACAAGATTGTCGTAATAAGCACTGCCGTTCACGCGCAATTTGTTCTCCGGTTTATAAATCGCAAATGCAGACACTCCCCCTTTATTCCATTTGTAGCGGATATTTCCACCCAAAGATTTGTTGAAAATAATATCTGATACTTTGTAATTATCGACCTGATAGTAAATCGGAACTTCAACTCCACTCACTACAGTCTTTCTCGGTGGAAGCCTTACCCATTCACTTTTACTTTGAACGTCACCGTTTTTAAAATCGATAGAAGGGTTGATCTGTGGAATAAATAAATAAGATCCCAGAACTTCAAATTCAAATGGACCGATATCTTTTTTTAGAATCACACCCGTCACACCTTCTTCTTCCGTGCTTAAAAGAGTGAATGACTGAAGAGCGTTTAAATAACCCAGGGCCCAGTATTTTTCGTTGGTGTTCCAGTCGAGGATTTTTCTTCCGGCCGTGATGCTGAAATCATCGCCCTTGAAGACAATATATCCTTCCTGCAGTGAATAGTTTAATGAGTTATTTTCCTGAAAATAAAAGCGCAGGTCGCCCATGAGAAAATAGTCGAATTTACGCTCTGGAGGCGCAGTCTCATAATTCATCCCCAGCCAGTCCCCAGACTTACTTCTGTAAATCGGCTTGTTAAGGCGGTGGAATTTCTCATAGGTCAGTTCAGTAATAGCTGCATTTGCACAGCGATTCCCCAATGAAAAAAGTGCTACAAACAATAGACCATGTAAAAAATACTTGTTTAAAAACACTCTATCTCCTGCTACCTTAGGCCTGCCTCTAATCCTAACGATTTCCTGACATACGCCAAACGCAAACCCTGTAAAAAACTCTTAAATGATGTGATTCTATTTTGACATTAAGTACTCAGACTTTACACTAGTATTATGAAGAAACTTTCGAGTCTCATTAATCATCTAGTGATCATATCAGCGCTTTGCCTTGCAAGCTGCGGTTACATATCCGACAAGCCAGTGGAAAATGCGGACGTTTATAGAATCAACGAACTACAGACCTGCAAAATCGACGTGTCGAAACTTAGTGAAATTTTTAAGGCCAATCAAACTGAACAAATACGCTGCCTGCAGGAAAACTTCATACAATTTACAAAATACGTTCGTGCAAAACACCCAGGCTCAGTTAGCGAAGATGAATTGGGTATTTTCGTAAAGCGTTTCTTTGAAGGCCAGAGTGATGCTATCATTAATGGCATCAGTTTAATTTTCCAATTGAACATGATTCTTTTGAAAGATGAAGCCGACCGCATATCGCACCAGAATATTTCGCCCCTGTTTGAACTTTTAATCAAGGTTAATCAGGAAGCTGTAATTTTATCCAATATCATCAAAGCAATGGATGAACCGAAAAATCAGGCAAACTTCTGGGAGCTGAGAAGACAGTTCAACGAATCGACTAACCGTTTTGCATCAGCAGCTGTCGGAGTCATTGAAAAGGCGCCAGGCTTTGGACAAAAACTCAACATGCGCCAATTCGTCATTGATATGAGCAAAAAAATTGGCGACCACCAGGTTAACGAAGATACAATTGATTCATTTATCTTTATGAAAAAAATGTTAGTGGGTGGAGATGAAGAAATCATCACAACTGATGAGCTAAAAGATATTATCAGCAGACTTCCTAAAATTCTTGGACTGGTCTTTGATATTTATTATGTCAAAGGCGAAAACTTCAAGAACCAGGCTTCCGAAATAAGATTTTATGTCATGGCCATCCGTGACGTATACGGCCTGGTTAAATTTAACCAGCCGAACTTCGAGCTGGTCAATTCAACTCAATTGGTAAAGATCGCAGAAAGGTTCCTGAAGAACTACGATGTAGATTCTTTTAAACCAAGTATTGAAGCACTCAAAGCGAAGTTTATCGGCGGCAAGAAAGATTCAGTGACATTAATAGATCTCGATACGATTCTTCTTATGTTCCATGATTTTTACGAAAAAGTTTATTTTGTTCATCTGACTTATGATGAACCGGAAAATTTTAAAAAACTAAGCGGAACCGTTCCTCTCACAACTTTCGAACAGAAGGCCATCGCAGGCTACGAAGATTTTACTCCGGCCAGAGTCAACCAGCTGCACGCAAGTTTTGCTGATACGGCGACAGTTTTCCGTTATTTTAGAGACGTTTCGGGGTCAGCTTCCTACAACAAAGAAATTCTAAGAAATAAAAAAGGCTTCATTGAAGTCAATGTTGTAAAATGGCTGAGCTGGAAACTTCTAAAGGCCTATGGTCATACAGATGCTAAAGGTGAAATGCAGATATCGATGGATGAATTCGCAAACTTCCTTCTCGATTCAAAGCCTCTACTTGAAGAATTTAAATTATGGTCTCCTAATTTTCAGACCTTTTCAAGAAACTCTATTTTGCTTGCGGACCTTTTTCAGCAGCAGTCAAACGGCGATATGAATATTGATATCAACGAATCAACTGAGTTTATCGGAATGCTTCTTACTGCCACCGATGTTTCAGGGAAATTTACGAAGAGCTTAACAAATCTGTGCGATGCCGGAATCAACTCTGATGATCCTGTTTTTGAAACAAGCTGCTTTAACGGAAATTTCTATAATGTTATTTTAAAAAATCTGGGTTACAGCAAGAGCTTTCCCCTTCTGCAAAAATACCTTCATAGCACCAGCAAAGCGGAGGGGCTTGATTACTTAATTGGAGTTGAGGGTTTCGCCCGAGATAACAATTCTCCGGGAGTTCCGGTCAACCGCCGTGATGCCACTCTTATCATGGGTGCTATGGTCAACATCGAAACGACATTTATCCGCTTCGATAAAAATCTGGATAATATTATTGATTACGATGAACTTTCTAAAGCTTTCTTAGTTTACAGATCTTCAATTATTTCTCTGTCAAAACTTCCAAAAGAAAAAGAAGTTTATGCAAAAGCTATTTTCATGTACATGGTTTCGAAAATGGAAGTTCCAAAAATGGACTCTATTTTTGATCAATTCTGGTTCTGGAGATATTCAATCAATATTGAAGACCCAAAATGGAGAATGAAAAATCCGATTGAGGCAAAACGACTGAACATTGGAAATCTTCTTTATTATATGGTCAATCAGCCAACTCCAGAATCACCAGTCGCTAAAAAATAGAAGGCAGCAATCACAATCGAGTGATTGATTTCTCCGGTTCGCACCATCGACGGCAAATCTTTTTTATCTTTTAAATAAACTTCAATCTCTTCAAATGCATCAAACTCTGTTTCGTGAGTCTTCTCAGCATCGAGAGCAAGATAAGTATCGCAGTAGTTACTCATAAATGCCGGATTGGCAGCGACCCGCCCTAAGTGCGACCATTTTGTTGAAGTGTAACCTGTCTCTTCCCGTAGCTCCCTTTCTGCGCCGATGCGAGGGTCTTCGCCGACGTTTAGAGCTCCACCCGGAATTTCAACTGTAACTTCTTCAGTTCCATGACGGTACTGCTTAATCAAAACAATTTTCTGGTCTTTTGTAATCGCAATGACATTCACCCAGTTCAGGCATTGAACAATATCGAAGTCACCAACCTGCCCATTTGTTGGAGACTGGCTTTTCACTTTTACATAACGAAATATCTGCGCCTTAAATCCCACTTCTCTATCTAAAATTTTCCATTTTATAATTTTCATTAAAACTCGATTTGCACAAATAATTTCTTCTTGCGGCGATTCTCTTCATTGATCACATCGCGGGCCTTGATGTAGGCCTGGAATTTTTCAGTGCCTATTTTGTCAAGAAGCATCTTTAAATATTTCTGGTTGATTTCTTTTTCACGGACGCTCTGGTCTTCAGAAATATTGTAAGAAAATTTATCACCGTATTTTTTGCGGAGGTAATCATGGTATTCCTTATAGGCCACCATTTTTTCTTTTTCATTGTTGTCACGCATTTCAAGGTAAGTCGGATAAAATTTTTCACCGACAATCGTCATTACAATGCCAAGCCATTCCTTTTCCATCGCATCATACTCTGCAAACTGATCTTCATCAGATTTAGAAATTTCAGAATGCTCGCGCGTTGCTTGAGGCTTCACAAGATTATTGTCTTTTTTAATAGTAACAGGAACATCTTCAGGTTTTGATCCCGAAGTGGCATCGAGCTGGTCCCAGTCGAGCTTCATACTAGGCTCTTTAGGAATTGGGCGTTCAATAAAAAATTTGTAGCTGAACCAGACAACAAGCAAAACGATAAGAAGATAAGGAATAGATTTTTTCAACTTCTCCATCTTAATCTCTTTTCATGTTTTCCATCTGCAGTTCGATATCGACGTCCTTATTCTGGCGAAGCATTTGATAAACTTCCTGAAGATCGTCGATCTTCTTTGCCGTCACTCTGATTTTTTCATCCATGATACTCGATTGAACCTTTAGGCCTGAGTCTTTGATAATTTTATTTATAGTTTTTGCTTTTTCTTTTTCGATGCCGTTTTTGATATTGATAACTTGTTTCATCATTCGGTTTCCCGACGGCTCAACTTTTTGTGGATCAATGCATCTTTGCCCGATATTTCTTTTTACCAGCTGACCTCTTAAAATTTCCAGGGCCGCTTTCATTTTATAATCATCTTCTGCTCGAAGTTCAATCAGTGTATCTTTCAATTCGAGAGTCACATCACTGCCTTTAAAATCATAACGGGTATTAATTTCTTTTTGTGCCATACCTAGAGCGTTTTTCATCTCCATCATGTCTGTTTTTGAAACTAAGTCGAAAGAAGGCATGTCCACTCCATTTTGTGCTTACTAAAAGCTTTGCATGATGGTACAAATAGTTAGGTAGAATTACAATGAATGATAAATTAGACCCTCCAAATTTCGTAAAAGCTCAGTTCCCCGGTAAGATCATCACCGTCACGAAAGACGAAGATGTAGCGGGTGCAATGGATCTTCTCAAAAATCAGCGCATAATCGGCTTTGATACAGAGACTAAACCTGCCTTTAAAAAAGGTGAGTACTACGCCGTATCTCTTTTGCAACTGGCCACAGATGATTTTGCTATACTTTTTCGTCTGCAATTTTTAAAAAATTTCGATGCCATTAAAATGCTTTTTGAAGATAAATCAGTGGTGAAAACTGGTGTTGCCATCAGAGATGATATCAAGGCCCTGCAGAAGCTTTTCCATTTCACTCCCCATGGCTTTGTCGAGCTCTCTGATATCGCCAAAGAACGCGGCATGAAGAACTTCGGCCTCAAAGGAATGACTGAAGAAATCCTGCAATTAACTCTAAGTAAAAAGGCTAAACTCTCAAACTGGGAAGCCCACGACTTAAAAAATGATCAGCTTCAATACGGCGCCACCGACGCATGGATCGGAAAAAAACTCTTCGAAAAACTTAATCCTCACCACTAATTCTCTTTATAAAGTTTTCAAAAAAATCACAAGATCTTTTTTATCCTGCGAAGAAAAAATCTCTTTTCCAGAAGCATCAATCAGCATTTTTGTGTGCCCCATATTTCGAAGCCCAGGCTTAGATGTATCAATCGTGGCTTCAACATCCTTCACCCACTCAGCAGGAATTTTATCTCCAACCGGGTAACCATTACACTCCTGATCAAAATCAGTTTCTTTATTGATGGCCCCACCTAAAACAAAAGTCTGCGGACGATCTTTCTCGAGAGAAATCACTCCGCATAACGTTGGCACAGAGTTGTTATGAAAATAAGGATATCTGGACCACACACCTACTAATGGCGGCGGAACATAACCAACCTGCGGTTGAACTACAGTATTCATATATTTTGAAACAGCAAGATTGTTTAAATCGTCAGCAAAAAATTTCATCGCCTGATATCTCTGCGGATCAGTCCCGACATCTCTTACCGGAGTTTTATTGTGATAGATAACTTTCGTTGTCGCAATAAGTTCAACATCAGACAGATCGGCAGCGTTTTCAGCTGACCATGCCTTCTGATACTCTCCATGACATTTTAAACATGCCTGGTTAAATAATTTCTCACCGCGCTTTGCACTGTCTAAATTAATTGTGCCAACAGGAAAAAAATCTGTATAGCGGGGAGCTTCTGTTGAAAACGCTGCTGCCGTAATTTCCTGAATCGCTTTAGTGTTGTCTTTCATCCACTGCTCTAATTCCTTCAGGTCAGTCCCTCTCCCGATTTCATTCCATAAAAAATTAGTTAGAATCGGATTGCCTGCAACAATAGATCCGTCAGAAAGCCATCTGGTTTTATATTTTAAATTCCACCAGGGCATTGGCTTTGAGTCAGCAACAAAAGTATTGAGTTCATTGTCACGCGGAAAATTTTCCAGCATTGAATTTTTCGTCGCGTATTCATCGTTATTTCTACGCGCTAAACTTAAAGCTACATGCGGAAGTGAAGTATCAAGCCCAAGCACCTGAGGAATCACTCCATCAACCGAGACAAGATTTTTTTTCGTGCGTGTGAACATAAGCATTTCACCTGCCGTCGCATTTGTATTCATCTTAAAAAGTGCATTGGGAATTTTAGGAACAACCTGTCGGGCCATATGAAAAAACTTATTCGAGTGTGGTCTTTTGTTTGTCAGACCCATAACCGTTGTTCCAAACAAGTTTGCGGAGTGACAAGCGAAGCAACTAAAGGTTAACCCTTCACCATTGGCATTCGTCATCACACCGGCACCAACGTATAAACTCGCCGGCTGATTGGCAGGACGGGGCATTTTATAAATCCCTGTCGCTGAAGCATCGTTGAACTTATTTAGTCCCAGCCATTCATAAAGCTCAGCTTCAGTTTTAAAGCCGGCAAATTTTCTGCTGATATTTAACAAGAATTTTTTAAGTGGATTTTTAGTATCGGCCTGCATGAAATTTAACAGAGGTCTGTATGGCACCAGAAGCCCCGTAACCGTCACTGGATAGTTCATGGCATGAATGTATCCATTATTTCTGAACTGCTCTAATTCGAGTACAGAAACGTTGTAGAGATTAGCCCGGGTTTCGCCTTTTGGTAGAACATAATTCTCCGTCCAATCGGGTGTGGTGCTCGCAAAACCTAAATT
>JACMRM010000049.1 GCA_014376445.1 Bacteriovorax sp. | reverse complement strand
TCTTTAGAAATAAGTTTTGAGAGTATATCCTGTTCGCTCATTCCTTTATTTAAATTCGCCAGCTCTTTAAGGGATATAATTGAATAAAAAGAGTAAGGAGATGAGTTGATGATCTTATTAAAATAAACAGTTGCTTTTTTTGTATCGCCAGATTTTAAAACAGCAAAGGCAATCCAATATTGAAGCTTTGAATCATAAGAATCAAAACCTTTTTCAAGCGAGTTTTTGTCGACGACAGCTTTCATCGCTTTGTAGTCTTTATTTATTAGATGAGGCCATAATAGATAAAATGTGGCTTCAGAGTAATCTTCTTTAGAAGCTATTGTACGAGCCATTGCAAAAATTTCAATGGCATCGGAGTCTTTACCTTTATAGTAAAGAGATTTAGCCGCAAGGGTTGTACCGACCCAGGCTTTTTTATCATCGATAAATTTTTTGTTTTTTGTATAGAAAGTAAGCGCCTGAATCACACTTTGTTTGGCCGCTGTGAAATCACCCTTATCCGATTGATTCTGCGAATCCCTGACTAAACGTGAGAATTCTTCCTGGAAGAATGACCCAGTGTTGTTATCGAGGTGAAGGTTATTCTGCAAAAATTTATTTAATAAAATACTGACATGGAGATGCATCATGATTGCAGATGTCGGTTTTGTTTTAAACTCGATGTATTTATCAATTAAAATATCTGAAATTTTTTCGTGTTCAGTTTTGTTAGGTTTGAAATGTTTTAAAAGTGCAGACACTTCAGTCTGGTTTTCACCAGTCACAAAAAATGCAGAAGCTTCTTTTAAATAATTCAAGTCGCGAGTTGATAGATTAATATTTGAAGAAAATTTTTCGAGATTTTTTAAAAAAAGATAACGGCAGTACTTATCAAGAGTGATATCCATTCTATGAGAAAGACTCTCTGTAAATTCATTTACCGGACGCGGCTGTATCGTACAGTTATTGTAAAATAAATCTTGGTCTTTAATTTTAGAAATGAGTTCCATTCGGATTATGACCGGATCAAGATGGGAAAATGAATTTTTTTTAGTTTTCCAGCTAACAAATTTATCTACAGAAGATTTTCTTAGTTCGTTTTTTGAAAGATCGTTATAAAGATTCACCAGCTCTTTTCCGTATTCATAATCGACCGGAGAATAGTTAAGCTTAAACGGAATGTCGTCTGCCATTGCAAGGGATGCGAAGTTCAAATTTGGATTTGCTAGGGCCACTGAAAAATAGCAAGTGGTGAGAGCCGCAAGCGTTATGAACCTAAAAATAAAGACCTCCGTGTCTTTTAATCAGTCTAGTTCTTGGTCGTAAATCTTTCTTGTATTTCTGAAAGTCTCGAAGAGATTTCATTTAATACGACTCGCTTATCATCCGGAACCACGAGGCTTAGGTTATTTATGTATGAGTTTACTTCACTCAAGTAGACGAGGTCGCTCTTATAACCTTCCTCAATATGCCCTATCGTATCATTTAAATCGTCAGCTACATCCTGGAAATAATCTCCATTTCTAAAAAAAAGTTTTCCCGGGTTAAAACCTTCGCGAATTGAGCGTAAATGTTTCTGCAGCTTATATAAAGGCCCGGCGATTTTGTGAGAATAAAAAATGCATCCGAAAAATGTCAGGATAGCAAAACCGAAATGCAGTCCAGTCAAAAGCAGAATCAAAAGATCTCGCTTTTCGCTGTAGTACGATGCAATTTCAGGGTTCTTCAACGCAAAATTGGCACTGATCGCACTCAAAAGAACGTAGATAGTAAATGGATAAATAAGTCCTGTGACAAAAACTAAAACCGATGCATAAAGGCTCAGCCTGTATTGAAACTTAGGATTAATGAGATAGATTTTTCTACTGTA
>JACMRM010000048.1 GCA_014376445.1 Bacteriovorax sp. | reverse complement strand
GGTCAAATCGTTAAAAACATCTAAATCGGATTGTGCGAGACCTGCGTATTCAACAAAACGATTTTTTGTCGTTTGTTCTTCTTCACTGTAGGTCGTTTTGTTAGAATTGAGTGAAACGAGATTGGCCTCTGATCTGAGTACATCAATTTTAGTTTTCTGTCCGATATCAAAACCGATCTGCGCTTCTTTTTTTCCGGTCTCGGCTTTTTTGAGAGAATTTTCAACTGCGGCCGTTTTATATTTTGCCAGCAAGTAATTTAAAAAATTAGTTGTGAACTGAACAGGGTATTCGCTCTCTTTTATTTGAGCATCAATTTCACTTTTATCATTTTCAGTAAAAATTTTTCTGGTGCTGTCGATTTGGGCCAGGTTAATCAGCGACCACTCATAATTAATTCCCCACGAAGTGTTGAGCACACCTATGCCGAGAGCTCTAAGTGATGCATTTTTTTCTTCAAAAAAATCTTTTTCTTTTCGCAAAACTAAACTTACGTTGGGAAGGTGAGTAGTGATGCGGGTGTATGATTGAGCATTTTTTTGTGAATGAAAGGCCCTGGCCGTTTTTAATTCGGGAGAAAGTTCACGGGACTTTTCTTTCAATTCATTAAATTGTTTTATGAGATTGCCTTCGTCGGCTAATGCATTCGAAACGACCAAAATCGAAACAATAAAAATAAGGATTAACTTAGACATTTTCACGACTTAATTCTCATGGCTGTACATATTAAAAGAAGACGATTATTAATACACTTATTAAAAAAGCTACACAAGGACTGATACAATGACGCAATTACTCAAATCACTTGGACCTCTGAAAATCGCTTTTGGTGGTGCCGCGATAAGTGGTGAGGGCGGAGGCTACGGATTCGGTGAAATTAGTGAAACGGACGCAATAGACCTGTTACTGGACGCCTACGAAGGTGGAATCAGAATTTTTGACACTGCACCTATTTATGGCTTCGGACTTTCAGAAATAAGAATGGGAAAGGCCTTCGAAAATATGCGTGAAAAAGTTTTTTTAGTTTCAAAGTCGGGAGTAACCTGGCACGAAAATAAAAGAGTTGACATGAATAACAACCCTAAAATTGCTGAAAAAATGATTGAACAATCGCTGCGTGATTTAAAGACAGATTATATTGATCTTTACATGGTTCACTGGCCGGATTCTAAAGTGGATATCAGAAAAACGGTCGAAGTCTTGTCTAAGGCCAAAGAACAGGGAAAGATAAAACACATCGGTTTATGTAACACCTTTGTTGAGGATTTGAACAAAGCTTTTGAAGTTGATCGCATCGAAGTCGTTCAAAGTGAATTTAATTTTTTTACTAATAAATTTGTTCGTGAAGAATTGTTTCCTTACTTAAATGAAAAACACATGAGCTTCATGAGTTGGGGAACTCTCGATAAAGGAATTCTCACCGGGCGTGTAGATGAAAAAAGAAAAACATACGACAAGAGTGACTGCCGTTCATGGGCACCGTGGTGGAAAGACGCTGACAATTCAGCGAAGTTTGAAGCGATGAAAAATCTTTGGCCTGCGCTCGATAAAAATCACCATACAGGTCTCGAGATGGCCTTAGGTTATAACCTAAGTTTCCCGGAATTATCGGTGGCGATTTGTGGAGCTAAAACTTCGGATCAACTACAATCGTTACTTAAAGCTGCTCATAATTTACCAAAAAATGAAGAGTTAGAAGAGTATGTCGCACTTGCTAAACCCGCTCAGAAATGATTAAAAAGGATCACTGTACTCTCAATGATTTTAGGAGATATTTATGAAGAAATTAATTCTTTCAGCGATTACTGCATTAACAGTTTCAGGAACAGCAGCTGCTTTCGTTCCTCAAATGCAATTCTTCGTTAACCGCGAAGTTGCTATTGCAAGAGTATTCAATACAACTTTCCAACCGGTCGCCTGTTCTGGTGTAGCTTTCGGTAGAACTTTTCAAGGCGTCGTTCTGAATGCATACGCGAACCACGTTGTGATTTATCCAGGAGCTTCTGTTGATGTTTATGTTAACTCAAACTTCTACGATCCAATGGTTCAAGCATGGGCACAGATTGACTGCCAAGTTGCTTGGTTTTAGTTGAATGATTTTTTATCATCCCGATTGTGATCTTCGATTTAGCGAATATGGAATCGAAATCCCAATCGTGGATGATCGCGCATCCCACGTTTTTTCTGCTCTTCAATTTCTTTATCCTTATCTTGAATTCACCAATTTAAAATCCCTAGAAAGAATCACACGCGATGATCTTGAAAGAGTTCATACGAAAGATTTCATGTATAGACTTTTTGGAACGGCATCTGAAAGGCAGTCAGAAATTTATAAGTGTTATGAACTCGTCAATGATGAAGGCCAGTTCGAAAGATTCAATCCTAAAAATCAAAAGCGCGACTGGAAAGAATTACTTGAAACAATTCTTTTACAAGTGTCGATGACGTATGCTTCGAGCAAGTATGCTTTAAAGAACGGCTTTAGCTATTATCTCGGTGGTGGAATGCACCACTCGATGAGTTTTGCCGGCCGCGGTTTTTGTCTGGTGAATGATATGGTGATCACGCTCAAAAAAATGCAGAGTGCAGGATTAATCAAGACTGCGTGGATTGTGGATGTCGATGTTCATAAAGGTGACGGCGCACCCGAAATTTTAAAACTCGATCCAACGATAAAAACATTTTCAATACATATGAAAGAAGGATGGCCTCTCAATTCAGGAACTGTCAGAGACCCCTGGTTTATTCCTTCAACTGTAGATGTTGGAATTGAAATCGGCGAAGAAGATCAGTATCTAGCGAGACTCGAAGCAGGGCTTCTGGAGCTGGAGGAGAATTCTCCTAAACCGGACCTTGTCATCGTCGTCAATGGCGCCGACCCGTATGAATACGACGCTCTCCCAAGTGCGTCCTTCATCAAGCTTTCAAAAGAGCAGATGCTTGATCGCGACAAATACCTTTACCAGTTTTTCAAATCCAGAAATATTCCCCAGTCTTACGTCATGGCCGGAGGCTACGGCGAGAAATCGTGGGAAATCTATCTGCAGTTTTTAAAATTTGTAGGCGAGAATTCTTCTTTTCAAAAAAAGTAAGGCGTATTAGTCTGTAGGGGATTTAACACCCCTGGAGATAAATATGAAAATCATTTTAGTACTTATTCTTTCTACAACATTAGCATCGACAGTAATGGCCCAATCAACACCAAGAAACGGTGATGAAAAAGATTATAAGTCTGAAGAAGTAAAACATAAAAAAACATCTTCAGACGGTGCAGGTAAAGAAGTTAAGACCAATGGAAAAATTTCTACTTCTGGTTGCGAAACGAAAGAAGGAAAAACAATTACTGAAGCTGAACAAGGTTATGACGAGTGTGTAAGACAAGTTGGACTGAAAAAGAAACATAAGAAAAAAGATTAAAAAAAAGGCCTGCAGATTAAATGCAGGCCTTTTTTTATAATTCATGAGGAAGAATTCTTCTTTGCGGTCGGAAATAAGTTCGAGGTGAGTACTCGATTAAGTCAGAAACTTTCGTCATATATATACAAGCATACTTTTCAACCTGATCAGCAAAGCGCGATTCTTCGAGACCAGCTCTCATCATTTCTCCCCAGTATGGATTGAAAAACTTACGGTGTTGATCCAGAAGATCTGAGATCACTGCATTCACTTTATCAACTTCAGCAAATAATGCACTCAAGTCTTCTTTCGGTATTTCTTCATTGAACTCATGCTTTCTTAAATCAAAATGATTCAACTTTGTTTCCAGCGCTTCTTTGATAAACATTTGTTTATCGATCTCTTCCTGAATAGGTGCACTCATTTTAATCGCTTCGATTTCTTCTGCCAGAGGATCCAGCACAAGTGCTGTTCTCCAGTTGAAAGTTTTTTTGATCGTAACTACGTCACCGTAAATATGGTCACCTAAATAAAGAATCTCATCGCCTTCAAGGCCCAAGTCTTTTTGCAGTCTTCCAGCATATCCGCCTTGATAAATACCTATTTCAATTCTCTTTTCTGTATTGGTCATTGTTCCGGTTTCAGGATCAACGGTTAAAAAAGGAGTTTTAGTTGTGAAGAATCTTGGCTTGCTTGCAAGAGTCACTGTCACTTCAAAAAGCTCTGACCAGTCTTTGTGCTCTTTCAAAAAAGGATTGATTGTGTAATCTAGAAGAAGTTTTGTGTAATTGAAATCTGAGTTCGTAATAACCAGAAGTTTTTTTCCGTAGCGTTTGTAGCGCTCAAAAAGTGCGACAACTTCAGGGTCCTGAATAATATATTTTGAAATATTTTTTCTGACATGATTTTTTAGAGTGCCGTCTGAATGGGCAGCGTCTAGGGCGTCTTTAATTTCCATAGCCAGTGTATCGAAGTCAGGTAGCTTCAGGCCTTTTGTTTTAAGGTCTACTAATTGAGAGTAGAGGACTCCGTTAGAGACGGCAAAGTTAGTATCCAAACTTTGAATGTGTGGGTCTCCTAAATCAATAACTCCTGTTCCATAAAGGCGTTGCTGCTCTTTAAAATCAAGTGGAGTGAGCCCGTGATAAGACGATTTTACTTTACCAAAACGAGAAACCTTTAAAAGATTTCCTTTTGATTTATCGATGACGAGTCCTTGAATGACTCGCTTGAAATCAAATTTTAGATTTAGGATTTCAGGTGGGTAATGTTTATCGCTGACCAGTTTTTTTAAGGTTTCCTGATGAGTGAATTCCTCGAAAGCTTCAGAGTTGTAGCGAACGATTGTGTAGTCCATATCAAAGCCGATGGCCTTGATTTTTTTTAAGTTCAGTGTACGGTTAATGAAAATTCCCATCTTGGGTGACCTCGTTTTGGATATGCTTTGAACAGCATAATATCTTATAGACAGGAGGTATCGAAGTCAATTTGTGTTAAGATCCCATGGTTTTCATTTGACGTTCTTGTGCGTTAAAGAAAAGTTATGTTTGCACTGGAAAAGGTGCAAGGTTTATTCCATAATTGTCGGCATGGTAGGGGCTAGTAGCTCAATTGGTAGAGCGTCTCGCTGGCAGTGAGAAGGTAGCTGGTTCGATCCCAGTCTGGTCCACCATTTCAAGTAAAATCAAATACTTATATTGCTTTATCCCAGACCTTTCGTGGGCAGGATTAGTAGCATCTTGCGTTGTACATGCAATGTATGTACAATGTATTTATGAAATTTGCATGGGATCCTAAAAAAGCTAGTGAGAATATAAAAAAACATAAAGTTTCTTTTGATGAAGCCGTTACGGTTTTTTATGATCCGCTAGCAAAAATAACAGATGATCCTGATCACTCGGCCAGTGAAGATCGATTTTTAATGATTGGCCACAATCATAATTCAAATCTACTTATCGTCATTCATGTTTATAAAGAAGAAAAAGATACAATCAGAATCATAAGTGCAAGAAAGGCGACGAAGAGAGAGAAGAAAGATTTTGAAGAAATTTAATTAAGAGGTGAGTATGAGAAAAGAATACAATTTGAAAAATATGAAACTTAAAGCTAATCCTTATATTAATAAGCTTAAGAAGAGTGTCACTATTCGTCTTGACTCTGATGTCGTTGAGTACTTCAAGAAGTTGAGCGAAGAGACAAATACACCTTATCAAACATTGTTAAACGATTTTTTGAGAAGCTGCAAAGAGCAGAATTTGAAACCTAAAACGATTTGGAAGAAAGCTTCATAAGCAGTTATTAATGATTTATTAAATAAAAGATATTACTAATGAAAACTTCATTTATCCCTGTTCAATTTCCACAAGACAAAGAACGCTTAATTAATTTTCTTACTAATGAAACTTGGCCATTTCATGTTAATAATAAATTAACATCAGATAAGGTTATAAAAATGATAGAGGACGGGGTATTCGTTGGAAGTAATCATGAAAGCTTTTGGATTCTTGATGAAATAAAAAAAGAAGTTGGATTCATCCGTCTTTTTGATCTTGAAGATATTGATGATGGTTATCCATTATTTGATTTACGCATCAGTAATAAAAATAGAGGTCAGGGATTAGGAAAACAAGCTGTACATTGGTTAACAAAATATTTATTTGAAAAATGGCCACAGCTTGAACGTATTGCAGGAACAACGAGAGTTGATAATAGTCCTATGAGAAAATTATTTCGTGCAGTAGGATATGTTAAAGAAGGCCACTATCGAAATGATTGGGCTACGGCTAATGGAGAACTCTACGATACGGTTAAATATAGTATCCTTCGAAAAGATTGGGAAGCAGGTACAAAAACACCAGTGAACTGGGATGATGATTACTAAGTTACTCAACATCTCCCAGGTTTGCTTTTATTGGCTTTTCAATTTTTCAAGTATAAGATTTTAAAGAACAGTGGAAGGATCCACCATTTTTCTAGGTGTTTTTTAAATCCCCAATTTTTTTGTCTTAATTATTCTCGTTTGTTAAAAATCTAATATTTTTAACCATCATGCATCTCTTCAGAGTATGTATGCTTCTCGCACTCCCGATCAAACTGAACTTCATTCAATAATTCGCAAAAATTACCGCCAGGTTTTTTATGATAAAGAATCCCACGGAGTCCATTTACCATTTCACTTAGAACGAGAATTTAAAAAATACCTCAAATGTGGAATTCATTCAGAAGGCATGGCCCGCTTTCAGTGCTCATGTTGCGGGAAGGATAAGTTTGTCGCTTTCAGTTGCAAAGGAAGAACCATTTGTCCAAGTTGTTCAGGGTGGAGAACTGCCGATACCGCCAAACATTTATTAGACGAAGTGATTCCAGTTGCCCCAGTGAGGCAATGGGTTTTAAGCATGCCTTACACTCATCGATTTCTGCTAGCGACCCGGCCTGAATATTTACGATCTGCGCTCGCAATTTTTCACAGATCAATTAATCGTCATTATTTAAAAAAAGCAAAATTATTAAAAATATTTAATCCTAAAGTTGGTGCGATTACAGTTGTGCAAAGATTTGGTGGAGGTCTTAATCTCAATGTTCATTTTCATTCATTGTACTTGGATGGAGTTTTTTATGAAAATGGACAAGGACTTGAGGTGTTCCATGAATTTATTCCTACTCATGAAGAAATTGTTAAAATAGTATCACAGTTAAAAAAGCGTTTAACTAAATTATTAAATAAAATTGAAAATATTAATATAGATGATTTTTCAATTAATCAGGTCCATGCACACAGTGTTCAAAATAGAGATGAAAAAAATCAACTTCCCATACCTATTGGTAAAAACTGTGATTCTCCTTACCAAGAGTTCAAAGGAATGCGTTGCTGTTATGACGATGGATTTAGCTTACATGCAAATGTAAAAATACTAGCTCATGAGCGCGATGGACTTGAAAGATTATGTCGTTATGTTTTACGAGGTCCGCTGGCCAAAGAACGAATATCTTATATCAATGGTAAAGTTCAGTTAAAACTCAAAACTCCTTATTCCAATGGCACCACTCATTTACAATTTACTCCAGATCAATTTATTAAACGAATAATCGCTCTCATCCCTCCGCCTAGACAAAATCTTATTCGATACACTGGTGTTTTTGGAGCCCGGCATACTAAAAGATCAGTCATTACATCGATGGCTAAACCCAAAAAAACAAAGATAAAAATAAAAAAGAAAACTTATCGCACACCTTGGGCCGATCTCTTAAAGCATGTTTTTAAACATGAGGTGAGTTATTGTGATCATTGCGGAGGAAAAGTAAAATTAATTGCAACTATTTCATCAGTATGTCTGCCAAAAAATTTTGATCCATTTGGGAATGGCCGCTTATGAAATTAGTATCAATGAACCAAGAGGCTCACCAAAACTTGAGAGTTTTGATCAATTTCCTGAATATTTTTAATCAAATTCAATTCGAGTAGGCAGAGCTATGTCTAATTTCGGTCTTAATCAAACAGTCTCATTCATTGTAAGCGATATTTCGTAAAAATTCCCATAAAAATATTCTAAAATTAGCCGTCAGGCTCTCCTTTTTCTAAAAGGGGGGGAGTTAGTATTTTGAATTTTTTGAGAATAGTGTTCTAATTAGTCCTATGGTTTCCGTTAACTAGCGACATACCTGCAAATGGGTTATCATTAAAATATATATCACCCGAAGTCGCTGGAGTAGTCACTATGACTGTTACAGCATATTCCCCAGATGGGTATACAATAGAAGAAGGAATAATTGATACAGATTTTAAAGTCAAAATTAATGAGGATCTAGTGCCAATAAATATTCCAGGATTTTTTTTCGTAAATGACTCAAGTCAAAGTCATCCTGAAGATGGGAATTATCTCTCTACTACAAGCCACGAAAAATTAAAAACGATCGTTCAAGATTATCAATCTCTTGCAGAAATAAACAAGATACCATACATCACATTAAACTCAGAGGCTGCAAGCTTATCTTGGGGCGGTGTATACGACATTTGCCATGATCGGGATTGCTATAAGAAAGTGAATAGAGTTCGAGTTAGTACAGGAAGACACCCATGGACGCCTCCACATTCTGGACATCGAACAGGTAATGCTATCGACCTTTCGTTAAGTGTCTTTAAAAATCAACCTAGTGCTGAAAATTTAAAAACACCACTAGATATAGCCATAATTATAAATACTTTAAATAATCCATACCAATCCGGGGAAGATCCAGACACACTCAGTGCTGATCATTGGCATGTGTATCTTGATAGATAACCAAGAATTAAAAACTAATGGAGGTATGAATTGTTTCAAAAAATTTCTCGAATTTATGGGATATTTCTTATTTTAGTTAGCTTGTCATGCCACGCAGAGGGAGAGCCTTGGAAATACATATCAAACCTCCACCTTGTAAAAAACAAACTTGGATTTTCATTAGATGAAAGCGATCCTTTTAAAGACGAGTCAAGCAGGGGATATTTTGAAATATCATATAAAGAGAATAAGTTAAATGAAGTTTCTAAAGATCAATTAAAAAAAACTTT